>CALRMO020000001.1:0-77162 GCA_943369235.1 Sphingomonas paucimobilis
CTCGGCCCAGAAATCGAGAATGACAAGCTTGTCCATCGATGGCGTCACCACCTCGGCCCGGAATGCTTCGACTGCTTTTTGTTCTTCGGTGGTGAGGCCCAACGTCGCCAAGACTATTCTCCGTGGATTCAAAAGGATTCGCTGCTGCCCTATGTGGGCAAAGTCGATGATTTCACAATACAGGCAAACGTGCGGCGACACAAAAAGGGCATTATAAGGGCTTGCGAGTGCATATGCCCCATGCTAACGGCGCGCCTCACCTGTCGGGAAAGACACTTTTCCGACCGCCAGAGCGGGCGTAGCTCAGGGGTAGAGCACAACCTTGCCAAGGTTGGGGTCGAGGGTTCGAATCCCTTCGCCCGCTCCAGTTTTTCGATTTTGGACATGGTGTGTCCCTACGCTGATGCCGCTAAAAGTCGTGGGCTTGCCGTGTGGGCATACGTACGTTGCCCATCACATAGCGCAATGCATGCCGCCGGCCCTCAGCGCGGGGCGAGGCCTGGCAGCATTAGTTGTAAGCAGCTATCGATATGGCGTTCCACAAAAACGGGGTCGAGCGGATCGTCGCTGCTGACCAAACGATATTCTGCAGCAAGTACAATCGGCAGCATGAACGCGCCCGAAAAAATGAACTTAGCATGGATGGGATCCATCTGCGGAACGTAACCTTCCCGCTGACCGCGTTCGATGAGCCCCGTAAGCGAGGCGGTCATGTCGTTCTGGTGGCGCTCGACGAGCCATACCAGCCGGTCCGAGTGTTGAGTCCCCTCCTGAAACAGAATTCGCATATATTCGGGATACGTCGCGATTGCAGTGATATGCGCGCGAATATGAGCACGATAAAATTCCGCGTCGTTTGTGTCGACGATCGCTGCTGAATGCTCCGCAATATGCGACTTGAGCCGTCGATAGATTTCATCGACAGAATCCCGCCAAAGCTGCTCCTTTGAGCGAAAATGATAGATAATCAAGGGTACCGGGACGTTGCAGGCGGTGCTGATCGCGGGCAGCGCAGTGCCCTCGTAACCCCGCGCTGCGAACAATGAGATAGCCGCGTTTAGGACGATATCGCGCTTGGCGGTACGCTGAGCTTCACGAGTGGTCGCCGGCTTGGCATTTCCGGCACCTTGGGGTCGCTCGACCTGTTGTTGCGATAACATACTATGCGGTTAGCGCAGCCAGCCAATCTCTTCAACACAAACATTTGACAACCTGGTCAGTCAGTTATAACCTGTTATCCGAATAGCTTGAGTCAAAGTGGAGAGAGAGGGTTTTGTGACACGCAGATTTGCCGCAATCAAAGGCGTTCCAGCTATCTCCGCTTTGTCATGCGCAGCCGGTCATGGTGCGCCTCATCGGTCCCGGATGGCGACAACATACTGATGACACGTCGATGACAGCGCATCCTGCCCCCTCCTCCATAATCTTTCCTGCCATGCCGCTGGTGCTAAGGCGATTGCGAGCAGGGTTCGCCAGCGGGCTTACCCGCCCGCTGAATTGGAGACGGGAGCAGCTTGCCGCGATCCGGCGCTTTACCGTCGAGCAGGAGCCAGCGCTGCTGGCAGCGCTCAGGGCCGACCTCGGCAAGAGCGCCGGAGAGGCGTTGACGAGCGAGATAGATTTCGTCCGTGCCGAGATCGATCATATGCTTGCCCATCTTGGACGATGGACAGCTGACGAGAAGCAGCCGGTGCCGTTTTTCCTGTGGCCCGGTAACGGCTATATCCGGCGTGAACCTTTGGGAGTAGTGCTCGTCATCGGCGCTTGGAACCTTCCCGTCCCGGTCCTGCTCGGCCCGGCAATTGCTGCAATCGCGGCTGGCAATGCCGTCCTCCTTAAACCGTCGGAACTCGCTCCGGCAACCGCCGAGGTGATGCGCACGATATTGCCGCGCTATGTCGACGACGCTGCAATCGCGGTCGTAACGGGCGGCGTCGGGGAGACCACGGCCTTGCTTGAGCAACGCTTCGACCACATTTTCTATACCGGGAACGGACGGGTTGGAAGGATTGTCGCTGCGGCAGCCGCGCGCCACCTGACCCCTGTGACGCTTGAGCTTGGTGGACGCAATCCGGTGATCGTCGACGGGTCCGCCGACATGAAGGTTACCGCTCGCCGGATTGCCTGGGCGAAATGGATGAACGCGGGGCAGGTTTGCGTGTCACCGGATCATTTGCTGGTCTTGCGCGGCGCAATTCCCGCGCTTACCGCAGCGTTGCAATCGGCACTTCATGAATTTTACGGTTCTGATCCGAAGGCCCACCCCGATTATGGACGAGTGATAAACGATGCGCATTACCAGCGCATAGTCGGTTTACTGGCATCACCCGGAGGCGAAATTGTCCATGGCGGCGAGCATGACCGGGCCGACCGGTATATTGCCCCGACCATCATCGTCGATCCGGATCCATCAGCCCCGTTGATGCAGGATGAAATATTTGGACCTGTTTTACCGCTTGTTCCTGTCGATGGCGTCGACGAGGCCATCGGAATCGTGAATGCGGGCCCCAAGCCGCTGGTTGTTCACGCATTTACGCGACACCGGGCGATCGCGGACCAGATTGAAGCGCAGACCTCTTCAGGCGCATTCCTCGTCAACGATGCGATCGTCAACCACCGGATTGCCGGTCTGCCTTTTGGCGGGGTAGGCGAAAGCGGTATGGGCGCGTATCACGGTCGCGCCGGTTTCGAGACCTTTTCGCATCGCAAAGCTGTCTTCCGGCGGACGACGTGGCTTGACGCCACGCTAAGGTATCCACCCTATACTGCGGCGCGGCTTAAGGCACTGCGTCGTTTGTCGGGAGTTTGAAACATGGAAATGATCGGTGACATTCTTGCCACGACGGCCCGCAAGGTGGCGGACGGCACAGGGTTTTGGATCATCTTTTCGACCTATATGCTGATGATGTTCACTGAACGGCTGATCTACGTTTTTCATGATCGGGATCGCTGGAACGAACGCGACGCATGGGCCAATGTTCGCAGTGCATTGGTCAAGGAAGCCGGCGGTGCGCTGCTGACGGGCACGATCTTTATCAGCATTTACTGGTTCATTTACGAAAATGCCCGGCTGTTCGACATCCCCTTTGTCTGGTGGGGCTGGGTACTCGGTTTTCTGCTCAACGATCTGGCTTATTATACCGACCACCGCATCGCGCACCGGACGGGTTTCTTCTGGGCGATCCACACCTCGCATCATTCGAGCAAGGAGATGAACCTGCTCGTCGCCAATCGCGGCACCTTGCTTGATCTGGGCGGCACATTGCAACCTGCTTATTACGCGCTGCCCCTGCTCGGACTGCACCCGGCAATGTTCCTCGCGTGCCGGTTCTTCGCCAATCTGTGGGGCATTTTCAACCATACGCGACACGTGAAGCGGATGGGTGTGCTCGAGGATATACTCGCAACGCCCGCAAATCACCGCGTCCACCATGGTACGGAACCAAAATATCTCGACAAGAATTACGGTCAGGTTCTGATCGTCTGGGACCGCCTATTCGGAACCTTCCAGCGCGAGGAAGAGGAGCCGACTTATGGTCTGGTCAAGCAGCTTGAGAGCTATTCGGTCTGGGATATCCAGACGTCGGGGGCGCAATGGCTTTGGCAGCAAATCCGCAGCGCGCCGCGCTGGCAGGACAAGTTGCGTTATCTGGTCAAGCCGCCCGGCTGGCGGCACGATGGCCAGCATGAAACAACTGAGACGATCGTCGCACGGCAGTCTTCGCTGCAATCGCACTCAGCACCTGTGATGTCCCGATAATGGCAAGCGCGGTTATCACTGATCCGGGCGGCACCCAGATATCGGCTGAAGAATGGCAGGTCCGAACCGACCTTGCTTGTGCCTATCGGCTGGTCGCGCATTTCGGATGGGATGATCTTGTCTTCACGCATTTGTCAGCGCGTGTGCCGGGGCCCGATCATCATTTTCTGCTCAACCCTTACGATCGGGGGTTCGACGAGATTACCGCCTCGTCGCTGGTCAAGGTCGACCTTGACGGACGCGTTGTCGGTACGGGTTCAGTTAATCCCGCCGGCTTTGTCATTCACTCCGCGCTTCATATGGCGCGCGCGAATGCAGCGGCAGTCATCCATCTGCATACACCGCACGGGCAGGCGGTCGCAGCGATGCGCGAGGGGCTGCTGCCGCTGACTCAATCGGCGCTCAATGTCCTGCACGATCTGGCCTATCACGATTATGAAGGCATCGCGACGGACCTTGAGGAGCGGGAACGCATCGTTCAGGACATGGGCAGCAGATCGCTGCTCATTCTGCGCAATCACGGAACGCTTGCAGTCGGAGAGACCGTTGCCGACGCGTTTTTGCGAATATATTTTCTGGAGCGTGCATGCGAGGCACAGGTTCATGCGCTGAGCGCAGGGCGTGATGGCGTCGGCGCGACCTCGCCCGAAACGGTGCATAAGGTTGCAATCCAGAATGCCGGCGTTGGCCGGTTCGTCTCACGCGAGCTCGTCTGGCCAATGCTGCTCCGGCGCATGGACCGCCTCGATTCCAGTTTCAGGACATAGCGTAAAATGAAACCCATCCTCTTTGCGGCGCTGTCGCTTGTCTTGACGCCGGTGCCCGCCAACGCTGCGGCTGCTTCGGCATCTTCGCTGGTAGATCGTCTCCTCTCCGACTTTGCTGCCGAGCGGCTCCAAAGCAACGAAAGCTACATGGCGGACGACGCTGTCATGGTCACTCAACTGCCGATGGCCGCGCCGATCCGCCTGGTCGGCAAAGCGCAAGTCGCGGCATATTTCGCCCAAATCTTTGATCGCTATGATGCGATAACGCTTGGCAACATCGCCAAAACCCGCTCGTCCGACGGCCAGAGCATTGTGGTAGAGGCAACGGGGACCTACCGCACACCCGCAGGTGAAAGCCACAGCGTTGCCTATGTCTGGGTTGTCACGACGCGTGATGGCAAGCTGGTCGCTTCCAGAAATTACACTATTCCCCTGCCCGAGGTAACTCAATGACGATAGAAGTCCTTCGCACAACCGACGACTGCTTTGCCGACCTGCCGGGCTATTCCTTCGAACCCCATTATCTGCCCGCTGCAGGCGACGGGCTGCGGATGCATTATATCGATGAGGGAACCGCATCGCCGGACGGCGCGGTGTTCCTGTGCCTTCACGGTCAGCCGAGCTGGTCCTATCTTTACCGAAAGATGATCCCGGTTTTTGCCATGGCTGGACGAGTTGTCGCACCTGACCTGTTTGGCTTTGGCAGATCTGATAAACCCGTTGACCAGAGCGTTCATAGCTTCGATTTCCACCGTGCGTCGCTGATCCGGTTTGTTGAGATGCTTGACCTTACGAACATTACGCTGGTCTGCCAGGACTGGGGCGGGTTGCTTGGGCTGACTGTGCCGATGGCGATGCCAGAACGGTTCTCGCGGCTAATCGTCATGAACACAACGCTTGCAACAGGAGAGGTGCCCCCCGGACCGGGTTTTGCCGAATGGCAGGCGTTCAACCGGTCGCAGCCCGACCTCCAGATAGCGGCGCTTATGCAACGTGCGTCACCCGAAATTTCGCTGAGCGAAGCGAAAGCCTACGCTGCGCCCTTTCCCGACGCGCGGTACAAGGCGGCGGTCCGCGCCTTTCCTGACATGGTTCCCTCGTCGCCAGATTCGCCGGGCGCGGCTATATCAAGGGCGGCGCGCGACTGGTGGTCGAACCACTGGACGGGGCAATCGTTTATGGCGGTCGGCTGTCAGGACCGCGTGATTACGCCTGCGGCCATGGACCAACTTCGCACGATCATTCGCGGATGCCCGCCACCCATGCTCATCAATGACGCTGGCCATTTCGTGCAGGAACGCGGCGACGAAATCGCACGCGCGGCGTTGGCGGCGTTTAACGGGTAAGGCAAAATGGGGTTGCGAGCGGCGGTTAGCGCTTACGCGCCGCGGACCATTGTGCTTTTGGCCAACCGATAGGCGAGCCCCGGCAGTCCGTCATAGCTTGCACGGTGATAGGCCGAATCGGGTGTTAGCTGCGCAGTCAGGCGGCGGTGCGCCTCGCCAAGCGCGTGATAGGGTACGCTTGGCAGCAGATGGTGAAGAGCATGATAGCGAAGGCCGACCGGGGCCCATATCGATGCAAGCAGCCCCGGCGGCGGAACATTGACGCTGTCGAGAAACTGCGCGGTAACGCTTAATGGCTCGCCATCATTTTCCCACAAATGGGCGACCAAGGTGCGAATTTGGTTCAGCACGGCAACGCAGGCGACGATGGCGAGAAAGATCAAAAATGCGTCGAGCGGGATGAAACCCGTGAACACACTCGCCAGCAGCACAATCGACCAGATGCTTGCGGCCGTTTCCTGGGCTATCCAGTTGCGGCGCGCTTCGCCTTCGGCCGGGCGGCGACGGAAGGCCGGATTGATGACGAGGCCCGAATAACGCTCAACCACAATCCTGCGCAGCGGTGGAATGAGAAGCGACAGCGGCGCCAGCACAGCGTTGCGAAACAGCAAAGCAAGAGGTGCCAGCAACGATACCAGAATGAACACTGGAAGCGTCCACGGCTTCATCAGCGCGAGCGGCAGATATTCGGGATCCTGATCGGTCCCATAACGTGTGCGCGCATGATGGAGGTTGTGGATCCCTTCATACATATAGGATGGAACCAGCAACGGCACGCCAATGACGGCGTTAAAGCCAAACCGGAAACCCGGAAGCGCCGAATGCTTCACATGCGTGACTTCGTGGATAAAGCCCCCGGCGCGATACAGTCCCAGCACCGAGACAGCGCCTGCGGCAAGCTTCAGCCACACCGGTGCGGCCAATATCGCAACCGCCAATCCGGCGTAGCCAATCAGCGCCGATGCCAGAAAGTCGGACCAGAATATGCGCGGATTGGGCGTACCCAAATCGCGGGTCAGTTCAGCCACGGCCCGCAGCATCGCCTTATCGTCAGGCACGCGCTTCAGGCGCGCGGCGCGCTCGGCGACATCGCCGGTGGGCGATACTTCGACGGCTGCGTCCAATGGGGAGATTGCAATTTCACTCATCAATATAGCTCGGTTGAATAGTCGTTTGAACACTGAGATAGGCATTAGTCGTGGCGAGAACATGGCAGAAAGGCGAACGGCGGCCATGATTTCTCATTCACCATCATCTATGCGATCACCTAGCTCGACTGGCGAACCACCAATTCGGGCTCAAGCACGACCGACTGTGTATTCTCGCCAGCAATCCGGCGAAACAGCAGATCGACAAGATGGCTCGCGCCAGCCGCCAGGTCCTGCTTGATTGTCGTCAGTGTCGGCACGGTCTGATTGGCAAACGGCAAATCGTCATATCCGACCACATGCACTTCGCCAGGTACAGAAACGCCATGCTCTGCAAGCGCACGCAGCGCGCTCATCGCGATAACGTCCGACGCCGCGATAATCCCGTCTGGAATCGACCCGGTTTCGTCAAGCCATTTGCTTATTGCGGGGTGCGCGGTTTCGGCAGTGAGGTGCGCGGACAGAAGGGCGAGCTTATCCGACAAGCCTGCCGCAGCGAGCGCCGTCCGGCAGCCCTGAAGTCGCTCGGAAATTTCCGGTGCGACGGGGTCGCCAAAAAATGCGAAATTTCTGCATCCGCGCTCGACCAAATGCCGCGTTGCGAGTTCACCGCCCTTGCGGTTGTCAGAACCGACCGAGCAATGGACCTGCCCCTGCAAATTTGCGCCCCAAACAACCATTGGCCGATACCGGCTGGCAACTTTCTCGATGATTTCCGACTGATCCGACTGGCCGATCAGGATGACGCCATCGACGCGCCCTGAATCGGCCATGCGATTAAGCCAGTCGGGGTCTTTGGGGATGACCCGTGAGAGTAACAGGTCGTGACCTCGCTCGGTCAAGGCGTCGGCGAGATGTCCCAACATCGTCATAAAAAGCGGATCGGAAATATGCTGTCCGGTTTCATGGCCCAGCGGAATGATTACCGCAATCGCGCCTGTACGTTTGATCCGCAGGTTTCGCGCCATGATATTGGGCCGGAATTCATGTTCGCGGGCCATTGCCTGGATACGATCGCGTGTTTTTTTCGCAATAAGATGTGAGTCTGCCAACGCGCGCGACACAGTGCCGGGGGAAACACCCGCCAGCTGCGCAAGGTCGGTGATGTTCCGGACTCGCCCCTGATTGTCCATTCCTGCTCCTTAGCCCCGCTGTCGCGGACGAAACGAAACGACCGCATGGCAAGATGAAAGGAAGATACAACGATGCGTGCTGCAACCCCCTGTTGCGAAATCCCCTCGCGAATCAGCATAAAATACTGGCGAATGAGGTTTGTTCCACGGAGGCGAAGAAAAATGCACGGCGGCGTAAACTAACGCTCTGCTTGCTGTCTCCCAAAAATGACAAGCTTCGACAGGCTTGTTATCTGCTGAAGGTCCAGTAACACAACGGCCATGCTAGGCGTTTGCTATTATCCCGAACATTGGCCCGAACAGATGTGGGCCAGCGATGCGCAACGCATGCGCGACCTCGGCCTGACCTATGTCCGCATCGGCGAGTTTGCCTGGGGCCGGATCGAACCCAGCGAGGGCAATTTTACTTGGGAGTGGATGGATCGCGCTATGGAAACGCTGGGTTCGGCTGGCCTCAAGGTCGTACTCGGCACGCCGACAGCGACCCCGCCCAAATGGTTGTGCGAGACCTACCCCGAAATCCTGCCAGTCGATATTCACACCGGAATAACGCGAGGTTTCGGCTCGCGGCGGCATTATGATTTTTCGAGCGAAACCTATCTGGTGCAGGCCGAGCGGATCACCGCCGCGATAGCGGAGCGTTATGGCCGCAATCCATATGTCGCTGGCTGGCAAACCGATAACGAGTTATGCTGCCACGACACGACACTGAGCGCATCGCCCGCCGCGCGGGACAAGTTCCGCGCGTGGTGTGAAGCACGCTATGGCAGCATCGAGACGCTCAATACCGCGTGGGGCAATGTCTTCTGGTCGATGGAATATGACAGCTTCGACCAGATCGAGCTGCCGTTCTTCACCGTGTGCGAAACCAATCCCGCGCACCGGCTGGCCTATCGCCGCTTTGCCTCCGATCAGGTCGTGCGCTTCCATGACGTCATGATTGCCGCAATCCGGCGATATGCGAGACCAGAGCAATGGATAACCCACAACATCATCCCGCCATCGACCACCGGCGTCGATAATGCGGCGCTCACCCGCCAACTCGATTTTGTCAGCTACGATAATTATCCGCTAGGTTTTTCCGACCAGCTAATGGCGAAGGCACCGGCGGAGGAATGGCAACCTTACATGCGCACCGGACATCCCGACCTCGCCGCGCTCAATTTCGATTCGGTGCGCGGGCTTTCCAAAGGTGCCTGGTGGGTGATGGAGCAACAGCCGGGGCCGGTAAACTGGGCGCCTCATAATCCAAGGCCAGCGCCCGGGATGATCCGGCACTGGACGTTGCAGGCGTTCGCGCATGGCGCGGCGTGCGTTGCCTATTTCCGCTGGCGGCAGGTGCCGTTCGCGCAGGAACAGATGCATGCGGGCCTGCTCAAGCCCGACGACGAGCCTTCGCCTGCATGGACCGAAGTCGAGCAGGTCGCAGCGGAGATGGCCTTGCTCGGCGACCTTTCGGGAGTGGCAGACAAAGCGCCGGTTGCGCTCATTATCGACCCGGCTTCGGCATGGGTCGATGATATCGAGCGGCAGGGCGCGGGCTATCGCTATCCGGAGGTGGTATTCCAATATTACCGCGTGCTGCGCTCGCTTGGTGTTGATGTCGATTTCGTTTCGGCAGGCGAGGCGAAGCTTGATGGCTACAGGCTGCTCGTCGCGCCTTCACTGGCGATGCCCGATGATGCTTCAGTCAACGCGTTGAACGCAAGCAGCGGCCTCATCCTGTTCGGCCCGCGCTCGGGCGCGAAAACTCAGGAATTTTCGATCAGCGACGGCTTGCCGCCAGGGCCGTTGCGCACATTCATGCCGATCAAGATAATCGCCGTCGAAACGCTTCGGCCTGATTGCATCGAAACGCTGGACTATAAAGGCGAGCGCCACGAAAGCGGGCGCTGGCGCGAAACCATCGAAGCGGGAAATTGCGACGTCCTCGCGACGTACGGAGACGGCGCGGCCGCCATGGTCCGCTCGGGCAGGAACTTTTATCTCGCCACGCTGACCGACGATGCTTTCCTCCAAAGCCTGTTCGTCGACCTGTGCGCCGAGGCAAATATCGCAATCACGCCCTTGCCGCCGACACTCCGTCTGCGCCGCCGCGGCCTCCTGACCTTTGCCTTTAACATTTCGGGACACGCCGTGTCCGCACCTGCGCCCGGAGGTGCAAGTTACGTCATCGGCAGCTCCGAAATCGAACCTTATGGCGTCGCAGTCTGGCGGTCGGTCTGATTAATCTCACACAAAGACACGAAGCCACAAAAAGCTCATCTTTGCGCCTTTGTGGCTTTGTGTGAGATTATTCAGCGTTCCTTGGTGGCGCTGAATGTGAGGTCGGGGTGCTTTTCCTGCTGATAGCCGACGTCCCAGGCAGAGCGCGCCATGAACACCGGATGGCCGTCACGGTCCTTCGCCATATTGCCGCCGTTGAACGAGGCAAACTGGCTAAGCGCGCTGTCTTCGCCGATTAGCCAGCGGGCGGTGTCATAAGGCGCAGGCTCGAGATAGGCGTCGACCTTATATTCGGCCTCAAGCCGCGAAATCAGCACCTCGAGCTGTAACTGTCCGACGACCCCGATCACCCAGTTCGATCCGATTTCAGGATAGAAAACCTGGATCACGCCCTCTTCGCTCAGGTCGTCGAGCGCCTTGCGCAATTGTTTTGTCTTTGTGGGATCGCGCAGGATCACGCGCCGCAATATTTCGGGCGCGAAGTTGGGCAGGCCCGTAAAGCGCAGCTCATTGCGCTCGCTCATTGTGTCGCCAACGCGCAACGTGCCGTGATTGGGAATTCCGATGATGTCGCCGGGTTCGGCGCTATCGGCAATCTCGCGGTCCTGCGCGAAGAAGAGGATTGGCGAGTGGATGGACACAGGCTTTCCATGCCCCGACGGGATCAGCTTCATCCCGCGCTTGAACGTGCCCGAACATAGCCGCATGAAGGCGATTCGGTCGCGGTGCTGTGGGTCCATATTGGCCTGCACCTTGAAAATGAAGCCGGTCACGTCCTTGCCCGATGGATCTACGGTGCCGATGCTGCTCGGTTGCGGACGTGGTGACGGCGCGTGGGTCGCAATCGCACCGATCATTTCGGCGATGCCGAATTCCTTCAGCGCCGAGCCGAAATAAACCGGAGTCAGATCGCCATGGCGATAGGCTTCCAGATCGAATGAAGCATAGCCCGCCTGCGCCAGTTCGGCTTCCTCGCGGAACTTTTTCAGGCCACGTTCGGACAAATGATCCGCCAGCGTCGGATCATCCAGGCCGCTGTGCTGGCTCGACTTGCCCTCGAACTCCTTCGAAGCACCGCTGGGCTGCATCAGCCGGTTGCGGGCAAAATCATATATGCCTTCAAACTCCCCGCCCATTCCGATCGGCCAGCTCATCGGGCAGACATCGAGAGCCAATTTGTCGGCGACCTCGTCGAGAATGTCGAAGCATTCGCGCCCTTCGCGGTCGACCTTGTTGACGAAGGTAATGATCGGCACCGACCGCAGGCGGCAGACTTCAAACAGTTTCAGCGTCTGCGGCTCGATACCCTTGGCGGCGTCGATGACCATGATTGCGCTATCGACGGCGGTCAGCGTGCGGTAGGTGTCCTCGGAGAAATCCTCATGCCCCGGCGTATCGAGCAGGTTGAAGATGATGCCGTCCTTGGCAAAGGTCATCACCGACGAGGTCACCGAAATCCCACGCTGCTGTTCGATCTTCATCCAGTCGGATCGCGCCCGCCGCGCCTGCCCGCGCGCCTTGACCTCGCCAGCCAAATGGATCGCACCGCCCTGGAGCAAGAGTTTCTCGGTCAGCGTCGTCTTACCCGCATCGGGATGCGAGATAATGGCAAAGGTGCGGCGGTTGAGCGTCATGAGCGGCGCTTACGGGCGATTGATTAACGCTTCAACCCGTTTGTTAGGAGGTCGGCAGCGATGTTAGCCACATCATCCACGGTTCTGTCTTCGCCTATCACGCCGTAGCGAAGGCCCAGAAATACATTCATGCCGACAATGGCCCAGGCATGCACCTCTTCAACGTCTTCGCGGATCTGTTTTTTGCGCGCCGCATCTTTCAGGCTGGCGACATATCCAGCTACGGTATTCTCATAATGATCGCGATAGCTTGACGGATCGACAAATTCTGCCTCGTCGATGATCCGGTAAAGCTCCTTGTGTTCACGCACGAAGCGAAGGAATTCCGCCAATCCCTTACGCTCGCCCTCAAGCCGGTCGGGTTCAGCGGCCATGATCGGCCCTACGGTGTCGCGCACCTGCGCGGACATATCGCGGACGAGTGCCCGGAACAGTGAATCCTTTGAATCGAAGTAAGTGTAAAAACTTCCCAGAGCAACGCCGGCACGTTGGGTGATGCTGACTACCGAACTTTCGTGAAAACCCTTTTCGCCGAATTCGGCAGCGGCTGAATCAAGCAGCACACGCAAAGTCTTGCGGCCCCGTTCGGTGCGCGGTGTTTTCGCTAGCGGCGTCATTGTTGCCGATATGCCACGTTCGACCGACATTCGCTATACTTCCTGTAATACATAAGTTGAAAGGTGGTTCATCTTTCACTAGAGCAAGTTCCCGAACGGGTAAAGGCCCGCTAATTCGCAGGAGAGTGACTTATGAAATCGCTTAATATCTCAATTGTGCGCGCCACATTGCTTGGCAGCATCGCGCTTTCTGGCTTGGCGATTTCGCAGCCCGTGTCCGCGCAGGAGGCCGCTGCCGAACAAGCGGCAGATGGTGACGAAATTGTTGTAACGGCCCGCCGTCGGGAAGAAAATCTCTCTGATGTTCCCGTCGCGGTTACTGCCTATTCGGGCGCACAACTGGAGGCGCAAGGTACGCTCGATTTAACCGATCTTAGCGACACGACCCCCAATGTAACGCTGGAGAATTCGCGTGGCACCAACTCGACGCTTACTGCCTTCATTCGCGGTGTAGGGCAGCAAGATCCGGTTTCGGGTTTTGAAGCCGGAGTCGGCATCTATCTCGATGATGTCTATCTCAACCGCCCCCAGGGCGCGGTGCTCGATATCTATGATGTCGAGCGCATCGAAATTCTTCGTGGACCGCAGGGAACGCTGTATGGCCGGAACACCATCGGCGGAGCAGTCAAATATGTCACCCGGAGACTGCCACAAGAATTTTCGCTGAAGGCTCGCGCCACATATGGCACATATAATCAGGCGGAGGGCGTTATCACGGCGTCGGCTCCGTTAGGCGATATTGTTCGCGTCGGCGGCTCGGTCGCCCGGTTGTCCAGAGGGGGCTTTGGCGACAACCTGGTTCTTGCAGGCGTCGAGAACTATAACAAGGATGTATGGGCGGCACGCGCGAGCGTTGAGCTTGGCGGGTATGGCGCACCTGTCCTCATTCGTATTTCGGGTGATTATACCCGCGATAAATCCGACGCCCGTAATGGCCACCGCCTGATTACCAGCCTGCTTTCGGGTGCGCCGGTTTTGGATGATGTGTTCGATACCCGCTCCGGACTCAACACCCCCAAACAGGACGTGAAAGCATATGGCTTTGCGATCAACGCCGCTGCACAGCTTACCGATGCTATCACGCTAAAGTCGATCAGCGCATGGCGCAAGGACCGCAGCTTCACTCCCATCGATTTCGATTCTCTTGCTGCGGTCGATGTCGACGTGCCCGCGCTTTATCGCAATGAACAGGTAAGCCAGGAATTTCAGCTTTTGTACGAAAGCGCCCGTTTGAACGGGCTTGTTGGATTCTATTATCTTGATGCCGACAGCAGCACGCAATTCGATGTAATTCTTGGCACAACCGGTCCGTTGCTTGGCTTGCCGGGCCTCAATGCGTACACCGAGGGCGAAGTGAAAACCAGCACCTGGTCTGTTTTTGGTGATGTTACATTCGATCTAACCGATCAATTCGCCGTATCGGTGGGCGGTCGATACACCAGTGACAAAAGGACGTCGCGAATCAGGCGTGAGAACAAGATATTCGGCAGCTCGCCGATATTCGGGGGTACCGCAGTTTCGCTTGGCGCGTTCACGAATTTCATCGGCGATGCGAAGTTTACCGACTTCAACCCGCGCGCATCGGTGAGCTTCAAGCCCGACGATAATCATCTATTCTATGCAAGTTACGCGCAAGGTTTCAAGGGCGGCGGGTTCGATCCGCGCGGCGATGCGCGCATCGCTCCTGACACGGACCGCAACGGCGTGCGCAGCTATCAGGAAATCTACGATTTCTTCCTGTTCGATCCTGAAACGGTCGACAGCTATGAACTCGGCTGGAAAGGCAACCTTGGCGGCGCGCGATTTGCGTTGACCGGTTTCTATGGCGATTACAAAAATGTCCAGATCCCCGGTTCGGTCGGAGTTGACGCCAATGGCGACGGGATATTCGAAAGCTTCGCCGGGGTTACCACAAACGCTGCAAAGGCGACGTTCAAAGGCATCGAACTCGAAACATTCGCACGATTCGCACGGGATTTTGCTGGAGAGGGTTCGGCGCTGACCTTCAATGGCACACTGGGTTATATCGACGGAGAGTATAAGCAGTATATCGTCAGCGGCGTCGATGTTTCCGATTTACGCCGGATCCAGAACACGCCGAAATGGACCGCGTCGGCGACATTGGGGCTTGAGCTTGGTGCATTCAGTGCATCAACGACCTACAGCTATCGCAGCAAGACGAATCAGTTTGAGGTCCCAAGCCCGTTTCTTGACCAAAAGGGCTATGGATTGCTCGACGCCAGCCTGGTCTGGTCGAGTGCGGATGATCGTTTCAGCCTCGGCCTGCATGGCAAAAATCTCTTCGACAAGGAATATATCACCTCAGGCTATCAATTCCTGAGCGTTGCTGCCGACGGGACGCCGTTGCGTACCGGAACCGGAAATGTCATTCCATCGCTTGGTCGCGAAGGGGTTGTCACTGCATTTTACGGCAATCCGCGGCAGGTGTTTGTCACAGCGGGCCTCAAATTCTAAACAGCTATTGATACACAAGCAAGGGCCGAGCCGCGACGGGTCGGCCCTTGCAATTAGCCTCGAAGAACTGCACCCGATTTCGCAGCCGCAGCGACAATCCTGTCGCTGATCGCCTTTAAATCGTCATCGCCATAACTTTTGTCGGTGGGTTGCAGCGTGACCATCACCGCAAGCGATTTCTTGCCTTCGGGGACACCCTGACCGAAAAACTGGTCGAACAGTGCAACGGACACGATATTGCCTTTGTCGGATCCCCTGATGGCGCGAAGCAGATCGTCGCTGGCAACGCCGATGTCGACAAAGAAGGCAAAGTCCCGCGTGACCGGCTGCAACGCTGGTGGAGCAAACGCCGTCCGCATGAAGCCCGGGTTTTTCTTTAACGGGATCGCGTCGAGATAGATTTCTGCCGCTATTACGGGTCCGTCGAGGTCGAAAATCTTTGCTGTTGCCGGATGCAGCGCGCCAAACGATGCCAGCACATTCTTCGGTCCCAGACGAAGCGTCGCTGACTGGCCGGGATGATAATGATCGCCATGCCCAGAATCGTCGAAGCCCATGACCATCAGGCCATCGGTCGCTACCCCTGCGGCTGCAAGCAGCGCAACGACTTCAGCCTTGGCGTCATAAGCATCGAACTTGGCGGCTTTACCTGTTGCCCAACCGCGTCCGGTCTTTTCCCCTGCCAGCACGACGCCCGCAGTTAGCCGCTCACCATCGGCCAGATACCGGCGGCCGATTTCAAACAGCCGCACCGACGAAGCGCCGCGATCCATGTTGCGTTGCGCCGCCGAAAGCAGTCCGGGGAGCAGCGAGGGGCGCATCACCTTCATGTCTTCCGAAATGGGATTGGCGACACTGGCGTACCCGCCTGTGAATGCGTCAGCCTCCTTCTCGGGAATGAAGGACCAGTTGATGGCTTCATTCAGGCCGCGCGCGGCGGCCGAGCGGCGTACCTTCCGCTCGATTTTCTGCATCGGCGTAGCGGTAGGTCGCGCCACGCCGTCAGCTCGCGGCAAAGGCGTCGATGGGACCTGATCGAGTCCGACCATCCGCACGACCTCTTCGACAAGATCCGCGCTGCCTTCGACGTCACGACGCCAGCTGGGCGGGGTGACTTTCCAATCTGACGTCACTGCAAAGCCGAGACTTTCGAGGATTTCGCGCTGCCGTTCGGGCGCCACATCGACTCCGCCGAGGCGCAAGGCATGTCCGGTGTCATAGGAAATGTTGCGCGGCGCAACTGGGGGCTTGCCGGCGCGTTTAACGCTGCTTGCGGTGCCGCCTCCATGTTCGAGCACAAGCTTGGTTGCAATGGCGAGGCCGTCGTCGAGGAAGGCCGGATCCACGCCGCGTTCGAAACGTTGCCGCGCGTCGCTGGTCAGCGCCAGTTTCTGCCCGGTGCGCGCAATATGTTCGGGGTCGAAATAGGCGCACTCGATCAGCACGTCTGTCGTGCTCTCGGAAACACCCGAATGCTCGCCGCCCATAATGCCGCCGATATCGTGGACTTGTCGCTCGTCGGCAATGACGGTCATGCTCGCGTCCAGCGTATAGGTCTTGCCGTTTAGCGCGAGAACCTGTTCGCCGTCCCTTGCCTTGCGCGCGACGAGCGACCCCTGCAGTTTTGCACGATCGTAAACGTGCAGCGGGCGACCCAGATCGATCGAGATGAAGTTCGTGATATCGACGAGCAACGAAATCGGCTTTTGGCCGATCGCTTTCAGCTTCGCTTGCATCCATGCGGGCGAGGCACCGTTCGTAACTTCCGATACCGCCTGCGCGTAAAATGCAGGGCAGCCCAAAGGATCGAGCGTGGCCACGTCGGGTGCGGGGTTGCTTCCCGCAATTGGCGCAAGTTCGGCCATCTTGTAGACCTCAGCGAGCGGACGAAGCGTTCCCAAACCGGCTGCCGCCAAATCGCGCGCAATACCGCGCACGCCCATGCAATCCTGCCGGTTGGGGGTGACGCTGACGTCGATAACCGGATCGTCGAGGCCTGCCCAGTCGGCGTAAACCTGCCCCACCGGCGCGTCGCTCGCGAGCTCGATGATGCCGTCATGATCGTCACCCAATTCAAGCTCGGCAATCGAGCACATCATGCCGTTCGACTCGACGCCGCGTATCGCCGCGACCTTTAGCACCATGCCATTCGACGGCACGGTCGCGCCTGCCGGAGCGAAGACGCCCAGCATCCCGGCACGCGCATTGGGTGCGCCGCACACCACTTGCAGCGGTTCACCGCCAGCATCGACAGTCAATACCTGAAGCTTGTCGGCTTGCGGATGCGGCGCGGCGGTGATCACTTTGGCAATGCGGAAGGCAGCCAGTTTGTCGGCCGGATTTTCGATACTTTCGACTTCGAGGCCAATGCGGTTCAGGCAATCGGCAACGGCATTCACATCCGCATCGGTATCGAGATGCTCCTTGAGCCAGCTCAGCGAGAATTTCATGCGCCCACTCCCCCGCTCAACGTCGGCACGTCAAGCGCCCCGAAACCGTAATGCTTGAGCCAGCGCAAATCGCCGTCGAAGAAGGCGCGCAAATCGTCCATGCCATATTTCAGCATCGCCAGCCGGTCGACGCCCACACCGAAGGCAAAGCCCTGATAGACATCGGGATCGAGTCCGCAATTCGCGATGACCTTGGGATGCACCATGCCCGACCCAAGCAATTCCATCCAGCCTCCGGTCCCACCCAGAATGCGCTTGCCATTCTCGACCGAGAAGCTGACATCGACTTCAGCCGATGGCTCGGTGAAGGGGAAGTAGCTCGGGCGAAGGCGGATTGTGAGATCATCGCGTTCAAAAAAGGCCTTGAGGAACGTCTCCAGCGTCCATTTGAGATGCCCCAGATGAATGCCCTTGTCGATCACCAGCCCCTCGATCTGGTGAAACATCGGCGTATGCGTTGCGTCGCTGTCGCTGCGATACACACGGCCCGGCGCGATGATCCGGATCGGCGGCTCCTGTGACGTCATGGTGCGAATTTGGACAGGAGACGTGTGCGTTCTCAACACCTTGGCTTCTTCGCCTTCTGCGGCCACCATGTAAAAAGTGTCATGCATCGCCCGAGCCGGATGCGTTTCGGGCATGTTGAGCGCGGTAAAATTGTGCCACTGATCCTCAATCTCCGGGCCTTCGGCAACGGCAAAGCCCATGTCGGCGAAGATTTCGGCAAGTTCGTCCATCACCTGGCTTACCGGATGGACGCTACCACGCGGTGTTTCGGGCGCGGGCAACGTCATGTCCAGCCGCTCGGTCGCGAGCCGCTCGTTCAGCAACGCGGTTTCGAGCGCGGTCTTTTTCTCCGCCAGCGCCGCAGTCACTGTTTCGCGCAGACCATTGATGACCGGCCCCTGCACCTGCCGTTCGTCCGGCGACATTGCACCCATCGTCTTGAGCAATGCCGAGACGGTCCCCTGCTTGCCCAATGCAGATATGCGCACCGCGTCCAGCGCATCGAGCGTGTCTGCCGCTTCGATGGCCGTTATCAAACCAGCCTTTAGACTTTCAATTTTAACCATTGTCGTCATTCCCGCGAAGGCGGGAATCCAACTCCCGCGCTTTCATAAATTCACAACTTCCGCGATGGCAGAGGCGGAAAGCCCAAATCAATCGACAAATCTTGCCAATTGGGGTTTTCGGACTCGATCATGTTTATTTTCCATTGCCGGTTCCATTTCTTAATCTGCTTTTCGCGCGTAATTGCGGTTTCGATCGTTCCGTACAGCTCATACCAAACGAGCATTTTAACCCCGTAGTCGCTCGAAAATCCGTGAAACGCTTCTTCACGATGTTGCTGAATGCGTTGCATCAGATGTGATGTAACCCCGACATAAAGCGTTCCGTACCGCCTGCTTGCCAGAATATAGACCGTCGGCTGAAAGTTTTCGTGCATCGGCAAGGTCCGGAGTTGGGTCCCCGCCTGCGCGGGGATGACGAGAGTTATCTGCATAAGCAAAAGGGCGCGAACGGCAAGTGCCGCCCACGCCCTTTTGCGCATTGTTTCGAAGTTGGAAGCTTAAGCTGCTTTAGACAGCGCCGCCTTCGACTGCGCAATGATGGTGCTAAACATCGCGCCTTCGTTCATCGCCAGATCGGCAAGGATTTTGCGGTCGAGATCGACGCCAGCAAGCTTCAGCCCGTGCATGAACACGCCGTAGGTCATGCCTTCGGCACGAACGGCGGCGTTGATGCGCTGAATCCACAAAGCGCGGAAGTTGCGCTTGTTTACCTTGCGGTCGCGATACGCATATTGGCCGGCCTTTTCGACAGCCTGCCGCGCAACACGGATGGTATTTTTGCGACGGCCACGAAAGCCCTTCGCCTGATCCAATATTCTTTTATGTTTGGCGTGAGTGGTTACACCCCGTTTGACGCGTGCCATAATCTATATCCTTTGAATGTCAGAAAGTCGCAGAAGGTCAGAGACCGTACGGCGCCCATTTCTTGATTGTCTTGGCATCGGGATCGGAGATCACGCTGGTGCCACGGTTCTGGCGGATATATTTCGCATTATGGCTGCTCAAACGGTGCCGTTTTCCAACGACGCCATGCTTGATCTTGCCGGTTGCGGTGATTTTGAAGCGTTTCTTCACACCGCTCTTGGTCTTGAGCTTGGGCATTTTGGTCTCCTTTATTGAGTCCGTATCAAGCCTGCATGGCAGCCCTATTGGCCAGCCTGCTTATTCGGAAGGCGCGCGCCTAGCGGGATTCGCGGGTGAAAGCAAGCAATTCAGTCAAGCAAGCCCGGACGTTGCAGACCCTGGAGCGGATCGCCCAGCGTCCGCGCGCGCGCCTGTACCGCTGCGCTGCTGATCGGCCGGGGTGTCGCGAGATAGCGCGTCGGCGACATCCCCATGAATTCCTGAAAATCGCGATTGAAATGCGCCTGATCGAAATAATGGTCGTCAAGCGCCGCCGACCATTTAAGTTCGGGCTCCATCAGCACATTGGCGAGCGTTCGCAAAAAACGCTGGCGCCGCAAAAGCCGTTTGGGCGGAAAGCCGAAGACGCGGCGGCATAAACGTTCCAGTCGCTGCGAACTGATGCCCGTCACATCGGAGAGCTCGGCAACATTGGCGGTGTCGGCATCGGTCAGAGCCATATGCACCGCCTCGATATCGGCCTCGAGAGCGTCCGGTCCCGACACCGAGCGAAGCACGATGTCATCAACGATCGCGGCGATCTCGTTCACATCGCGGCATGGACGAATGGCTGTCCAGATTTTTGCAAAAATTGCAAAATCCGGATTCGTTTCGATGTCGCACGCCTCGTTTGCCCACTGCGCGGCATTGGCCTGGGTCAACCGGTACCAGCCAAGCGGAAGCAGCCCGACACCAAACATGATGGTTTTATCGCAGCAGATTCGAACCGCTTTGCTGGTGGGGCCCATCATGGTCGCTAGCGGTGCAACCGCTGGCTCATCCGTCACCAGGCCACCGCGCGATACACCTTCAAGCGTATAGCGCGCGCTCGGCCATTCCGGATGGATAAGGTCTTCGAGCTGTTCGCCCCTGCCGACATCGCAGCTAAACAGATAATAGGAACTGAGGTAACGCTGAACGGGCAGCGCCGGGGTAACGAATTCGGTTTTGCCGCGCGCTATCAGTGCTGACATGCAAGCGCCTCCAGCACGTCTTCCAACCGTGCCGGATCGCCCACAGCGATAACATGTCCGCCGGAATCCGCATGCAGCGGATCGCCTGTCCAGTCACTCATGATGCCACCCGATCCTATTATTACGGGTACTAAAGCAGCAAAATCATGCAGCTTCAAGCCAGCTTCAACGACAATGTCGATGTGGCCACTGGCAAGCAGCGCATAGTTGTAACAATCACCTCCAAACAGCATGCGTTTATGCGCGGTCTTGGCGGCGAGATCCATGAAATGGGCACCGTCGTGATCGCTGAAATACTGAGGGCCGCTGGAGGCGAGCGTCGCCTGCATCAGCGAGGAACATGAACGGGTAGCGATGGGTGCGCCGTTAAGCGTCGTAGGATAGCCCGTCGCCCCGACCCAGCGTTCGCGAGTGATGCATTGATCGATGACACCGAGCACGGGCCAATTGTCCTCGAGCAATGCAACCAACGTCCCGAATATCGGACGTCCCGCCATAAAGCTGACGGTCCCGTCGATCGGGTCGATGACCCAGCTACGGCCTGAAGACCCGGTTTTCTCACCATATTCCTCGCCGATTACGGTATCGCGGGGGTATTCGGCGTCGAGTATCCGCCGGATGGCTCCTTCAGCGGCGCGGTCGGCTTCGGTCACCGGCGAGGCGTCGGGCTTTGCTTCATGTTTGAAATCAGACCGAAAAAAAGGTCGAATGGCATCGCCTGCCGCGTCGGCAAGCCGGTTGGCGAGAGCGACGTCGGCGGGGGTCATCAGTCGAACAGCGAGCTTACCGAGCTTTCGTCGGCAATCCGCTTGATGGCTTCACCCAGGAGCGGCGCGATCGGCATTTGCCGGATTTTGGGGCTGTCCTTGGCGGCGTCATAGGCAAGGATTGAATCGGTTATCACCAGCTTGCGCAAGGTGGACGCGTTGACCCGGTTCACGGCTTCGCCCGACAACACGCCGTGCGTAATATACGCGACGACATCGGATGCCCCTGCCGCTTTCAAGGCATCGGCGGCATTACACAGCGTCCCAGCCGAATCGGCGATGTCGTCGATCAGGATGCAGAACCGGTCTTTCACGTCGCCGATTATGTTCATTACTTCGGAAACGCCGGCCTTTTCACGGCGCTTGTCGACGATGGCAAGCGGCGCATCGTCAAGGCGTTTTGCCAGCGCGCGTGCCCGGACGACACCGCCGACATCGGGCGAAACCACCGTAATATTCTTGTCGCCGTGCCGCGACATTATGTCGGCACTCATCACCGGCGCGCCGTAAAGATTGTCGGTCGGAATATCGAAAAAGCCCTGAATTTGCCCGGCGTGCAGATCGACGGTCAGCACACGGTCTGCGCCGGCTTCGGTAATAAGGTTCGCCACCAGCTTGGCCGAAATCGGTGTGCGCGGGCCGGGCTTGCGGTCCTGCCGTGCATAGCCGAAATAGGGAATGACGGCGGTAATCCGCTTTGCCGATGCGCGGCGCAGCGCGTCGATCATGATCAGCAATTCCATCAAATTGTCGTTCGCGGGATGGCTGGTCGACTGGATCACGAACATATCCTCGCCGCGGACATTTTCGTGGATTTCAACAAAAATCTCGTTGTCGGCGAAACGGCGAACGCTGGCGTCGGTTAAGGGCAGGCCAAGATAATCGGCGATCCCCTTGGCTAGCGGAAGGTTGCTGTTGCCAGTCATCAGTTTCATGCGTGGGTCCCCGAAAAATCCTGCCGCCGGATTCGCGACGTCGCTCTAGCGAGGCAATGCCGCGCTGACAATCGACTTGCGGCGCTAGATTGTGGACAATAGGGTGCGCCAATGACCGACCAGCTAACAATCGCGATGGCCCAGCTTAACCAGCGCGTGGGCGACCTGTCTGCAAATGCGAAAGCGATGCTGGAATGGCGGGCGCAGGCGGCTGGCGCAGACCTGATTGTTTTTCCCGAACAGCAGTTGATCGGATATCCGGCCGAGGATCTGGTACTGAAGCCAGTTTTTGCACGGCACGCGGAGCGGGCGTTGGAGGAGCTGGCCAGGGCAACCGCAGATGATGGCCCGGCAATGCTGGTTGGGTCGATCTTTGTCGATGGCGGAGCCCTGTATAATGGCATTGCCCTGCTCGACGGGGGAAAGATCGCGGCGGTACGGTATAAGCGCGAACTTCCCAATTACGGGACGTTCGACGAGAAACGGATATTTGCGCCGGGTCCGTTGCCCGAACCCATCGAATTTCGCGGGGTTCGTCTCGGTGTGCCGATTTGCGAGGATGGCTGGCTGCCCGATGTGTCGTTACACCTGAAGCAACGCGGCGCCGAGTTGCTGATTTCCCCTAACGGCAGCCCGTATGAAATCGACAAGGACGACCGCCGCCTTGAGGAGGTCTTTGCAGCGCGGGTCCGCGACACCGGGCTGCCCTTGCTGTTTCTCAACCGTGTCGGTGGGCAGGATGAGCTGGTGTTCGACGGCAGTTCGTTCGTGCTGAACGCCGATGGGGTGGCGGCACATCGGCTGCCCGATTGGGAAGAGCATTTAAGGATAACGCACTGGGAGCGCGGCCAGAGCGGGTGGGTCTGTGCCGACGGGGCCAAGGCTTTATGGGAGGATCATCCCACCGACATCTATAGCGCGATGGTCGTCGGTCTTCGCGATTATGTCGACACCAACCGCTTTCCCGGTGTCGTGCTGGGCATGTCAGGAGGCATCGACAGCGCGATTTGCGCCGCTATCGCTGCCGATGCGCTCGGCCCAGAGCGGGTGTGGTGCGTGATGCTGCCGAGCCGCTATACCAGTCAGGAAAGCCTCGACGACGCGGCCGAATGCGCGGCATTGATTGGCTGCAAGATCGATACGATCCCGATTTCGCCGGCTGTCGAAGCGTTCGACGACATGTTGTCGGGAAGCTTTGCCGACCGCGACGTCGATATCACCGAAGAAAATGTTCAGTCGCGGATCCGCGGCGTGACCTTGATGGCGCTCAGCAACAAATTCGGTCACATGCTGCTCACGACTGGCAACAAGAGCGAGATGAGTGTTGGCTATGCGACGATTTATGGCGACATGGCGGGCGGCTATAACCCGCTTAAGGACGCCTATAAGATGACGGTGTTTGCGATTGCCGAATGGCGCAACACGCATCGCCCACGGATTGGACTGGGGCACGATGGTCCGGTGATCCCGGAGAATATCATTCACAAGCCGCCAAGCGCCGAACTGCGTCCTGACCAGAAAGACAGCGACTCCCTTCCCGATTATCCGGTCTTGGACCAGATGCTTCACGCGCTGGTGGAGGAAGATCTGTCGGTCGACGAGGTAGTGGCGCGCGGTTTCGACCGTGCGGAAGTCACCCGCATCGAGCGCCTGTTGTATATTGCCGAGTATAAACGGCGGCAGGCGCCTCCCGGGGTTAAGCTCGGGACGCGCAACTTCGGTCGTGACCGGCGTTATCCGATCACCAATGCATTTCGGAGCGGGTGAGTGCTCAAGCATTAAAAGGCTTGCGCATTTGATGTAACTATATAACATAACTATCATGAGGCGAGTCCGGGGCGGGTTGCTTTCCATTCGCTCCGGCGTCTCCCTCATGGTGAAGAGGAGACCCGATATGCGCTATGATAGTGAAGATAAACGCGCCCGTCCGCTTGGAATGGGCGCTGCGATATTGTTAAATGGCTCGATTATATTGGCCGTGGCGCTGTCGCCCATGGTCGCAGCGCCGCCAAAGCCGCGCGATCCGTTCGCGGGCCGCTCGATCGAACTGACACCGCCGCCCAAGCCCGAAGATGAGGTCGAGCAGGAGGCAACGAAGCTGCCACCGATTTTTACGCCGAAACCGATTACCGAAACAGTGACCGATGAGCAGCGCTTTCAAACTACGAACGAAAAGCAAATCACCGACACCGTAGCGCAGGGTGGCGGCGACGATGAAGCGACGTCAGTCATTCGCGAACTGCCCAAGCCGCCAACACCGATATTCAAGGCCGCGATTCGCGATGCCCGTTTTGCACGCAACTTCCAACCCGATTATCCAGTCGGAATGCTCAGACAGGAAATTGAAGGTAGCGTTACAGTGCGCGTTCTGGTCGGCACCGATGGCAGAGTGCGCCAGGTCCAGATCCTCAGCGCGACCGAACCCGACTTCGCCCGAGCCACCGAAAAACAGGCTTTGAAAGCCTGGCGGTTCAAGCCTGCGACGCGCGACGGTGTCCCGGTCGAGGATTGGCAGACGCTAACCGTGCGGTTCGACATCAGCTAGAGGATATCGGGCGGGACGTAATTCCAACACTGGAAATCGAGGCCCGCCCGCCCTATTGAGGGGACATGTCCTTTTTCAAAGACGTTTCCTTCCGCAGCGCGGGTTCCGATCTCATCGCCTTCTTGCGCACATCCGGCGAGCACAGCCCCTGGGTTTTTCTGGCCGCGTGCGTGCCCACGGCGATTATCATCTATACTTTTTATCTGGATACTCTGGAGAAAGCGACGCCGCCGCCCCGGGAAATCATTTATGTCGAAAGCTGGCCGGCCACGCGAACCCTTGAGGAGTCCAAGGCTGCCATCGCCGAACGGCAAAAACTGAAAGACCAGATGATTGCGCGAGAAAAGGAGGCGTATAAGGCGTTCGGCAGAGCCGTTGGCATGGACGTCGATCGGATCGAGCGTGAAGCCAAAGCTGAACAGGCGGCAAAAAAAGCCCGCGAAGCGGCATCGCCCTCAGGAGCGAGGCAATAGCCACTCCTGACGATCAGCGCTTCATGGCAGCAGCGCTGGCGCTCGCGGAGCGCGGTGTCGGGCGCACGGGGAATAATCCGCCAGTCGGCTGTGTTATCGTCAGAAATAATGTCGTCATCGGTCGCGGCTGGACCCAGCCTGGCGGACGCCCGCATGCGGAGGCGATGGCACTTGCCCAGGCGGGAGACAGCGCGCGGGGCGCCACCATCTATGTGACGCTGGAACCCTGCGCGCATCAATCCGAACGCGGGCCATCGTGCGCTTCGAGTATCGTCACGGCGCAACCAGCCAATGTTATCGCGGGTCTTGAAGACCCCGACCCTCGCACTGCAGGAGAGGGGTTTGCGCGGCTTCGACAGGCCGGAATCAGGGTTGAAACCGGCGTCATGGCGGCAGAGGTGCGCTCCATATTGGCCGGGTTTATCAGCCGGCTCGGGTTCGGACGACCCTTTGTGACGTTAAAGCTGGCCACGTCGCTCGACGGTCAAATCGCGATGGCGGACGGCAGCAGCCGCTGGATCACGGGCAGTGCCGCACGCGCGCACGCGCACGTCGAGCGCGCCCGATTTGATGCCATATTGGTCGGTGCCGGAACCGTTCGCGCTGATAGCCCGTCTCTGGATGTCAGGCTCGCCGGGATGGAAGACCAAAGCCCACGCCGGATCATGCTTGGGAGCGGCGACGCCCCCGATGGTTGGGACGTCATCCGCGCTCCAGAGGATATCGGCGGCCTTGATTGCAACACTTTGCTGGTCGAGGGCGGCGCGATAACGGCATCTGCCTTCCTGCGCGCCGGGTTGGTCGACAGATTGCTGATTTACCGCGCGCCCGTTTTGATCGGAGCGGGCAAGGCGTGCCTGGGTGACATCGGACTTGAACAGTTGAGCGAAGCGCATGATCTTTGGCGGCTTGCCGACACACGCCGCCTTGGCAATGACCGCGTCGAAGTCTACGAAGCGCGTTCATAGTCCAGAGGCACCGTTTCCATGTTTACCGGAATTATCACTGATATCGGCAAGATTGCCAAGTCCGAGCAGCGTGGCGATCGTCGCCTCGTCATCGAATGCGGATATGACATGGAGGGCGTCGCTATCGGCGCATCGATTGCCTGCTCAGGAGTGTGCCTTACGGTCGTCGATAAAGCCGATGGCTGGTTCGCTGTCGATGCTTCTGCCGAAACGATTTCGCGCACAGCCTCAGGAATGTGGGACGAAGCGGCGCGGCTTAATCTTGAGCGCGCACTCAAAGTCGGCGATGAATTAGGCGGCCATATCGTAACCGGCCATGTCGATGGTGTGGGCCAGATCGTGGAGAGCGAGATTATCGGCGATAGCTGGAAAGTGACCATCGCAGCGCCCGCTGCCTTGGCGCCGTACATCGCGGCAAAGGGTTCGATCACCGTCGATGGTGTGTCACTGACTGTCAATGAAATCGCAGATCAGACGGACGGCCGCGCACACTTCACGCTAAACATCATTCCGCATACGGCGCAGATGACAACGCTCGACACGCTTGACGTCGGGCGCGAGGTCAATCTCGAAATCGATGTCCTCGCGCGCTATCTGAAACGGATGGAAGACCTTCGCCCGCGTTAAAACGGGATCCATTTTTGCTTTTTCGAGAATTTCATATAGCCGACATTGGCGCCCAAACGGAGGCCCGCGCCCACACGGATCGGAATCAACACGACATCGCCGCGCCGCAAATAGCTCGCGTTAAAGCCGCCGACCAAGTAGGCCACGCCCTCGCCCGAGGGGAAGCGCTTATAGATGTCCTCGGTATCGTAAAGATTGTAAACCAGCACGAATGTGCTTCCGGCATTGGCACCAGCGTCAAAGCCGATCGACGGCCCGGTCCAATAAACGGGCCTTTGTCCCTCTACCTTGTGATTGAGCGTTCCCGAGCCATAGCGCAGCCCGACGACGAACGCTCCGCCGCCCTCGCGGCCAACGATATAGCCATTGGGGCGGCCTTGCTTTTTCAATATGTCCTCGATCAGCTTGCCCAGGCCCTGCGCGCCTTTGCCGAACACGCCCTCGGCGGCGCCGATCAGGTCATCCTCCTGGTATGTGTCCTGGCTCGGCGGGGTCAGCGGGGCGGTGGCCGGTTCGACGGCTTGCGAAGCACTCGTTTCCGTGGGCACCCCGTCCTGGACCGTGGTGTTCTGCTCGGCGGGTGGTGGGGCGACGGGCGGCGGCGTTCCGAGATCGGAATCAATCACATCGTTTGGGTCGACCGTGTTGATCTGGGCGGTAGAGGGGGTTGCAATCAAGGCGGCGGCGGCGAGCGCGAGCACCACCCGCTTGCAATACGCTCTGAAATCTTGATGATAACCCGATATGCGCATCACGCATCACTCCCGAAATTGCCCAGTTAACCTTATGAATCGCCTTGATGAGCGCACAATGAATGGGCGACCACATGAGTCTTATTTGCGCTGGAGCGAATCCCAGCCTGAATTCCGAAACAGCGTTATAGTCCTGTCGATAACCATTGCAGCCCGCGAAACGCAACGCTATAGGCCGCCGATGCCAAGCGCGCAGGAGACGTGGGTGAGTGGCTGAAACCAACGGTTTGCTAAACCGTCGTACTGGTAAATCCGGTACCGAGGGTTCGAATCCCTCCGTCTCCGCCAGCCTGCCGCACTATATTGGGTGAACCGCGCGAGACCTATGTCGAAAAAACGTAAAGGCACCTCGCGATTGTCCGCCTTGCTCGCGAAGCCGCCGCTCTTCTGGATAAAAACCGCGCTTATTTGCCTTGTGGGCGGCTATCTCGCGTGGTTGTCGTTCATTCATGCGGTGGCCAATGTGACGTGGCAGCAAAATCCTGACATGGCCTTGCGCTTCGTTCCCGATCACCCGCTCGCTTTATCGCGCAAGGCTGACGAGCTTTTTGCCGAGAAACAGGACCCTGCCACGCTTGCCAAAGTCGAGTCGATGGCAAAGGAATCGTTGCGCGGCGGCGCGCTCAACCCGGTTGCGATCCGCCTGCTGGGCTATGTAGCCGATGTTCGCGGCGATCGGACAAGGGCACGCGAATTGATGCTGCTATCCCAGAAAGTATCACGCCGGGACTTCGGTACGCAATTGTGGCTGATCGAGGATGCCGTAGCGCGCAACGACAAGAAGCAGGCGCTTTTCCATTATGACATCGCCCTGCGGACAACGCCAAGCAGCTTTCCTATCTTGCTGCCCACTCTGACCGGCGCGCTTGATGATCCGGAGGTTCGCGCCGGGCTCGTGCCGTATATTCGTGCGGCACCGCCATGGTTGCCCCCGTTTTTAAATGAGGCGATTAACACCTCAAATAATCCGGCGAATGTCGCCGAGGTACTGACAAAGGCCGGTGGCCTGCCGGATCGTGACAACTATTCCGGCATTTCGAACAACTTGCTGCAAAAGCTTGCGACCTCTTCGAAATTCCCGGCCTTCAGGCAATATTATCTTAGCCTTAAAGGCAGCAAGGCACTTACGCTGACGACGGCTTCGCTGAATAGCTTTACGGTCAATTTGCGCTATCCGGCGGCGGGGTGGCAGATCGCGGATAGCCCCGCAATCGGCGGCTCCTTCACCCAGGCCGATGATAAGGGCCAGTCGATGCTGACCGCTTATGCGGGATCGGGTGAGCGCGGAGAGCTGATGCGGAAATATCTGTTCCTGGCCCCAGGTAATTACCGCTTTGCCGCGCGTCATGAAGCGCAGGAAACAGCTCCGGATTCCGAGGTACGTTGGGATCTGCAGTGCCTTGCAGCGTCTGGCAACACCGCCAGATGGTTTGTTGCGACCCCTGTTCGGCACGGTCGGTTCGATACCACACAGGATTTCAGCCTTGGACCAGACTGCGCCGTTCAGATGCTCATGCTCAACGTTGCCGGAGGCAGTGGCCAGCTCGGCGCCGAATTTACCGTACGCTCGGTCGATATCGTCCGCCGCTAACGCGGGCGATGTTCGGTGCCAAGACCGGCCGTGATAAACAGTGCCGTTGCTGGGCCTTTCAAATCGGCCGTGTGCCAGCAGCCCGGCGGGTTGATCGCATATTCGCCTTCACCGATCGTGACGGACGCGGTGCTGCCGTCGGCGTGCTCCTGATGCAGGGTCATCTGGCCTGACAGACACAGCACAACCTCATCGCCCAAGGGGTGCATTTCCCAGCTATCCCAGCTTTCGGAAAAGCGATGCATCGACACCAGCCGTCCTTCCGCACCGTCGGCGGCGGCGCGTGCGGCATAGCCTTCATACCACTCCATACCGGTAAAGGCAGGCTGCATAATGGCCGTCGCGCCAAGACCGAGATGGAGTGGATGTTCGAGCAGGCTGGACATAGACTTATCATTTCCGGCCAAAGTTGGCACTAAGTTGGCACCTTACTCGACTAAGCCTCCGCTGGACCCATCACGAATGCATTCAGCTTGTTGCCATCGGGGTCGCGGAAATATCCAGCGTAAAAACCGTCGCCGCGCGGTCCCGGAGGACCTTCGCAAGTACCGCCATTGGCAAGCGCAATGTCGTAGAGCCGGTGGACCTGATCCTTGTCTTTGGCCTCAAACGCAACCATCACGCCATTGCCGACCGTAGCCGCCCCGCCGTCATGCGGTTTTGTCGCTGCAATTCCAGCGGCGCCACCGGGTTTTCCCCAAGCGATGAACGTTTCGAAATCCATCATCCGCGGCGTTTCCATTTCAGCGGCGATCGCGTCATAGAAAACCGCCGCTTTTGCAAGGTCATTGGTTCCGACTGTTACATATCCAATCATCGAATCTCTCCCTCATTGAAAAAGAACAATACAAGAACAAATTGAACAAGTCAATCCAGTGCGGGTGCCACCTTGTTCTGCGTATTGGTATCGAAATCCGACGCATCGTGCCGCTCGTGCAACTGGCTGGCCGGGTCGCCCATCACGCGATTGACCATTCTTCCGCGTTTCACCGCCGGTCGCTCGGCAAGCTGGTCGGTCCAGCGAATGACGTTCTTATAATCTCCTACCTGCAGAAACTCGCCCGCTTCGTAAACCAGTCCTTTGACGAGCGCGCCATACCAGGGCCAGATCGCCATGTCGGCAATCGTATATACGTCACCCGCCATATATTCGCGAGTCGCGAGGTTGCGGTCAAGGACGTCGAGCTGCCGCTTCACCTCCATCGCATAGCGGTCGATGGCATATTCGATCTTGAACGGCGCGTAGGCATAAAAATGCCCAAAACCCCCGCCTAGCATCGGTGCGCTACCCATTTGCCAGAACAGCCAGTTCAGAGTCTCGGTGCGCGCATGATGCTCGGTCGGCAGGAACGCGCCGAATTTTTCGGCGAGATACAAAAGGATCGATCCAGACTCGAACACGCGAGTCGGCTCCGGCGTCGAGTGATCGAAAAGCGCAGGGATTTTCGAATTGGGATTGGCCTCGACAAAGCCGCTCGAAAACTGGTCGCCTTCGTTGATCTTGATCAGCCAGGCGTCATATTCGGCGCCGCTGTGCCCTAGTGCGAGCAGTTCTTCGAGCATCACCGTTACCTTCACGCCATTGGGCGTCGCGAGGGAGTAAAGCTGAATCGGATGCTTGCCGACCGGGCGTTCCTTGTCGTACGTTGCGCCAGCGGTTGGCCGATTGATATTGGCAAAGCGGCCGCCATTGTCCTTGTTCCATTCCCAGACCTTGGCTGGCGTGTAATCGGATAATGTCTGGGTCATGGGGGAACTCCTGAAGGCGATTGAATCTGACCCGAACAGTGCTGCTCGGTAGGTTCCGCGTCAAGCACCGCTTGTAACAAAACAAAATGTCATTCCCGCGAAAGCGGGAATCCATGGCGTGACATTTCAAAGGCTCACCGCATAGTTGGTCAAGACGGGATAAGGCAGACCATGGATCCCCGCATTCGCGAGGATGACAAAGCGGGTATTAACGGGAACGCAGATTTGAATTGACGTTTACGTAAAGCACCGCTTTAATCGCATGGTTAAATCAAGGGAGAGCCAATATGTCCGCCACTGTCGAAATCACCAACGACGTCGCCCTGATCCGCATGGACGATGGCAAGGCCAATGCGATCAACTTCGAGATGATAACTGCGCTGAACGTAGGGCTGGACACAGCGGAGGCCGAGGCAAAGGCGATTGTGCTGGCGGGACGCGATGGCCGCTTTTCTGGGGGGTTCGACCTCAACGCCTTTGCCAGCCTTGGCGCGGACGGGGTGTATAAATTGCTCGATGCAGGCGCCGAATTGTTGGTGCGGCTGTATGGCGGGCCGCTCCCCGTGGTCGCCGCGTGCACCGGCCATGCAATTGCGATGGGCGTGTTCATCCTGAACGCCTGCGACACCCGTGTTGGCGCGAGCGGAGAGTATAAGATCGGCGCGAACGAGGCGATTACCGGCATGAACCTGCCCATTTTCGCCATGGAACTCGCCCGCGACCGGCTAAGCCCCCAGCACCTGACCCGCGCGATGGTGCACGGATTTATATACAACCCCGAAGGCGCGGTCGAGGCAGGCTATCTCGACATGCTGGCCGAGGCGGACAAGGTCGAGGCGAAGGCGCTGGCCCTCGCGGGCCAGTTGGCGCAGCTTCCGGGCAAGGCCTATGCGTGGAACAAAAAATCGATTCGCAAGGGGACACTCGACCGGATCAGGGCGAGTTTGGGGGCGCATCATAAGGTTTGAGGTGAATTGACATTTCTAGTGGTTACCACTATAAGTTGGTCATGGACAAATATGTATCCGCAACCGAAGCAAACCAGCGCTTTTCAGAAATTCTTCGCGATGTCGCCGATGGCGAAAGCTTTGCCGTGACTTCACGTGGCAGGGTAGTGGCCGAGATTACCCCTCCCAAAAAACGGGAAAAGAAAAGATCGACCGAAGAATTTCTTGCTGAACTTGAAAGTCGGCCAGTCATTCACGGTAAACCTTGGAAGCGTGAGGACCTGTATGACCGGTCTGACAGGGACATTCCTTGACCCGTCAGCGGGTCGCCTACGACACAAACATATTGGTCTATATTCAAGGCGTTGAAAATCATTCGGACGATTTTGCTAAGATTGAAGCTGCGAGGTCACTGCATCACAAGCTTGCCGCAAACTGCATTTGCGTGGCCCCGCAACAAGCTCTGGGCGAGTTATATTCTGTTTTGGTGAGAGACACGCGCGACCGCGAGTTCGCGCGCGAACAGCTTTTGCGTTGTTTTGACGAGTTCGACGTAGCCCCCGCCGACAGCGGAGCGTTTGCCGACGCCATCGATCTTGCCACCGAGCATAAGCTGCAACTTTGGGATGCGCTGATTCTGGCAACCGCAGCTTCCGGGGGCTGTAGCCTGCTGTTGTCGGAGGATATGCAGGACGGCTTTGCATGGCGCGGGGTGACGGTGGTCAATCCCTTTGCGGAGAAGATGCACAAAAGGCTGGCACGGGTTCTGGACGCGTGAATTTGTCGCCCACCCTAATTTCCTCAAGGATATTGCTGGCGTGAGTGTAGCACACTGACAATCTCGAGTTCATCCGTGCCGACACGGTAAATCAGGATGTAGTTGGGATGTACCACCGCTTCACGGGTGGCATCAACCCTGCCATTCCGATACAGAAATGGATGTTCGGGCAAGCGCTCGGCGCAGTTCTCGATCGCATCCTGCAGCCGGTCTGCCGCCAACGGATTGCGTTCGGCGATATAATCGATGATCGTTGTCAGGTCAGCAAGAGCACTAGCGCGCCAAACGAGCTTCAACGGCACGCTTGTCTTCGATTATCTTGCGCACCTGCGCCATCGCCTCGTCATGCGCAATGGTCGGTTGGCCATCGGCCAGCGACGCCGCAACCTTGGCACGCAGCCAGGCCTCATAAGCCTCGGCCTGTTCGAGCGTTTCGAACTCGGAAACGATGGGGGAGAGTGCATTCATGGTTGGAAGATAGCGCAAAAGCGGTAAATTGCAAGATGGGGTGGGGCGATTAGGATCCGGCATTCTTTGTGTCTTTGGCTGAGATTATGTTTTTAGCCTGCGCTTTTTGGTTCGCACAAAGACACGATGAAGGAAGGGATTTAATTTGTATAGTGTCCCCGGAATTGTCGCGTGACGGCGGGGGTGATTACGGCGGAGGTTAGGTTGGCGGCTTAGGTCCGAATCGTCTCTTTGGCGTCGGTGCGAGAAAAGACGACTTTTTTGTCGGTTTCATAATCTAACGAATATGGTCCCCACGTCATTTCGGAGACCACATCTTCCCTATCGCAAATGAGATGATTGATAGTGGGAAAAAAGGCAAACTGGCCGACTCGCTGTCGGTTAAATCCGGCCGCTGCGCTATCATCGATCTCCATGTTTATGAAACCGCTGCCGATATCGCCCATCACAAGGGTGACTAGCGCATGAGGCGTAATTGGTAATACATTCATATAAGGTATCATTCCAGGCAGCGGCAAATAAAGCCCTGGGTGATCCGGAACTCGAATATTGAAAACAGGATTTGTGGATGTTTTGAGACGAACGGATGTCCGGAACACTGAGATATTGGCGCGATGATAGTTTTCGACTGTCCAACCTAGCGATGATGCTTGGTTCTCGAAAACTTCCTCAGCAACGAACGAGTCATCTCTCAAGCTTGCAAAAAACGCACGCTCGCTATCGGCCATCGTAAAGCCCGGATTGCTTGAGAGCTGCGACAATTCCTCCATCGTTTTGCGCCAATGGGGCGTTCTGGCCTCAAGATGCCGAACTATCGCGTACAGCATGGGTTTATCTGAGGCATCAAGCAGGTGAGCATCTCCCGCACAGATTTTCTGCCAAGTTTGGGTTTTCGCCAGAGGCGATTCAATGGTGCGATCAATCTTGCTTTCAAAGGACACTAGCTCGCTACCAACTTGCCTTGTGTAGAGATCTTTAGCCGATCCTATTGAGCGGATTGAGCAGATTTGCCAAATCGCTTTCGACCCTTGCTTTTTGACCGCCGTTACCTTTTTCTTGTCAGCATCGATCGCAAAGTTACGCAAATAGAACTGAGGCGCGTAATGATCATTCGCCATCTAGCCTATCCGTTTTTCCTAGACCTACACACGCCTCCGTCACCCACGCCAGCGCCTCGCCATCCAACTGCGGCCCGACGACCTCCAGTACCTTGGCGTGATACGCATCCCACCAGCGCAATTCGTCGCGGCCTAGCAGGCTCGTATCCACCAGCGTCTTGTCAATCGGTGCGAAGGTAAGCGTTTCAAACCCAAAATAACGCCCTTCCGCGCCTGCAATCTCGCGCTCTTCGACCAGCACCAGATTTTCGATGCGAATGCCGTACTCGCCTTGCTTGTAATAGCCGGGCTCGTTCGACAGGATCATGCCGGCGTGCAGCGGTTCGTCCGCGCCTGCCTGACCGCCGCTAAACTTAGCGATGCGTTGCGGGCCTTCGTGAACGGCGAGGAAGCTGCCGACGCCGTGGCCGGTGCCGTGGGCGTAATCGACGCCAGCTTGCCAGAGTGACGCGCGCGCCAGCGTGTCGAGTTGAGCGCCGCGCGTCCCCTCGGGGAAGACCGCCATTGCCAGCGCGATATGGCCCTTGAGTACGCGGGTGAAGCGGTCTTTCATCTCCGCCGTCGGCTCACCCGGACCGACCCAGATCGTGCGGGTGACGTCGGTGGTGCCATCGAGATATTGCCCGCCGCTGTCGCACAGGTAGACGCTGTTCGGCTCGATCCGCCGGTTCGATTTTTCATCGACCTTGTAATGAGGGGACGCACCGTTTGGTCCAGCGGCGGAGATCGTGTCAAAGCTAAGGTCTTTGAGCATCCCGGTGGCTTCGCGATACTCGCGCAGCTTCGCGGCGGCGGAGAGTTCGGTCAGCTCGCCCTTGTGCGCTTCCTGGCTCAGCCAGTGCAGGTAACGGCTGAGTGCTGCGCCGTCGCGGGCTTGCGCGGCGCGGTGGCCCGATTGCTCGATGGGGTTCTTGACCGCCTTGGGCAATATAGTCGGGTCGCGGGCTTCGATGATGGTCGCGCCAGCATCCTTCAACGCGCCGAAGATTGCCGACACCGCACGGTCGGGGTCGACTGCGATCCGCTTGCCGCTCATTGCTTTCAGCTCGGGCACAAACTCCAGCGGGGTACGCAGGCGGACGGCGTTGCCCAAATGCGCGCGTACTTCGTCGCTGACCTTTTCAGGTGCGACGAACAGGTCGGCGGTGCCATCGGCGTGGGCGAGCACGAAGCTGAGCGCGACGGGCGTATTCGACACGTCGGACCCACGCACGTTGAGCAACCACGCCACTGAATCGAGCGCCGAAATCACCGTGCTGTCGAGCTTGTTCGCGGTCAACCATTCGGCAACCGCGGCGCGTTTTTCGGCGCTGTTCTGTCCGGCATAGCGGTCGCTATGAACCATCAGCATCGCGTCGCTCTTGTCGGGCCGGTCGGCCCAGACCGCGTCGATGGGGTTGCTCTTGACTGCGACCAGTTCGGCACCCTTGGCCGCGAGCGCCTTGGTTGCGCTTTCGACCCAGCCCTTGGTATGGACCCACGCGTCATAACCGATGCGCGCGCCTTCGGGGGCGTGTTCCTTCAGCCAGTCGGAAATGCTTGTCTGCGGCACGCCGACATATTGCCAGTTTTTGGCCGAGACCTGCTCGCGCACCTGAAGCGTGTAACGCCCGTCGGTGAAGATCGCGGCTTCCTCGCTCAAAACAACCGCGCTCCCTGCCGAACCGCCAAAGCCCGTCAGCCAGCCAAGCCGCTGCGCATAATCGCCGACATATTCGGACATATGCTCGTCGCAAATCGGCACGACGAAACCGTCGAGCTGGTCTTTTTTCAGTTGCGCGCGGAGGGCGTTCAGGCGGGCTTCATAGGTGGACATGTGACACTTCCGTTCATATGGTTGCGCCGACCATATAAGCGAGGAAGGCCTTTCATGAAAGCACTGCTCCCACTGATTTTGGCAATAAGCCTGAAGTCCTCGCCCGCATTCGCCCAGAAAGAGACCATGACCGCAGAAACCATCAAGCCGCCCGTCGCCGCCAAGCGCCCGCACAGCGCCACCTATCATGGCGTGACGTTGACCGACGACTATCACTGGCTGAAGGATCAGAGCTATCCGACGATTGATGATGCGGAAATCCTCGACCATCTGAAGGCCGAAAATGCCTATTTCGAAGCGCAAATGGCCCCGCAGGCCGCGCTCACCGAAACGATCTTTCAGGAAATGAAGGGACGGGTGAAGGAGGATGACAGTTCGGTCCCGCAAAAGGATGGCGATTATATCTATTGGTCAACGTTTGAAACCGGCGGACAGTATCGCAAGCATTACCGCAAGCCTGTTGCGGGCGGTGCGGACCAGCTGGTCCTTGACGAAAACGCACTCGCCAAGGGCAAGGAATATTTCCGCCTTGGCGCGGCCGAGGTCAGCCCCAATGGCAAGTTACTGGCGTACGCTTATGACGACAATGGTTCGGAACGCTTCGACCTGCAATTCCGTGATCTGACGACGGGCGCGGAGCTGAAGGATGTCATCCCCGGCACATTGTCGAGCATTGTCTGGTCGTCGGACAGCAAGGGCGTTGTCTATGGCCTTGCCAACGAGAACTGGCGCACCGACAATGCCTGGTATCATCGCCTGGGCGAGGAGCTGACCAAGGCGAAATTGCTCTACAAGGAGCAGGATATCGGCTTTGGCGTCGGTGTCGGCCTGACCGCGCAGGAGGACTGGATCGTTATTGGCACTGGCGACAATGTCACGAGCGAAGTGCGGCTGGTGCCTGCCAGCGACCCGACCGCGACGCCGATCATGGTGTCGCCGCGCCAAGTGGGTCGGCAGTATTCCGTCGATGTCCGCGACGGTACGCTGTTCATCCACACCAATGACGATCATGTGAATTTCCGCGTGGCGACTGCTAGCCTGAAGGCTCCGGGGATGTGGAAAACGTTGATCGCCGGATCTGACCGCCATTATCTGACGGGCCTTGCTTTGTTCAAGAATTTCTATGTGACCGAAGGCCGCATCGACGGTCTCGATCAGGTCGAAATCCGCGATTATGCCGATGCCAAGAAGGTGCAGCCGATCAAATTTCCCGAGGCGAGCTATGACGCAGGCCTTGGCGATAATCCCGAATATGATGTGACAAAGCTGCGGCTCGGCTATGAATCGATGGTTACGCCTGACACGGTGTTCGATTATAACTTGGCCGACGGCAAGCTCGAAACGCTGAAGGTCCAGGAAATTCCCAGTGGCTATGATCCGAGCCAATATGTCACCGAACGCGTGATGATCACTGCGCGCGATGGCGCCAAGGTGCCGGTGTCGGTGCTGATGAAAAAGGGCTTCAAGAAAGACGGCAGCCAGCCGCTTCATTTGTACGCCTATGGCGCTTATGGCTACGCCGTGCCGCCCGGTTTCAGCGCCAATCGCCTGTCGATGGTCGACCGCGGCTTTGCTTATGCCATCGCGCATATTCGAGGCGGCGATGATTTGGGCTATCAATGGTATCTCGATGGCAAGCTGACCAAACGGACCAACACGTTCAACGATTTTGTCGATGCGGCAAAGGGCTTGATCGAGCTTGGCTTCACCAGCAAAGGCAAGGTCACCGCGAGCGGCGGCTCGGCAGGCGGCGAGCTGATGGGCGCGGTGGTCAATCAGGCGCCCGAACTGTTCGGCGCGGTGGTCAGCCACGTCGCCTTTGTCGATGTGCTCAACACCATGCTCGACAAGGACCTGCCGCTGACGCCGGGCGAATGGCCCGAATGGGGCAATCCAATCACCGACAAGGCCGCGTTCGACTATATCCGCAGCTATTCGCCCTACGACAATGTCGAGGCCAAGGCCTATCCGCCAATGCTGTGGACCGCAGGCCTCAACGACCCGCGCGTGACTTATTGGGAACCAGCAAAGATGGTCGCCAAATTGCGCGCGATGAAGACCGACGACAATGTGCTGTTGCTCAAGACCAATATGGGTGCTGGCCATGGTGGCAAGTCCGGGCGGTTCGAACGGTTGCGCGAAAATGCCGAGGAGGCAGCGTTTTTGCTTTGGCAGTTGGGGATGGTGGAGTGAGAAGAACCTAGGCTGCGGGATTTTCTGCTGCGCGTCGCTTTTTGGCAACTTTTGCCTTTGTGTTCGGACCTTTCTTGAACGGGTCGCGAAGCGTAAACGTCGGTTCATAAAGCCGGACCAGGGGCAACACGAATCGTCTCTTTTGACTTAGCAGCTGATCTGAATCACCAATGTGAACAATTTCATTTCTGCTGCGGTTAATCGCTTCGGCGAATTTCCAAAGTTTCTTTGTAGCCGTTTTGCGATCTTGGTCCTGAATAATCGGCCTTAAAAGCCTTGTGAATTTGCCCTGCAATCCGTTCGCGGATTTGAGTACAATATCTATCGCTCCGTGATCGATTATTCCTCGCTCGGCAAACTCTGCTCGAATTGCCAGATTTACGGCAATTTCTGCCGAAGTTGCCGCTAACAACAGCAGCGGACCATTCATCCCGACGATGCAACCCGCTTAATTTGGTCCATTGCTTTTTGATTTTCCGAATATCGTCGCAATCGGCATAGGATACGGAATCGCCCATATTATTCTTACCTTCTTGTAGAGAGTTGAATTATGAGACCTCGTCCCCATCCCTAGGGTATTCCCCACGTTCCCGCGTCATCACTTCCAACGCTGTTTCAACATCCGCCCGCGCCCGTCGTTCTTCGAAAAAATCGGTGGTGCGCAAGGCTGACAGCTTTTCGGCCACTGCCGTTACGATCAACTGGTTCAGGCTGGTGCCGTCCTCGCGTGCGACCTTTTCCAGTTCTCGCTTTAGCGAGGCGGGAAGGCGCAGGGCGTAATTGCTGGCAACACTCATTTCAGTTTCTCCAGTATCTCGCGCGGGGTCGCCAAATGGACGTCGAACCGGTCGGCGGCCATGGCAAAGTCGCGCGTGTTGAATGTCACAATTGTTCGGTTCTGTGCATTAATTGCCGCCTCTAGTACCATTTCGTCATCAGCATCGCGCAGTTGCGGCCGCCACCGAAAATGAATATCGACGGGGTCGGCCAAGGCAGCTAGAGCGTCAATCAGCCAGAGTGCCTCGGCCGCCGTCAGTTCACCGGCCTGAAGATGCTCTTCGCGCGTCGCGACCGATTCATACTCCAATACCATCGCAACCGTCAGTTCGATATGCATTTCCCCTCGCAATACGCGGCGTATAATCTCTGCCGATGCTCCTTTGGTGCTGCGAATGGCAGCAATGATGACATCGGTGTCTAAAATCATGATCATTTCTATCATATCGTAAGCGATATGTCAATTTCGACCGCTGCTAGTTGACCTTCCGCGCCTAACTGCCGATAAAGGCGTGGATGCCCTTCACCCGAACCTTCACCGCAACCCCTGCCGACATCGACGAGCTTGGCCACGTCAACAATGCGGTGTGGGTGCGGTGGATTCAGGATATGGCGACGTCGCACTGGCAGGCGGTGGCGAGCCCTGAACATATCGCGGCGTATTTCTGGGTCGTGACGCGGCACGAGATTGATTATCGCGGCAATATTGCAGCGGGCGAAAGCGTCACGGGCCGGACCTGGATCGAAAGTCAGCCCAAAGGCGCGCAGTTTGACCGGCGGGTGGATTTTGTCGATGCTGCGGGCAAGGTGATCGTGCAGGCGAATACCACCTGGGCAATGATCGATAAGGCGAGTGGAAGGCTGGCGCGGGTTCGGCCAGAAATTGCAGCGCCGTTTCTGGGTCGATAGGTTGGGCTTACTTCGACGCCTCGCCTTCCTTTAGCGTTGTGCACGTTTAATCTCACGCAAAGACGCTAAGACACAAAGAAGGAAAAAGATTGCGCGAAACGCCTTTTGGGTTGATTTCCGAGGCAGTGAAAAAGCAGAGATAGCGGACTCCACTTTTACTCTTCTTTGTGTCTTCGCGTCTTTGCGTGATAAAAATTATCCCAAACCAGCGGTACGCGCTGCCGCTTCTGGCTCCTCCAACGGATAATCCGGCAGTGAGTGAAACGCGTCGCGCAACGCTTGGCTCCAGCCATCGGAAATACTTTCGAAATAGGGATCGTCCGCGGTAATGCGACGCTCGTGGAAGGCGTGAAAGTCGTCATTCCTGTAGAGCATCAGGTCAAGCGGAAGCCCGACCGAGAGGTTCGCTTTCAATGTGGAATCGAACGACACCATCAGCAATTTCGTGATGTCGGCAAACGACATGTGCGATTCAAATCCGCGCACCAATATCGGGCGACCATATTTGGTTTCGCCAATCTGGAAGAAGGGTGTCTCGGAGCTGGCTTCGATAAAATTGCCTTCGGGGTAAATGAGGTAGAGCCGGGGTTCCATACCCTTGATCTGGCCGCCCAATATCACACTCGCCTTGAAATTGGGTGCGTTGGGGGTCGCGGCCTCGTCGCCCGTCAATGCGCGCGCGACGATGGTATCGCGCAGCGTCTGGCCGATGATATTCGCGGCCTGGAACATTGTGGGCGCGGCCAGGATCGATGGCTTGCGGTCACTGGGTGCCTTGGTTCGTTCCTCCAACTGGCTGACCAGCGCTTGCGTTGTTGCAAGATTACCTGCGGTCATGATTGTGATGAAGCGTTCGCCGGGCACTGACCAGCTGAACATTTTGCGGAAGGTCGAGATGTTATCCACGCCAGAATTGGTGCGCGTATCGGACATGAACGCCATGCCCTTTTCCAACAACATTCCTACGCAATATGTCATCTGAAACTGCCAGCCCCCGCCCTCATTGTCTTTACCCTATTGTTCGACGCGCAAAGACACAATCATGCTTTTGTCCCTTGCGCCGAATGACATGCCCGAAACCGGCGCGGCGTCGCGATAATCGAACCCGGTGGCGACCCGGACATAGCGACCATCGGGGCTGATCCCGTTCGAGATATCGAACCCGACCCAGCCGATATGATCGATATGCGCTTCCGCCCAAGCGTGGCTCGCGGTTTGCTCAACGCGGTCGTTCATCATTAGATAGCCAGAAACATATCGCGCGGGTACGTTCATCGCGCGGCACGCCGAAATGAAGATGTGCGCATGATCCTGGCATACGCCAGCGCCCGCCGCGATCGCCTGTTCGGCGATGGTGTCGACACCGGTTTCGCCCGTGCGATATTCGACTGACGAAAGGATGTGCGCCGACATCTCGTGCAGCATCGCGATCTTGTCTTCCACCGTTCGGTCGATGCCAGAAAGCAGCCGGTGCACACCGCGCCCGGCGCTGGTTAAACGGGTAGGACGGCAATAGGCCCAAAGCGGAACGTGACTTCGGTGGCGACCCAATATGCCGTGATTATCGGCCGTTTCGACCTGGCCCGTGCAATTGATCGTGATGGCAGTCCGGCCTTCTTCGATGGAAATCAGCGTCACATGATTATTGTGCGGGTCGTCATGCTCGGCCTCGATCTTGCCGCCGTCGATAACCAGATTCCAGTCGCTGACGGTCTGTCCCGCGCCGTCCTTTGGCCGCAACTTCAACCTTTGCAACGCATAGCGTACGGGCTTGTCGAACTGATATTCGGTGGTGTGCTGGATGGACAAAAGCATCAGTGATTGAACCTGTATTCCTGCTCGACCATGCCGGCGAGATTGCGGTTGACGCGAAGGAACTCGATCAGGAATTCGTGCAGGCCGTCTTCCAATATCGCTTCGGCGGTGAGCGATGCGAACCCGGCATAGATTCGTTCGGCTTCGGCCAGGCTCGCCGATTGAATGCCGTAGGACATTGCGAGGTGACGGAGATTATCGGTCAACTTGCCATAGCAGAAAGCAAGACTTCGCGGAAACCGGCGGTCGAGAATAAGGAATTCGGCGATGCCCAAGGCGCTCGCCCGGCCGGGGTAGAGCCAGCGATAAGCGCTATAGGCCGAGGTCGAGCGCAGGATCGTCTCCCACTGGATATTGTCAAGCGAGGAGCCGACGAAGGAGACCGAGGGCAAAAGCACATAATATTTGACATCGATCTGTCGCGCCATGCTGTCGGCACGCTCGATGAAGTTGCCGACGCGGCTGAAGTTATAACCATCGTTGCGTAGCATCGTGTTTTCCAGCGCGCCGCGGACCTGAGCGGTCTGCCGTTCGATCATGTCGATGGTGGCGGGAAGATCGGCTTCGCGCACTTGCCGCTTCAACGCGTCATTGACGCAAATCCAGCATTCGTTGACCGCCTCCCACAATTCGCGGGTGATTGCGGTGCGGGTGGTGCGCGCATTTTGCCGCGCGCTATCGATCAGGTTGCGTAAATTACCCGGATTGTTCTTGTCGCGCAGCAGATAGTCGACGACTTGCGCCGCGTTATAGTCGGCATGGGTCGCACGATACGCGGCGTCCATGCCGAGCGCGGAAAGGATCGAACGCCATTCGTCCTGCCGCCCGCTGTTGCGCGTGAGAGTAAAGCGATGCCCGGTTTCGATGAGCCGCGCAATATTCTCCGCGCGTTCGAGATAACGGAACAGCCAGAATATCCCCGAGGCGGTCTTGCCTAGCATGAGGAGCGGACCTCAATCATCCTCGATCACCCAGCTGTCCTTGGTGCCGCCCCCTTGGCTCGAGTTGACCACCAGCGAACCCTTGCGGAGCGCAACGCGAGTGAGGCCGCCCGGCGTGATGTCGATCTTGTCGGGTGAAACCAGCACGAAGGGCCGCAGATCGACATGGCGCGGGCTGAGGCCGCTGTTGGCGAAGATTGGAATGGTGGACAGCGCCAGTGTCGGTTGCGCGATATAATTGGCAGGCTTCGCCAGCAGCTTGGCCCGAAAATCGGCAAGCTCGCGCTTGCTTGCGGCTGGACCGATCAGCATCCCGTAACCGCCCGATCCGTGGACTTCCTTGACCACCAGTTCGGACAAATGGTCGAGGACATAGGCAAGCGAATCTTTTTCCGAGCAGCGCCAGGTATCGACATTCTTGAGGATCGGTTTTTCGCCGGTGTAGAACTCGACGATGTCGGGCATGTAACTGTAAATTGCCTTGTCGTCGGCGATGCCGGTGCCGGGCGCATTGGCGATAGTGATTTTCCCGGCGCGATACAGGTCGAAAATACCGGGGATACCCAAAACCGAGTCTGGCTTGAAAATCAGCGGGTCGAGATATTCGTCGTCGAGGCGGCGATAGAGCACGTCGATCGGCTGGTAGCCACGCGTCGTCCGCATCGCGACGCGGCCATCGACGATGCGGATGTCGTGCCCCTCGACCAGCTCCGCGCCCATCTGGTCGGCAAGGAAGGCATGTTCGAAATAGGCGCTGTTGTGGATGCCGGGGGTCAGCACCGCCACCACAGGATCGCCCTTGCACGCCGGCGGTGCAACGCGGCTTAAGGATGCGCGCAGGTTCTTGGGATAATCGCTGACGTTGCGGACGCGGATGTTGCTGAACAGTTCGGGGAACATGTTCATCATCGTTTCGCGGTTTTCGAGCATGTATGAGACGCCCGACGGGGTTCGGGCGTTATCCTCAAGCACGACAAATTCATCGGGCCCGGTGCGGACCAAATCGATACCGACGATATGCGTGTAGACCCCGCCTGGCGGCGTGAAGCCGATCATTTGGGCAACGAACGCGTCGTTCTTTTCGAGCAATTCGACGGGTAGTCGTCCGGCCCGGACAATCTCTTGTCGGTGATATATATCCTGCAGAAAGGCATTGATCGCGCGCACGCGCTGTTCGATGCCACGCGAAACTTTGGTCCATTGCCGCGCCGTAACGATGCGCGGAATGATGTCGAAAGGGATCAGCCGCTCTTCGGCGTCATCGTCGCCATAAACCGCGAATGTTATGCCGGTGCGGCGAAAAAACTCTTCAGCGTCGCGGGCCTTTTGCTTGAGATGCGTGCTGCCCTGTCCGGCGAACCATTTATGATAGCTTGCATAAGCGGCGCGCGGCGTTCCGTCTGCGTTGAGCATTTCGTCGAAACAGGGCGGTTTTGATGCCATTGCCCCTACGTCTGCACAAAAATAATGCAGAGAACAAGTAACTTCGCACCTGCACAAAATATGGGCAGCGCCGCCTAAAAGTCGATTGCAACGCCCTTCAGCTCCCAATCGCCATAGCGCACCGGATCGGGACGATCAGGATCGGGTTCGGGCTCACGTCCGACGTCTTTGGGCTCGGGCACCGGCGGGCTTTTTGACAGATAGTCGGGGGCTTTGACGTGGGCCGGGCGTTTTCCCATGATGCGTTCCTTTATGCTGCTCCCTAGATTGGGCTTTGTGCGTCGCTTTGCAAGCCGATAACGCCGTTGTTTTAATCGCCGCAGCGGCCTAGTGGCGTTGCGCATGAGCGAAGAAATTTCAGGTCTACCTGCCCGTCGCGCCGCGTTGCGTCTGCTCGACACGGTGATGCGAATGGGCACGCCGATGGATCAGGCAACAGCGAATGCGACCAAGGGCCTGTCGCCTCCTGACCGCGCGCTGGCGATTGCAATCGCGCAGGAAACCCTCCGTTGGTCGGTCGATCTCGACGCGCTGATCGACAGCAAGACCAATCAGGCTTTGCCCGATGATGCCAAGGCGCGGATGGTGCTTCGGCTGGCGCTCGCGCAGATACTGCGGTTGGGAACGCCTGCACATGCGGCAATTGCCACCGCGTTGCCTTTGGTCGATGGCGGGCCGCGGCGGCTGGTGCATGGGGTGTTGGGGTCTCTGCTCCGCGCCGAGGTCAAGCTGCCTGAAACACCCTCATTGCCGGAGGCCGTGATGATGCGCTGGCATCCGGCGTGGGGCGACGACATGATCGCAGGTGCGCAGGCAGCACTCGCCGAGCCGCCGCCGCTGGATCTGGCTTTGCGCGACCCTGCACAGACCGATGAATGGGCCGAACGGCTCGGCGGAACCAGTCTGATGAACGGCCATGTCCGGCTTCCGCGCGGCACGGCTATCGAGGAACTCGACGGCTATGACGAAGGCGCATGGTGGGTTCAGGATCTCGCCGCAAGCCTGCCAGCCCGGTTATTGGGCGACGGGTCAGGCAAGCGCGCGCTCGACCTTTGCGCAGCGCCTGGGGGCAAGACAATGCAACTGTCAGCCGCTGGCTTTGTAGTGACTGCGCTCGACAATTCGGCACGGCGGATGGACCGGCTGGGGTCCAATCTCGAACGCACCCGGCTAAACGCCGAGCGGGTCAATGCCGATGTCATGGATTGGGAGCCGAAGCAGCAATATGACGCCATCCTGCTCGACGCGCCGTGCAGCGCTACCGGAACAATGCGACGCCATCCCGACGTATTGCAGCGTGTCGACATCAAGGCGATCAACAATCTCGCCGCCATTCAAAGCGCCATGCTTGACCGAGCGGCGAGCTGGGTGAAGCCCGGCGGGACGCTGGTGTTTGCGACGTGCTCGCTGGAGCGGGTCGAAGGCGAGGCGCAGGCCGATGCGTTTCTCGCGCGACATCCCGAATATTCGACTCAGGCTGCGACCGCCAACGAGTTGCCGGTGGGCGTAGCGCCGAATGCGCACGGCCATGTCCGCACGATTCCGCCGATGCTCGCTGAGCAAGGTGGTCTGGACGGATTTTTCATGGCGAGGTTTGTTCGGGCCGGTTAAGTGACAGCAATGATTGCGCCAACGCTCACCACCGCTCGCTTATCCATCGAACCGATGTCGATCGCGCATTGGGAGGATTATGCAGCCGCATGGGCCGACCCGCGCATGACCGAATTCATTGGCGGTGAACCACGCAACCGCAACATGAGCTGGGGCAAATTTCTGCAGGGCATTGGGCTTTGGTCGGTGTTCGGTTACGGCTATTTGGCTGTGGTCGAACGCGAAAGCGGAATTTTCGTCGGCAATGCAGGACTGGCGCACTTCGAACGCGGGATTCCGGAACTGGAGGGTTATCCAGAAGCGGGCTGGGCCTTTGCCCGCGATGCATGGGGGAAAGGTTACGCGACTGAAGTCATGTCGGCTATACTTCGATGGGCCGATCAGAAAGCTTTGCCTGAAACCCGCTGCATTATCGATCCGGGCAACACAGCTTCGCACAATGTCGCGACCAAGTTGGGCTTCACCAAATTTGCGGAATCGCACGACGTTATCGGCGACCTGTTCATATACAGCCGTAAGCCGCAGCTACCTTCACGATAAGCTGTGCATAACGCCGCCCGCTGGCTTGCCCCTGCGATTTTGCGCGGCTAAGCGCGGTATATGTCAAGCGCCATCCGCATTGCGCCTTCAATCCTCTCCGCCGATTTTGCGCGGTTGGGTGAGGAAGTGCGCGCGATCGATGAAGCCGGCTGCGACTGGATACATGTCGATGTGATGGACGGGCATTTCGTGCCCAATATCACCATTGGCCCGGCCGTTGTTAAAGCGCTCCGCCCGCACAGCGCAAAACCGTTTGATGTGCATTTGATGATTTCGCCGGTCGACGCGTTCGTAAAGGATTTTGCCGACGCGGGCGCGGACATCATTTCTTTCCACCCCGAAGCCGGACCGCATCCGCACCGCACGGTTCAGCTCATCAAGTCGCTCGGCAAGATGGCAGGCGTTGTGCTGAACCCGGCGACGCCCGCAAAGATGCTCGATTATCTTATCGAAGATATCGATCTGGTGCTGGTGATGAGCGTCAACCCCGGCTTTGGCGGACAGAGTTTCATTTCGAGCCAGCTTCGCAAAATCGAAGCTGTTCGCAAGATGATCGAAAAGACCGGGCGCGATATCCGCCTTGAGGTCGACGGCGGAATAACGGTCGAAACCGCGCCGCTGGCGATTGCGGCAGGCGCCGATACGCTGGTGGCGGGAACCGCGACTTTCAGGGGCGGGCCGGTGCGCTATGCCGCCAATATCCGGGCGCTGAGGGGTGAATGAAGGTCAGCGATGAAGGCGGCATTGAAACACAGCAGACGGCCTTGATCGTCAGGCCCAAAGGTGCGGGCCAAAATCTTCTCGAGCGCTTATCCCTTCAATTTTACAAGCTGACATGGCGCACACCTCTGCATAACGGTCGGCTCAAGGGCAAGGTGCCATTGCGCTTGCTCGCGGTGCCGCAAGACCCGTTGAAGGGCAATGTTGCGCAGGGCCAGTCGCTGCGCATGGGCAAATTCCATGTCCACGGCTTTGAACAGGCCTTTGAAGGGCTGGATTATCAGAAGCTCACTTTGCCCCCTGCGCTCACCGATTATATCCACCGCTTCGACTGGTTGCGCGATCTGGCGGCGGCGACCCATCGCGGTGAGGGTGCGCCCGTTGCAGCGCACATCGCCAATGACTGGCTGGTCGCAAACGGCATGAAGACGCGCGAGCCGGCATGGCGGGTCGATAATTGCGCGTGGCGGTTGCTCAACATGGCGGCGGGTTCGCCATTTCTGCTGACCAGCACCGATCCTGTTTACCGCTCCCGCGTCATCAACCATTTCGCCCGCGTCGCGCGCCATCTCGACCAGAGCGCACCGCGTGCGCAAAGCCATTTTGCCAAGAGCGTCGGCTGGGCTGGCGTGGTCGCCGCGTCTTTGTTGCTACCCGAAGGCAAAGCAAGGCGCGCGGTCGGCGAGAACGGGCTTCGGGAAACATTGGCGGTCACGGTCTTTGCCGATGGCGGCGTGGTGTCGCGTTCGCCCGTTCAACTCATGGAATTGATCGGTCTCTTAAGCTTGCTCAAGCAATGCTATGCGGCGCGCGACGAAATCCCGCCCGCGTTCCTCACTGATGCGCTGGGACGCGCGGTTCCAGCCTTGTTGGGCTTGACTCACGCCGATGGCGGTCTCGGTGCGTGGCAGGGATCGGCGCATATTGCTGCGGAACGGATCGAGGCGCTGGTTACGGCAAGCGAGGTTCGCGCTCGTCCGCACCGGCAGGCGCTCGACTGGGGCTATCAACGCGTGTCGGCGGGCAAATCGGTATTGCTGCTCGACGCAGGGCCGCCGCCGCTGGCCCGGCAATCGGCGTCGGGCTGTGCCTCGACGCTGGCCTTCGAGCTGTCGCACGGGGCACAGCGAATTATCGTCAATTGCGGCGGTGCGGCCTTGGTCGGTGCCAGCATTCCGGCGGCGCTGGCTCGCGGCCTGCGGACAACGGCGGCGCATTCGACCTTGTGCATTAATGACACCAACTCGACGGCAATCCTGCAGGGCGGGCAGCTTGGGAGGGGCGTCGCCGAGGTCGGGCTGGAACGCCGCGACGTCGATGCCGCCACGCGGATCGAGGCGAGCCATGACGGCTATGTTCGGGGCTTTGGCTATAATCATTCGCGGTTGCTCATTCTCCGCTCGGACGGAATGGAATTGCGCGGCGAGGATACGTTGTTGCCGCAGGGCAAGCCAAAGGATGGCACGCCGGTCCATGTCCGTTTTCACCTCGGGCCGAACATCGAAATCATGCCGACCGACAATATAAAAACCGCGTTGTTGCGGATGGCCGACGGCGGCAACTGGGCGTTCGCAGCGGCAGGCGGAACGCTGACCATCGACGACAGTCTGTGGGTCGACGAAGAGGGCCGCCCGCACCCAACACGCCAGCTTGTGATTGCCGCCGACACTGGTAAAGGCGGCCTCACCATCGGCTGGCAGCTTCGCCATTTAGGATAAAAATATGCAAGACGTCGTTATCAAGCGGGCCCTGTTATCGGTTTCGGACAAGGCCGGACTGGTCGAGCTGGGGCACGCGCTGGCGGCGCGGCATGTCGAACTGGTATCGACCGGCGGCACAGCAAAGACATTGCGCGACGCAGGTCTTCAGGTGAAGGATATCAGCGAGCTCACCGGCTTTCCCGAAATGATGGATGGCCGCGTGAAGACGCTTCACCCCAAGGTGCACGGCGGGCTTTTGGCTGTGCGCGACAATGCCGAGCATGTGGTCTCGATGAAGGAGCATGATATCGGCGCGATCGACCTCGTGGTTGTCAATCTGTACCCCTTCGCACAGACCGTCGCCAAGGGTGCAAGCCGTGACGAGATTATCGAGAATATCGACATTGGCGGGCCGTCGATGGTCCGCAGCGCGGCGAAAAATCATGCCTATGTCACGATCGTCACCGACCCCGCCGATTACGACAATCTGATTGCCGAAATGGAAGAAAGCGGCGGCAAAACCTCGTATGACTTCCGCCGCAAATGTGCTGCCAAGGCCTATTCGGCAACTGCGGCCTATGACAGCATGATCAGCCAGTGGTTCGCTTTTGCCGACCAGCAGCAGCTGTTTCCCGACATGCTCGCCGTCAATGGAAATCGCGTGACCGAGCTGCGCTACGGCGAAAACCCCCACCAGCGCGCCGCGCTTTATGTGCCCGTCGGGCCCTATGGTACAGGGATAGCCCAGGCCGAGCAGGTGCAGGGCAAGGAGCTATCGTATAATAATTATAACGACGCCGATGCGGCATTGGAGCTGGTTAGCGAGTTTCGCGACGGGCCGCCGACGGTGGTCATTGTCAAGCACGCCAATCCGTGCGGCGTGGCCACGGGCGAGACTCTGATCGACGCCTATCGCGCGGCGCTCGAATGCGACAGCGTTTCCGCTTTTGGCGGGATTGTCGCCGTCAACCGCCCGCTTGATGAAGCGACTGCCGAAGCGATTACCGAGATATTCACTGAAGTCGTGGCAGCGCCGTCAGCCGATGATGCGGCGAAGGCGGTGTTTGCCAAAAAGAAAAATTTGCGCCTGTTGCTGACAGGGGACTTGCCCGATCCAAAGCGCGGCGGGCTCGCAATCAAGCCGATTACTGGCGGGCTGCTGGTACAGTCGCGTGACAACGGACATGTCGCCGATAGTGAGTTCAGGGTTGTGACACAGCGTACGCCGACCGCTCAGGAGCTCGCCGACTGCCGCTTTGCCTGGACGGTGGCGAAGCATGTGAAGTCGAACGCGATTGTCTACGCCAAGGATGGTGCGACAGCTGGTATCGGTGCGGGCCAGATGAACCGCCGCGACAGCGCGCGCATTGCTGCGATCAAGGCGAAGGAAGCCGCTGAGAATTATGGCTGGGGCGAAGCCCGCACGGTTGGTTCAGCGGTTGCTTCGGACGCCTTCTTCCCGTTTGCCGACGGCTTGCTTGCCGCCGCCGAAGCAGGGGCGACGGCAGTTATCCAGCCCGGCGGATCGATGCGCGACGACGAGGTCATCGCCGCCGCCGATGAAGCCGGTCTCGCCATGGTCTTTACCGGCATGCGGCATTTCCGGCATTGAACCAAGCCCGTAGCCCCAACCTTTGTCATCCTCGCGAAAGCGGGGATCCATGGCCAGGGCTATCAGCGCTACACCAAGTTGTTGATTGATGAGGCGCAATCAGGCCATGAATTCCCGCTTTCGCGGGAATGACAATATTAGATTGATATCAGCGAACTTTACCCAGCCCGCTTTACCGGGCCCCTGAAGTTACCATTACCGCCCTTTTTCGGGCCGTAATTGCGTGCAGGTGCGCCGGGATCGCGCCGGTTTTCGCTGCGGGCGGCAAAGGCGCGGTCGGCGGTTGGGCGACGATCACCTGCTGGCGCATTGTCGTTGCGCGGGCGAGGCGTTGCCGCACCTTCACGGCTTCCGTCGCGAGGGCCAGCCGCTGGCGACCAGCCGCCTTGCGGGGCATGAGTGCGGTTGCGGGTTTCGCCATTGCGTCCGGTGCCGCCATTGTTGCCGCCTAGTTTCTTGCCTGCATAGTTGGTACGGCCACCGCCGGGGTGACCACCACCCCGACCGCCGCGCGCGCCTTCGGGCTTTTTGTCGGCCGCTGGAGGCGGCAATGCCGCAACCGCTGCACGAAAGCCTTCGGGCAAACCAAGCGTCATTGCGCGAACACCGGTCAGGCGCTCGATATCCTTCATATAGCCACGCTCGTCACCCGCGACGAAGCTCATCGCCACGCCTTCACGGCCGGCACGCGCGGTGCGGCCGATGCGGTGGACATATTGCTCTGGCACATTGGGAAGTTCGAAATTGAACACATGGCTGACGCCGGGGACGTCGATACCGCGTGCGGCAATATCGGTTGCGACAAGGATCTTGATCTTGCCGTCACGGAAGGCCTGCAGCGCAGCGGTGCGCTGGCCCTGGCTCTTGTTGCCGTGGATTGCCGCTGACTGGATACCAGCGCCCGCAAGGCCGCGCACGACGCGGTCGGCGCCGTGCTTGGTGCGGGTGAAAACAAGCGCGCGGTCGATTTCTTCGCTTTGCAACTTAAGCGTCAGCAAAGTCTGCTTTTCGCGTTGCTCGACAAAGGTCACGAACTGTTCGACGCGCTCAGCAGTGGTCGCCGCTGGCGCAACCGAAACGCGGACCGGGTTATTCAGGAAACGGTTGCCCAATTCGGCAATCGCCTTTGGCATGGTCGCCGAGAAGAACAGGGTCTGGCGCTGTTTCGGCAGCAACTGGTCGATGCGTTTCAACGCATGGATAAAGCCAAGGTCCATCATCTGGTCGGCTTCGTCGAGAACGAAGATTTCAACGTCCTTCAGTGTCACCGCACGCTGCTCGATCAAATCAATCAGGCGGCCCGGGGTTGCCACGAGGATATCGACGCCAGCGGCAAGCCGCTTCTTCTGGCTGAAAATCGGCATTCCGCCGAATACGCAATCGACCTTTAGGCCAAGGAACTTGCCATAGGTGCGGAAGCTGTCGGCGATTTGGGCCGCCAATTCGCGCGTTGGCGAGAGCACTAGCATCCGGCAGCTATATTGCTGACGTGCTTTCGGCTTGGTCGCGAAATGGTGAAGCGACGGCAGCGCGAACGCAGCGGTCTTGCCGGTGCCAGTCTGCGCGATACCGCACAGGTCGCGGCCCTGGAGCAAGGCAGGGATAGCCTGCTGCTGGATCGGGGTCGGGGTATCGTAACCAGCGGCTTCAAGCGCCTTGAGGATAGGTTGGGCAAGGCCCAGGTCTTGGAAAAAAGACATATTCATACTTTCAAAATATTTGTCGCAGCCCAAGGCGCGAGTCCTTGAATCAGGACCGCACAGGCGCGACAGCAGGTGTTCGGGAGCAGCGTATGCCGACCCGTTGGAAACAACCCTGCGTGATATGGGAAGCCTCTAAGCTCTGCGCATCTTGTTCGATTGGCGAGGCCACCATTTGCGACCCTCACGCTGCCAATACTGCGGCGGTCTTGTCCGCTCGCCTTATGCGCTTAGGGGCCATATGGTCGCAAGCACCCGAAAAAGCAAGTTGTTTGTGCAATGCAGCAGCGACTGGACTATGCTGCGAATTCGCAACCTGTTGTTAACCATCTATTAGGGCATTTCGTTCAGAGGTTTTTCCAGTGCTTTTCAGTGGGGAAAATCAAGTGACTATTCAGGGGCAAAATAACGTTGACGTGGCAATCATTGGAGCAGGACCTGCGGGCCTGACGGCAGCCTATTTGCTAACCAAAAAGGGTTATAGCGTTACCGTCATCGAAAAAGACGAACGCTATGTCGGCGGCATAAGCCGGACAGTTGAGGTCGATGGCTATCGCTTCGATATCGGCGGCCATCGCTTTTTCTCCAAATCCAAAGAGGTCGTAGACCTCTGGAACGAAATTTTGCCCAACGACTTTATTCAGCGCCCGCGCATGAGCCGCATTTATTATGAAGGCAAATTCTACAGCTATCCGCTGCGCGCGTTTGAAGCCCTGTTCAACCTCGGTATCATCCGTTCGACGCTGTGCATGGCAAGCTATGCCAAGGCGAAGGTCTTTCCGAACAAGAATGTCCGAAGCTTTCAGGATTGGACCGTAAACCAGTTCGGTCACAAATTATTCTCGATTTTCTTCAAGACCTATACCGAAAAGGTATGGGGTATGCCGTGCGACGAAATGTCTGCAGACTGGGCGGCGCAGCGCATCAAGGGGCTGAGCCTCGGCGCTGCGGTTATGGACGGGTTGAAGCGCTCATTTGGCATGAATAAAAAGCCCAATGACGGCATGGAAACGAAAACCTTGCTCGAAACCTTCCGCTATCCGCGGTTGGGGCCGGGCATGATGTGGGACGCTGCGCGCGATTTTGTCGTCGCTAAGGGCAACAGTGTTCTGATGGGCCACAGTTTCAAGCAGTTAGCGCAGGATGCCGATGGCAACTGGCGCATGTCTGCGAGCAAGGCCGATGGCAGCGAAGCCGTGATTACCGCCAAGCACGTCATCAGCAGCGCGCCGATGCGCGAGCTGTCGGCGCGGATCCATCCGCTGCCGCAAACGTCGTTGCAGGCAAACAATTTGCGTTACCGCGATTTCCTGACCGTTGCCTTGATGATCAAGTCAGACGACCTGTTCCCAGACAACTGGATATATATCCACGACAGCAAGGTCCAGGTCGGCCGCGTACAGAATTTCCGCAGCTGGTCGCCCGAAATGGTGCCTGATCCTTCGATTGCCTGCGTCGGCCTCGAATATTTCTGCTTTGAAAATGACAATCTGTGGGCGTCGAGCGATGCCGAGCTGATCGAACTAGCCAAAAAGGAAATGGGCATTCTTGGTCTGTGCAAACCCGAAGACGTCGTCGGCGGCGCGGTGGTTCGTCAGGAAAAGGCCTATCCGGTTTACGACGATGATTATGCCGCAAATGTCGAGGCAATGCGTGCCGAACTTGAAGGCAAATTCCCCACGCTGCACATGGTTGGCCGCAACGGGATGCACCGTTACAACAATCAGGATCACGCAATGATGACTGCAATGCTGACGGTCGAGAACATCGCGGCCGGTTCACGCGTTTACAATATCTGGAACGTCAACGAAGACGCCGAATATCATGAAGCCGGCGACGAGGGCGCACAACAGGTTATCGCGGCAAAGGTCACCGAGGATCAGGCAGCAGCGCTGACGTCGGAGCGCGACGTGCCCAAGCGGATTTCTGGCAAAGCCGGTGCTAGTGAAGACGAGCACAAGGTCAGCAAGGCGGCTTAGGCGGCAAAGGTAGGGGCAGGCATGAATCCGCCTGCCCAAACTTGCAAATTAAAATCAGGGACGGCGCAATGAGGGTTTTGGTAGGCAGATTGCGGGCAAATACTTTCCTGCGCTATCTTGTGGTAAGCGTCGGCGCACTCGCGACGGATATGGCAGTCTTTCTGCTTCTTCTAAACGTAGGTGTATCCAGCGTCGCGGCATCGGCAATCGGCTATTTGGTCGGGATATTGGCTCACTGGATGTTATCGAGCCGCAAGGTCTTTCAGGATCGCGTCTCGCAACGGGGAACGTCGGAGCGGACCCAGCAAAAAGCCATGTTTGTAATGTCTGCGTTGCTCGGCTTGGGCACAACTATAGCGATTGTCGGTTTCGGTGAATGGCTTGGCGGCGATCCGCGCCTGGCGAAGCTTGTGGCAATTGGCGTCTCTTTCCAGCTGACCTATCTTCTGCGCAACGTTCTCATCTTTCGGTCTAGCCGGACTGCTTGAAAATGCATTCCGATGACCAGGCGGCTGTCGCGATTTCGTCGCGCACGCCATTTCTACTCTTGCTTATATGGTTACTCTGGTCGGCGATCATGCTGGCGTTCAATTTGCGCCAGGGCACTCCGCTTATGGTCGACCCCGATGACTTTATGCGGATGGCCGAAGTCCGTGACTGGATGAGCGGTCAAAGCTGGTTCGACGTCACGCAATACCGGATAAATCCGCCCGAAGGCGGCCCGATGCACTGGTCGCGTTTACTCGACGTCCCAATCGCAGCGATGATCACGATGTTCATGCTGTTTGTTTCGCAACCAGTTGCTGAACATCTTACCACCGCGATATTGCCGTTGATGCTTTTGGGTTTGTTGATGTGGCTGATATTTCGGGCAACACGTATTCTGGCCGATGACCGTGTCGCCCTTTTGGCAGCTTTTCTCGTTCCAACCTATCCTCTGATAATACGACAGTTCATGCCGGGCCGGGTCGATCACCATGGCTGGCAAATCATCATGGCGGCTCTGGCAATGCTAGCGCTGTTCGATCGCAGCCCGAAACGCGGTGCGGTTGTCATGGCCTTTGCGCTCTCTGTGTGGATGCACATCTCGATCGAGGGCCTGCCATACGCCGTCATGTTCGGCGGCTTACTCGCGTTATCCTATCTTTTCCCGGCAAAAATCGCGGGAAAATCAAGCGATTTGCGACTGTTCCCCTTCATGTTCGGCTTGGCTGCATTTTCCATCTTAATATTCGCGACGACCCAGTCCACGCTCAATTGGAACGTGGCCCATTGCGATGCTGTTTCGTGGCCTTTGCTGGCGGCGCTTACTGTTGTGGGTGTCGGCCTGAGCATGGCCCAGTATATCGTGAAGCCCAAGAACATGACAGCCAAAGCTGTTATGCTGTCGCTTGCCGGTCTTAGCGGCGCGGTTGTTTTTTTGATGACATCGGATAGCTGCGCGCTGGATCCGTTCGGCAATCTTTCGCCTCTGGTACGCGAATACTGGCACGACACGATTAGTGAAGGTCTGCCGATTTACACGCAGGATCCGGCAGTTATCTCATTGCTGTTATTCGTCCCCATGCTCGCCGCAATATGGATGGCGATTGTGTGGCGGAGCGAGCAAGATGACCTGCGCAGGAAGCAATGGCTGATGCTCGGAATGCTCGTCATGGCCGCTACATTATTATCGTTTAAAGTTCAAAGGACGGCCGGGGTTGCCGAACTGTTTGCCCTTCCCGCAATTGCGGCTTTGACGATTTTGCTCGTCCAGCGCATCACGAGTTCGCCAAAATTGCTGGTCCGTGTGGTTGGTTCCGCGTTTGCTGTAATCGCCTTGACTCCGATAGCCGCGTTTGTGGCGGGTAACGCGCTGATGGCATCTCCTGGCGAAAATAAGTCCGAAAAAAAACCAAAGGGCGACCAACGCAGATGCGACCTGGCCGATTTGAACCGTTTGCCGCCAGGACTGATTTTTACCACCATGGCGGCTGGCCCTGAAATATTGTACCGAACGCGGCACAGCGTTTATGTCAGCGGTTATCATCGTAACTATGTGGCGATGGATCGGCTTATCGCGGCAATGGTCGGCCCGGCAGAAAAAGCCCGCCCACTGCTTGACGCGGCCAAAATAGATTATGTCGTATTTTGCCCCGACCATTTCGAAGCACAGAGCTATACCCGCGATGGCAAACAAAATTTTGCGGCATCGTTAATGTCATCTGCGCCGCCGCAATGGTTGCAGCCGATTGACCGGTTCCCGGACAGCGCCATGCGCGTTTACCGCTATCGCCCGGAACGGGTCGGGCAATGACATTCCCTGAAACACAGGCGATGCGGTTAGGTCCCGCATATTTCAGTTTCGCGATTTTCGCCTTATGTGCTGCCATCCTCATCTGGTCAGGATGGACTGAAGTGACGACGCTATCGGGTTGGGATCCCGACGATCGGTTGCGGCTCGTTCAGCTTAGGAATTTTCTGGGCGGGCAAAGCTGGTTCGATACCACTCAATACCGGATGAACCCGCCTTATGGCGCACCGATGCACTGGTCGCGGCTGGTCGAGCTGCCGCTGGCGCTACTTGTCCTTCTATTCGCCCCTATTTTTGGCCAGGCGACAGCCGAAATGATAGCAGGGACAACCGTGCCTTTGTTGCTGCTCGGGGCGATCACTTTCATGCTTTCGCGGATTGCAACCGCCTTGGGGTCGCGTGAAGCTGGTTTTGCCGCCCAGCTGATCACGCTTTCGTCGGGAGCCTTACTTGTCCAGACCCGACCGATGCGGATCGATCACCATGGCTGGCAAATTGCGATGGCAGTATTGGCACTATGGACAATGTTTTGGCCGCAGGCACGCAAGGCCGGGGTGATCCTCGGGATTGCGCTCGGCGTCTGGTTGCACATCAGTCTGGAAGGCGCGCCGATGACGGCGGCTTTTTTCGTATTGCTTGGGCTGCGCTGGGTCAGGGACGTCAGCGAGGGGCAGCGGTTGTTCTGGACGATCGGCAGTTTCGCCGTCACGTCGAGTATATTGTTTTTCGGCACTCAGGCCCATGGGCTGGCGTCCGTTATATATTGCGACACGGTGTCGCCGCCGCATCTTGAAGCGATATTGCTGGCAGCGGTTCTGATGCTTGCCGCGATCCGGATTTTGCCCGACGACTGGCGATTTCGGGTTGCTGCGGCGGCGATGGCCGGGCTGGGCGCGGTGATAGTTATCTTCGCCCAAGCGCCGCAATGTCTTGGCGGCGCGTTCGGCAATATGGATCCGTTGATCCGCGAATACTGGTATTCCAAAATCGATGAGGGCTTGCCAGTTTGGCACCAGTCATGGCGCACCGCGATTTTGCTCGGTTCCGGACTGGTCTGCGGCGCAGGCAGCTGGCTCGTGCTTCGATCCAGGTTAAAGCGCGGCGACCGGCATAAGCTCGATACGATCGGCTTCTTCCTGTTCTACGGATTTCTTTTGTCGATACTCGTCATCCGCACAGTGTCGGTTGCAACCGCTTTCGCCATTCCGGCAACCGCGACGCTCATTGCGTTGTTGTTCGAAAAATACCGCAAGTCGGGCGTACCGGCGCGCCGGATCGGACTGGTGGCGATGATGCTGGCCTTGCTCGTCCCAGGTGCCGTTATCAACTCGCTTGTCCAGCTTGTGCCGGATCATCCCAAAAAGGCAGCCACATCCACGTCGAACGATGCATGTCAGTCGGCATACTCGGTCCGCGCCCTGTCGGCCTTGCCCAAGGGCAATTTTCTTGCCCCGTTCGATATGGGGCCGACGATCCTCGCCCAAACGCCGCACAGCGTTCTGGCGAGCAGCCATCATCGCAATGTCCGCGGGATGCACGATCATATCGAAATCTTCCGGTCGAAACCGGAAGATGCGCATGCTTTGTTGAAGACGCACGGTATTGGCTATCTGGCCTATTGCCCGGAAGAAGCCGAACTTGGCTTCTATCAAAAGAAGGACCCGGCGGGCCTGTGGGCGCAGATCAACAAGCGCAATGCGCCGATATGGCTTGAGCCGCTACCCGATATGGGGAAAGGCATTAAGGTCTGGCGCGTTCGCTAAAGATGCATGAAGTCGCGGTCGAAGCTTTTCAGATGCGCGCCACCATCGACGAAAATAATCTGGCCAGTGACATCGCGTGCGTGCGCCAGATACAGCACCGCATCGGCCACGCCCGAAGGCGATGGCAAGTTGCCCAGCGGCATCATTGGAGCCAGCCGCTTCTCTTGTGCAGCATCATAGTCATCGGTTGAAATCACGAGCCCCGGAGCAACGCCGTTTACGCGCGCTCGCGATCCGAACGATGCCGCCATCGAACGCACCGATGCGGCAAGCGCCTGTTTTGAAAGCGTGTAGCTAATCTGGTCGCGATGCGGGTTTGTAATCCGCTGATCGACGACGTTCACGATCGCGGGCCGATTATCGGGGCCAGCCGCTTTGACCAATGCCTGCGCCAACAGCAGCGGTGTAAACAGATTGAGGCGGAAATGGGCGTCCAGGGTGTCGAGGCTCATCATTTCCCAATCGTCCTGTCCGAACATCGCTGCACTGTTGACGAGCAGGTCGGGCGCTCGGCCGAAATGTGACTCGACAGCCTCCATCAAGGGTCCTGTGGAGCCTGGATTGCTCAGGTCGAAGATAAAGGAATTCCAGTTGGTGCTTTGCTCGTCAAGCACTGCCAGCAGATCGGGTTCCGGTTGCTTGTCGAGATGGCTGACGAGCGCGAGCTGATAGCCTGCCCCCGCGAGCTTGGCTGCGATTTCCGCCCCGAGCCTGCGCTTGCCGCCCGTGACGAGGGCCAGCGGCGCAGCGTTCACGTGCGGCTCCGCGACATCGTAATGCCGATGGCTTCACCGTCCTCGGCGATTGCCAGCTTCACGATTTTGACGACGATGTGGCTGATCCGCGAGTCGTCGGCGAACAAAGTGTCGATGATATGGTCGGCCACGGCCTCGATGAGCGTGAAGTGCACGCCCTCGGGCAAATGGGTCGCGGCCTCTTTCAAGGTCATATAGTTTTTGGATGCGGATAAAGGCGTATCGGGCTCATAATGATCCGCCATGTCGAGCGTCGCACTGATCGAAATCTTCAGCGGCTGCGGCAGGTGCGTTTCCTGGCTGTAAATGCCGGTGAGAACATTGACGACGAGGTCGTGAACTTCAAGGATGAGGCTATCTGGCATGGTGCTCCCTAACGCGACCAGCGCGCAAATATCGCGGTTGGCAGTAATAGCCCGCGCTTCTTTTCGCGGACGGCCAATTCGCCGAATTCGACCTTTCCCGGCAAGTCGGCGAAATGCGACTGCAGCAGTCCGCCCAGCGCCAGCGCGGACATCCGAACTGCATAAACGGTCAGAAACAGGAAGCGCGAATTGGCGTCGAGCAGCTTGCGACAATTGGCGATAAGAGCGGGGAGATCTTCTTCCAGCCGCCAGATTTCACCTTCGGGACCACGACCATATTTGGGCGGGTCGAGCAAGATGCCGTCATAGCGTTTTTCGCGGCGAACTTCGCGCGCGACGAATTTTGCGGCGTCGTCGACGATCCAGCGGATCGGCCGGTCGGCCATGCCCGATAGCTCGGCATTGGCTCTCGCCTGCGAAACTGACTTCTTCGACGCATCGACATGCACCATCTGCGCGCCTGCCGCGGACAGCGCCAATGTGCCGACACCGGTATAGCCGAAGAGGTTCATGGCCACTGGCTCTGCAACATCGGTAATTTCACCCCGCATCCAGCGCCAGACGGGGTCCATATCGGGGAAAAAGCCGAGATGGCGGAAAGGGGTGCAGGATGCGGTGAAGCTGACCTCGTCATTCCAGGTGAGCGGCCAACCGTCCATCGGCACCGGTCGGTTGTTGTACCAGCGTCCGCCGCCCTCTTCGTCCGAGCCGGGGACAAATTCGGCATCGGCATCCCAGTCATCTGCCGCCGGTGCCCACATGGCTTGCGGCTCGGGGCGGATGAAGCGACGGTCGCCATAGCTTTCATACTTGCGACCATTGCCGCTGTCGATCAGCGTGTAATCGTCGCGCGGTTCGCTGACCAGGGTAACGAAATTCGGTTGCATCTCAGCGGACGGCGCGCGCCAGCACATAGTCGCGGACGGCTTCATAATCTCCCGGCAACACATCGAATCGTTCTTCGCGGTCGAACAGTCGCGATACGCGCTTGGGCAGCGAGGGGCGAACCCCGGTCGCGCGCTCGACCGCATCAGGGAATTTGGCAGGATGCGCGGTTGCCAGTGTTACCACGGGGACGTCCGCCGAAACGCCTGCACTGCGCGCAGCGTGCAGCGCAATTGCGGTGTGCGGGTCGATAATCTCACCGCATTCCTCATGCGCCCAGCGCATGGCCAGCGCCATTTCGTCGGCATCGGCGCGTGCGCTTTTCATCAGCGATGCCCGGTTGCGCATGTCGGCAGACAAGACCATTTTGCCCATCTGCTCGAACCATTTCATCCGCGCGGCAGTCGTCGAGCCGTCGCGACCTTCAAGATCAAACAGCAGGCGCTCGAAATTACTCGATACCTGGATGTCCATTGAGGGCGCTGCGGTCGGGGTTACCAAGCCGATGGAATAATCGCCCTTGGCCAAAGCGCGGTGAAGGATGTCATTGACGTTGGTGGCAACGATCAGGCGCTCGACCGGCAGCCCCATTTGCGCGGCGACATAGCCAGCAAAAACATCGCCGAAATTGCCCGTCGGAACGGAAAAAGCGACCTGTCGCTCGGGCGCGCCAAGCCGGAGTGCCGCGTAAAAATAATAGACGACCTGCGCCATCAGCCGCGCCCAGTTGATCGAATTGACCGCCGAAAGGGTAAGCGGCCCGTTGACTTCGCGGTCGCCGAACATGCGCTTCACCATCGCCTGCGCATCATCGAAGCTGCCCTCGATTGCGATGTTATGGACATTCGGCGCAAGGATAGTCGTCATCTGCCGCCGTTGCACGTCGGATACGCGCCCGTGCGGATGAAGCATGAAGATTTCGATCTGGTCACGCCCGGCCACGGCGTCGATCGCGGCGGAACCAGTGTCCCCCGACGTCGCGCCGACGATCGTCAGCTTCTTGTCGGTGCCGCTCAAGAATCGCTCGAACAATTGCCCGAGCAATTGGAGCGCTACGTCCTTGAACGCCAGCGTGGGGCCATGGAACAACTCGAGCAGGAAATGCTGGCTGTCGAGCTGCTTGAGCGGAGTAACCGCTGCATGCGAGAACGAACCGTAAGCCGCCTTGCACAAATCCTTAAGTTCGTCTTCGGTCAGCACGCCCGAAGTAAATGGCGCCATTACCCGGGCCGCGAGGTCGACATAATTCAGCCCGCGCATTTCGAAAATTTGCTCAGGCGTGAACTGTGGCCAGTGGCGCGGCACATACAGCCCGCCGTCGCTCGCCAGCCCGGTCAGCGTGACGCCTGCGAAATCGAGCGCGTCGGCATTGCCTCTGGTGCTGATGAATTCGGTTCGGTTAATCCCCATGACGCGCAAGCGGTTAGCCGTGCCGGGTTCAATCCGCAAGATTATTGCAGGTGAGCTCTCACGAAATCGGCGCATCTTTCGCCAATCATGATGCTTGGCGCATTGGTGTTGCCCGAAACGAGGCGCGGCATGATGCTCGCGTCAGCGACGTAGAGGCCTTGCAGCCCGCGATACCGAAGTTGCGGATCGACCACGTCGTCGGCGTTCGCGCCCATCCGGCAGGTGCCGACTGGGTGGTAAACGGTATCGGCGCGGCTCCGGATGAGTGTGTCGAGAGCATCATCATCGCCGATATCTACGGGATGACGATCCTTGCCATTATAGGCTTTAAGCGAGGGGGCGTCGAAAATCCGGTGCATTTCTCGGACGCCGCGCCGCAGCGTCTCCATGTCGCGATCATCCGCCAGAAAGTTTGGATCGATCAATGGTGCCTTCGTTGCATCGGCCGACGCGAGCCGGACCGTCCCCCGGCTTTCGGGTCGAAGCACACACGCGTGGCAGCTGAACCCATGGCCTTTAACTTTCGACCGGCCATGGTCTTCGAGCATTGCCGGGACAAAATGATATTGGATATCGGGTGCAGGCAGTTCCGGTTTCGACCGCCAAAATCCGCCCGCTTCGGCAAAACAGGTGGTCATCACACCCGTCCGGGTCCTTCGGTGCTGGACAATTGCCTTGATCATCCGGCCGGTACCCGCGAGCGAATCGCCGAAGAAATCGTCCCTGGATTCGGTTTCGAAACTCGAAACATAATCGATATGGTCTTGCAGGTCCGAACCGACTGCGGCCTTGTCGTGAACCACCTCGATTCCAACATCCTTGAGATGGTTCGCTGGCCCTATCCCCGAAAGCATCAAAAGCTGCGGACTGCCGAATGCTCCCGCCGACAAGATGACCGCGCCGCGCGCTTTTATCGTCCGCTTTCTCCCCCAGCCCTGCCGGATAATGACGCCCGTGGCGCGGCCATTTTCGACGATTATCTTTTCGGTCAAGGCCCCGGTGATGACGTTAATCCGGTTGCGCGCGGGCTCGACATAGGCGCGCGCAGCCGTCCAGCGCTCGCCGCCTTTCTGGGTTACCTGATAGAGTCCAAAGCCGTCCTGGTTCACGCCGTTGAAATCGGCATTGAGCGGCAACTGCATTTCAGCAGCGGCCTCGATAAAGGCAAGGCTGCCCGCCTGCGGCCAGCGTTGATCCATGACCGACAAAGGGCCGCCTGATCCGTGGAAGGGATTTGCCCCGCGTTCATTGTCTTCGCAGCGTTTGAATACCGGAAGCACGTCGTCATAGGACCAGCCATCGCACCCAAGCGCGGCCCAATTGTCATAATCCCATTTGTGACCGCGAATATACACCATGGCATTGATCGCACTCGACCCCCCGAGCCCGCGCCCGCGTGGCTGATATCCGGCGCGACCGTTCAGGCCTTTTTGCGGAACCGTTTCATATTTCCAGTTCGACGAATTGCGGATGAAGGGCATGAAACCGGGAGTTTTGATCAACATATTGTTGTTGCTGCCGCCGGCCTCGATCAGGCACACCGTGTACTTGCCGCCTTCGGACAACCGCCCCGCCGCGGCGCTACCGGCAGATCCGCCGCCAATCACAATGATGTCGAATTCGTCCATGATCTCTCCTCTTGGAGCGAGGGTTTAAGCGGACGATTAAATACTGGCAATAGCGTAAATAGCGCTATTCTGCAGGCTGCTGCTGCCGTTCCAGCCAACGCGTTCTGATCGTATCCGAGGTGTCGCGGCTATTATCGTGGCTCCAGCCTGGAGGTCGCCACATATAGGAAAATTTGTGCCGCCACGGTGCCGCCCAAACATCCCGTGCAATACCGATCCATTCGTGAAAAACGCTCCACAAAAGGTTGAAGGTTCCGAGCTGCCTCACGACGCCATAGCGGATCTTTTCGCCTTCGACTTCTTCGGTAAAGGTGCTGAAAATGCGGTCCCAGATAATGAAGGTGCCTGCGTAATTCTGGTCGAGATAACGCGGGTTGGTCGCGTGATGGACGCGGTGATGGCTTGGCGAGTTCATGACATATTCGAACCATCGCGGGAATTTGCCAATGGCCTCGGTGTGGATCCAGAACTGGTAAATGAGGTTGATTGCGCTGACGAACAGCAGCATCGCCGGATGAAAACCGACGAGCGCGAGCGGGATGCGAAAGATGAAGCTCAGCGCGAAAAATCCGGTCCATGTCTGGCGCAGTGCCGTCGACAAATTATAATGCTGGCTTGAATGATGGTTTACATGGCTCGCCCAGAACCAGCGGACGCGATGGCCAGTGCGGTGCGCCCAATAATAGGCAAAATCGTCGAGCACGAAGCACAGCACAAACGCCCACCAGGCCCAGCCGATCTCGAAAAGGCGATGCTCGTAGAGCCACATTGCAAGCGTGAACACAAACGCACCGGTCAACGCCCCCGCGACGGTGCTGCCCGTGCCGAGCGCCAGCGAGGTCAGCGTGTCACGCGGCTCATATTTCTCGGGTGCCTTGCGCCGTGCCCAAAGCATTTCAAGCACGACAAGAATGATGAAGGCCGGTATTGCGTAATCGACGGGGCTGAAAAGTTCCGGCATCTCAAACCTGCAAATGCCGCAAACCGGCAGCCCAACATTGAGCTTGCTCGCCAAGGTTCAGGGTGATCGTACCGAAGGTTCGTTCGCCGGTTCCGATCGTTAGAAATTTCTGGTCCAGCCGGGCATCGCTATGGCTGTCGAGCAGCCGACCCGCCCATGATGCGCCATGGCGGCGCACAAGCAAATGGCGGCCATCGGCGTCGCGCATCAACGCCCCGATGCCAGCCTTGTCGATGGCGATGTCCACCGGGTCGAAGCCGCAGATTATTTCATCGGCAATGGCGCGCGCCTGCTCTTCGCTGCGGATACGAACATCGCCGCCAAGCTGCCAGTGCCGGGCAAGCCAGGCGAGAAACAGGATGGCGAGAACCGAACCTGCCAGTTTAAGCAACTCTGCGGTCACTTCTCTGTCCTCATGAAGCCCGGCCGCGCAGCATATCCATCATCGCCGCAACAGGGGTCAGATCATATCCCGCATCGGCGGCCTTTTCGGATAACACCGCCGGATGGTCGCCCTTCGACGCGCGGGCCAGTGCCCACAAAAGCGTCGAGCGCGTGCCCGACCGGCAATAAGCCAGTGTCTTGCCGTTCGTTTTCGAAAGCGCGTCGGCCATGGCGCTAACCTGCCATTCAGCGAAGCCGGCGTGCGTGACCGGAATAGCGACATATTCTATTCCCGCAGCGTGCGCCGCAGCCTCAATGGCGGCGCCGGGTGTCTGGTCGGCGGATTCATCTTCGGGCCGGTTGTTGATGACCAGCGTCACGCCAATGTCGCGCGCGCTTGCGATATCTTCCACCGAGATCTGTGGCGCCACAAATAGCGTATCGGTAAGCGAACGAAACATGTCAGAACCTTATTGTAAAATCGGCGAAAGCTGGCGTGCTATTTGCCTTATTTTAATCCGCAAACGATAACAAGGACAGAGAAAATGGCAGCAGTCTTGCTTCCATCGGAGGCATAAGCAGGCATATGGACAGGACACCGCGCGTCAGCATGGTTATGCCCGTCTTCAATGGCGCACAATATCTTCGTGCCGCGCTCGATTCGGTGCTTGCGCAGGATTTTCGGGACTTCGAACTGATCTGCCTTAACGATGGCTCACGCGATGTTACCCCTGATATCCTGGCCGAGTATGCAGCCAGAGATGCACGAATAGTGTATCGCGACAATCCACGAAATATCGGCCTGCCCGCATCGCTGAATGCCGGCTTTGCCATGGCCCGGGGCGAATATCATAGCTGGACCAGTCACGATAACCTGCTCCGTCACGATATGCTGTCAATGCTGGTCGCTTTGCTCGATGCCGATATCGCGCTTGGCGTTGTCTATGCTGGCTATAGTGTCATCGACAGTGACGGCGCGATCTTACGGTACCAGCCGCCTCGCCCCGCAGAGGATCGATGGTTCGGCAATCCGGTGGGCGCGGCATTCCTGTATCGGCGCGAAGTGACCGAAGCGCTGGGCGGCTATGACGAAAGCCTGTTCGGTGCCGAAGATTATGATTTCTGGTTGCGCGCAGCGCGGCAGTTCAAATTGCAGCCCGTTGATCGCGATCTCTATCTGTACCGCCGTCATGACGCCAGCCTTACCAACCAGAAATCCATGCAAATCAAAGATTTGGTTGCAAAGGTAATATTGCGTGAGCTGCAAAATGAGGCCGATGGCCAGTTGCGCGCAGCCGCGCTTTTGAACCTTGTGCTGACCGATAATGCCAAATTTCGGGGAGGTCTTGTTGGCAAGGCCTTTGCTGCCAATCCTAAGGCGGCGCTCGCCAAGCTGCCTGCGCTTGGCTATCATCTCGCACGCATTGCTTCGTCGCCGCTACGTTCCTAATTCTGCTGGATCGTTTGCAAAAACGCCGAACCATAAGCGTCAAGCTTGCGCGATCCGACGCCGCTGATTTGCGATAGTTGCTGAAGCGTTGCGGGCCGCAGCGCCGCCATTTCGCGCAAGGTCGCGTCGTGGAAAATAACATAAGGCGGCACGCCCGCTGCCTCGGCCAGCTCGCGCCGCTTTGCGCGCAACGCATCGAATAAGGGGTCGCCCACCGGATTGGCCGCGCCGCGCTCGCGCTTTTTGCGGCCCTGTGGGACCAGAGCGATTTCGACTTTTTGCTCACCGCGCATAATCGCCCGCGCATCCCCCGAGAGCTTCAGCCCGCCATGTTCATTTGCGACCAGACTCCCACGCGCCTGCAGCGCGCGCGCCAAGGGCTTGACCATCCGAGCATCATCTGCGTCGACGATTCCGAACACCGACAACTGGTCGTGGCCGAGCCTGGAAATACGCTCGTCGCTGCTTCCGGTCAGCACTTTTTCGAGATGACCGACGCCGAACATCTGCCCGGTGCGATACGCGGCGGAGAGCAGTTTACGCGACAGTTCGGTAGCATCATGCACGCCGGGCGCTTCGAGGCAATTGTCGCAATTGCCGCATGTTGCAGGCGGTTGCTCTCCGAAATGCTCAAGCAATACTGCGCGTCTGCACCCCGGGGTTTCGACCAACCGCGATAGCGCCATAATCCTGGCGTGCTCGGCCTCGCGCCTTTCGGTTGGCAACTCCGCCAGCCGCTCACGTGCACGGGTGAAATCGCCCGGCGACCAAAGCATGTGCGCAACGGCCGGATCGCCATCGCGGCCGGCGCGCCCGCTTTCCTGATAATAGGACTCAATTGATTTGGTGAGCCCTGCATGGACGACAAAACGGACATCGGGCTTGTCGATCCCCATGCCGAAGGCGACGGTGGCCACCATCACCATGTCCTCGGACGCGACAAATTCAGCTTGCGCTTTGGCACGCGCCTTTGGCTCCATACCGGCATGGTAGAAGCGCGCGGTGCGGCCCGTTGCAGCAATTTGCGCCGCGATCTTTTCGGTCCGGTCGCGGGTCTGCGCATAGACGATACCGGCGCCGCTCAATGTCCGCACCAACCCTGCAACGCCGCTGTTGTTACCGCCCGTCATGGCATAGCGAATATTGGGCCGGTCGAAGCCAGAGACGATCACGCCGTCGGCAGCAATTCCCAATTGGGTCGCAATGTCGTCGCGCGTGTGCGCGTCGGCGGTGGCCGTCAACGCGAGACGGGGGATGTCCGGGAAATCGTCCATCAACGGACGGAGCAGCCGGTAATCGGGACGGAAGTCATGGCCCCATTCGGACACGCAATGCGCCTCATCTATTGCAAAGAGCGAAATCTTCGCCTCGCGCAGCAAACCCCGAAACTCCTGACCCGACGCGCGTTCCGGGGCGACATAGAGCAAATCAAGCGCGCCCGCGCGGAATCGTTCGATCGTTTCGGCGCGGTTATCGTCCGCGCTGGTCAAGGTCGCGGCTCTTATGCCGACCGCGTCGGCCGCGCGCATCTGGTCATGCATCAGTGCAATCAGCGGCGAAATGACGATGCAGGTGCCGTCCATCATCACCGCCGGAAGCTGGTAACACAGGGATTTGCCTGCGCCTGTTGGCATCACCGCAAGCGTCCGTTTGCCCCCCAGAACACGGTCGATGACCTGTTCCTGCGGCCCGCGAAATTCGGGAAAACCAAAAACACGATGCAGAACATCGGCAGGAGCAAGACTATTGGGAGCGGTAGCCATCGTCCCCGGCCCTAGCGCCGCGATTTCATCAAGAATAGACCGGTCTTGAAGCATAAACGACTCCGCTGTGGATAGTCGAGCAGCTTTGGAACATAAATAGAACAATAGGCTTTTGCAATACGTCTAATGCGGTTGTGTCATGCCGCTGTCGAAAGCTGACGCATTTCGGATGTCTCGGTGAATAGCCTGCCGGGCTGCATTGCAAATTCGGGTTCGAATTCGCCGTAATCGCATGTGATTTCACTTCCGGCGGGAATATCGACGATTGCAAAGCCGACATCGGGCCGGGTGAAATCGGTATTGGGTTGCTCGCTGTGATTCATGAAGCGCCCATTGTCGGCCTCAACCACGACAAGCGACCGGTCGGTCATGTGGCTGTAACCGTAGCGCTCGACATAATCTCGCTGAACGGGCTCGAGGCGATCGATTTCGTCTGGCGTAAACACCCGTTCAAATGCGGGATCGAAGCGCCAGATAGCAGCGCCCGCCGGAATGTCTTCAGCCGCGAATATGCCGACTCCCTCGATGGAACTGGGGGCAACATAAGTGGGGACGAGCATCATGTTCCATGACCTTCATTCTATACGGATTGAAGGTCACAACAAACGACTGCCGATATTGTTCAAGGGTTAAGCAAACGTGCGAGCGTCATTCCGCCGCCACGGTTTCCTCTTCGCCTTCGCTCTGCTGGCGCGCCCACATTTCCGCATATAGGCCGCCTTTGCGGAGCAGTTGCGCGTGCGTCCCCTGCTCGGCCACGCGCCCGGCTTCGAGCACGAGAATCTGGTCGGCGTCGACCACAGTAGAAAGGCGGTGGGCGATAATTATCGTGGTGCGCTTTTCTGAAATGCGGTCGAGCGTCGCCTGAATTTCGGACTCGGTCCGGCTGTCGAGCGCACTGGTTGCTTCGTCGAGAATCAGGATGGGGGGGTTTTTAAGGAGCGTTCGTGCGATAGCCACCCGCTGCTTCTCGCCCCCTGATAGTTTTAGTCCGCGTTCGCCGACCTTGGCTTCATATTGTTCAGGCAGCGATGCGATAAAGCCGTGGATGGACGCGCCACGCGCAGCCTCTTCGATCTCCGCTTGCCCGGCGCCTTCGCGGCCATAGCCGATATTATAGCCAATCGTATCGTTGAACAGAACGGTGTCCTGCGGCACGATCCCGATTGAGCTTCGCAGGCTCGATTGTGTGACATCGCGCAGATCCTGACCCTCAATGCTGATCCGCCCGCCGGTCACGTCATAGAACCGGTAGAGCAGCCGCGCGATAGTCGATTTGCCCGCACCCGATGGGCCGACCACGGCCAAGGTTTGACCGGGCTCGATTTTGAAGCTGACTCCGTTGAGGATCTGGCGGTCGGTATCGTACCCGAACCGGACATCCTCGAACGCCAGAGCGCCGCCGCTGACGACCAGCGCGGGTGCGCCTGGCTTGTCGACGATCTCGGCTGGCGTATCGATCAGTTCGAACATCGCCGCCATATCGGTCAACCCCTGGCGAATGGTGCGATAGACCATACCGAGCATGTCGAGCGGGCGGAAAAGCTGAGCCAGCAGGGTGTTGACGGTGACTACGTTGCCGGTAGTGAACTCGCCCCGCGACCAGCCCCAGACGACATAGCCCATAGCTCCTGCCATCATCAGGTTGGTGATGAGCGACTGGCCGATGTTGAGCGCGGCGAGCGAGTTTTCCGACTTTACCGCAGCATTGGCATAATGGTGCACAACCTCGGCATAACGGCGCGTTTCCCGCTTCTCGGCGTTGAAATATTTGACCGTCTCGTAATTGAGGAGGCTGTCGACTGACTTCGCGACGGTTTGCGTATCGAGCTCGTTCATCTCCTCGCGCAGCTTGTTGCGCCAGTTGGTGATGACGGTGGTGAACGTGATGTAGCTGACTACCATTAGCAGGGTCGCCGCCACCATGCCCCAGCCGAATTCGATCTTGAAGTATGTCGATACCAGAACCAGCTCAAGCAAGGTCGGCGCGATGTTGAACAACAGGAAATAGAGCATGATATCGATGCTCTTGGTGCCGCGCTCGATGACCTTGGTCACTGCGCCGGTGCGGCGGTTCATGTGAAAGCGCATCGACAGGTTATGCAGATGGCTGAAGACATTTTCGGCAAGCCGGCGGGTTGCCTCTTGCCCGACACGCTCAAAAACAACGTTGCGCAAATTGTCGAACAACACCCCGCCAAAGCGCGCACCGGCATAGGCCGCGACGAGCGCAATCGCTATCGCAACGCCATCTTCCATGCCCGGAACCATCCGGTCGATCGCCGCGCCGTAGACCCAGGCCATGCTGAGCTGAATAAGCTTTGAGATGACGACGAGCACTAATGCAAGGACGATACGAACGCGGAGTCCGAATTGATCCTTCGGCCACAAATAGGGAAGGAACCGCTTTATCACGGCGAAATCAGGTTTCGTTTTGGCGGGAGAGTCTACTGGCGGCACAGAGGCCATATAGGGTGGCTTGTGCCAATCACAAAGCCCTAGGCCCTGCCGGACAAAAGCAACCACGTCGCGATGCCATTCATGCCCGTATAGGCCCAATAGAAAAGCGAGATGACAAGCGAACCTTCATGGGCGAACAACATCGCGCCGAAGAGCAGGAGCAGCTCGATGCCATAGCTGCCATAAGGGCTAAAATGCTTGCCGAAATAGCGTTTGGTATCTTCGACGAACGGATGCCCCGATTCCGCCACTGCCTTGTGCATCGCGAAATTTGCGATGCCCATCAGAAAGCAGAATATGAGGAGCATTACGGGCCTTTACGGATCGCCCGTGCTTCGTTGCGCTCGGATTGCCGCTCTAGCGCGACCTTGATCATCGCGATGATCGGGTCGGCGAGCGCCAGTCCCAATATCCCGAACAACGCGCCGAACAATATTTGCGCGCCCAGCACGAGGGCTGGTGCAAGATCGACTGCGCGTTTGGCGACCATCGGCACGATCAGGTAACCGTCGACCATCTGCACGACGAAATAGACGAACACCGCATAGAGCCCGACATCGACCCCGGCCGAAAAGCCGACAAGGATGATGAGCGCGCCAGAGACAATTGCGCCGATGTTGGGCAAGAAGGCGAGCAGGCCTGTTAGTAACCCGAGCAAAGCCGCCATCGGAACCCCGCCGAGGCCAAGCAATATCCACGTGCCGAAACCTTCGACTGCCATGCCGAGCAGACGCCCCGCCATCAGGCGGCGCAATACGCGCCCGATTTTTTCCGCCGTGCCGTAAAAATGCTCTCGCTCGGCGAGCGGCAACATCCATGCGACGCCGCGCTCGTACATCCGCGGTTCTGCGGCGATGAAAATCGCCAGAACCAGCATCATCGCTATGTTCGTCAGCGTCCCCACCACCGAAGTGACCGCCGCAGTCACCCGCCCGACGGAGTTCAAAATTTGCGAGCCGAAGCCCTTAACGTCTTCGGCCGAAATGTTGAAGCCCGCAGCCTGGATCCGGTTGCCGATATTCTCGATCTGCGTCCCAACAATCACCTGCAAGCTCGCCGCCTGCTCGGCCAGTTCGGAACCTGTGAAGACGAATGTCCAATATATCAGGCCAAACACCGCCAGCACGACTATTGTCAGGCGAAATCCGCGTGGAATTGGCAGTACCCGGCCCAAAAGCCTTGCGCCGCCATCGAACATCGCGGCCAGCACAAGTCCGCCAACAATGAGCATGATCGGTTGCGCCAGCCAGACCAAAGCAACCACCAAGGTCGCCATGCCGATCCATACCGCCGCGCGCTTGATTTCCACGCGAATGAGCGGGTCGTAAAGCTCGGTCGGCCCCATTTCTTCGCGAAAGACGTCGTCCTGAGCGTCATTTTTCTGGCGGGCCTGGCGTGGCTTGCGCGCTTTGGCGGTTACGGCGTCATTCATTGGATGTCGCCTTTTTGGGACGCAGGCTGGTGCCAGCGCGATCGCCGCGCAGCGATCTGATCCAGGTAGCCGGATTCAAACCGGTGCTGCCATCGACCGAGAAGGTGATGATTTCGGCGCGCCCGCCAAGCCGGTCCCACGAAACCGGACCCCCCAATCCGCCGAGCTCCGCAGCGACGCGGCTATCGGAGCTGTTGTCACGATTGTCCCCCATCAGGAATACATGCCCGGCGGGAATTTTGACGGGTTCCATATCGTCGGTGTCTCGGCGCCGCGCATCGATGGTATCATATTGCACGCCGTTGGGGAGCGTTTCGCGGATAATGGAAAGGTGGCAGGTCAGCCGGCCATCCTTCTCACGAGTCAACGCGCCCGGAAAATCATAGTCGTTGCACGGGTTATTGGGATCGACAGGCAACACCAGATTGGGCTCGGTTTCCTGTTTGACTGCCTTGCCATTCAGGAAGATCTGACCCTCACGAAGCGATATTGTGTCGCCCGGCAGACCAATGACCCGCTTGATCCAGTCCTGATATTTGCCTTTCGGCGTCAATATCACAATGTCGCCGCGTTCGGGCAATTTGCCCCAGACGCGAGTGTTGCTTTCGAGCAACGGCACGGCCAGCGCCTCGACCTCTTCGCGCAACACGAGCCAACGAAATATCGCCACCGGATTGGGAATGGTCGGCGATACGTGGCTCCAGCCATAGGGATATTTGGAAACAAACAGCCGGTCTCCGACGAGCAAAGTCGGCATCATCGATATCGACGGAATATAAAAAGGCTTGGCGATGAAGCTGTGGAATGCGAGCACCGCCACCAGCAGCCAGAACAGGCCCTTGATCTCGTCCCAGGCAGCGGCTGTCCACCCGCGTTTTTTTGGGGTGGCCGCTGGCGGCGTGGCTTGCGAATCATTGTCGGTGGTCAAACTGGTCATGCTTTCTGCGCAGGCAAGGCCTCTATAATCACAAATGCCTGTGCCCATGGATGGTCGTCGGTGAGCGTCAGGTGAATATGCGCCTCATAGCCTGAAGGAATCATCGCGTCGAGCCGCGCTTTCGCACCGCCTTTGAGCGCCAGCGTCGGCGCACCCGACGGCGAATTGACCACGCCGATATCCCTCATGAATACACCGCGCTTGAACCCGGTTCCCACCGCCTTTGAAAAAGCCTCTTTGGCGGCAAACCGCTTTGCATAAGTTCCGGCGCGGGTGAACGGGCGGCGCGCCGCCTTGGCGCGTTCGACATCGGTGAAGACCCGGCGTTCAAAGCGCTCGCCAAAACGGTCGAGTGAATGCTGGATTCGCTCGATATTACACAGGTCAGAGCCGAGGCCGATGATCACGTTGCCGGTTACCTTGCCAAATCCATCAACGTCCGCATTTTACGCACGCTCTCTTCGAGCCCGATGAAAATCGCCTCACCGATCAGATAGTGGCCGATGTTGAGTTCGGCGATTTGCGGAATTGCGGCGATTGGCTGGACATTTTCGAAGGTCAGGCCGTGGCCCGCATGGGGTTCGATGCCGTTCTTGGCCACCAAGGCCGCAGCGTCGGCAATCCGCCCAAGCTCGGATTCGCGTTCTTGGCCCTCGCTATGGGCATATCGTCCGGTGTGAAACTCGATGACCGGGGCACGAAGCCTTATCGCAGCATCGATCTGGCGCGCGTCGGGTTCGATGAACAGGCTAACGCGAATGCCGGCCTCCGACAATCGGGTTACGATCGGCGCAAGATGATTATGCTGACCGGCCGCATCCAGTCCGCCCTCGGTGGTTCGCTCCTCGCGCCGCTCGGGCACGATGCAGACGGCATGGGGTTTATGCCGCAACGCGATTTCCAGCATCTCTTCGGTTGCGGCCATCTCCAGATTTAGGGGCAGCCGTATCTCGCGCATGATCGAATCGAGGTCGGTATCGCGAATGTGGCGGCGATCTTCGCGCAGATGCACTGTAATGCCATCGCCGCCCGCCGCCTCGACCACACGGACTGCGCGCATCGGGTCGGGATGGTCGCCGCCGCGCGCGTTACGGATGGTCGCGACATGGTCGATGTTGACGCCGAGGCGGAGCCGGTTGGCGTTGGCATGGTCGGCAGGAAGAATCGTGCTCATCCTCCTGCCGCCGCCGGTTCGCAGAGGGCCGCATTAAGCAAATCGTGCGAGAAGCCCGAGCCTTGCCAGATCTCGCCGAATTCAAAATCACCCTCGGCTTTGTCCGAAAAAGCAACAATCGCGGTTTGGCGTTCGGGGATCATGAAATTCCGGACCTGAACACCCCCAATTGCGCCCCTGCGTTCGACCAGCCGTACCGGCGTCGCGCAATCCTTGAGCTTTGCATCAAACACCCATTGTCCAAGTGCCATATAGCCAAGCCGCGGCTGGCCATCCCACAACTCAGCCAGCTGCGCTTGCGGTAACAGTTTTCCGGCCATCAACGCACGGTCGAAAGCAAGAAGGTCTGCGGGCGAGCCGAACAAGGCTGCCGATGCGTCGTAGGATGCCAGGTCGATGCGCGGCTCAATCGCCTGTTTCGATGTGCCGATGGCCGTTTTGCGGCGCGTGGGAAAGGCACCGAGTGTTTTCAATCCAAGCGGCTTCGATATGCGATCGCGCACCAGACTTCGCCACGATTTTCCGGTAACGGCCTCAAGCAATGCGCCGGCGACGATATAATCGCAATTATTGTATGTCCAGTCGCCGCCCGGCTCTCCGTTCACCGGTCCTGCACAATAGCCGTCAAGCGGGCTGCGGCTTCCGGTATAATCCGGCAGATAATAAGACGGGAAATCATCGACGGCGGCGGTGTCGTTGGGGTTGGGAAGTCCCGACTGATGGCGCAGTAGCTGACGCACGGTGATCGACGCGGCGTTCGGGCTCTTAAATCCGGACAAATATCGATTGAGCGGCGCCTCGAGGGATATTCGGCCCGCAGCCACCTCCTGCATCACGAGCACGGCCATTATCTGCTTGGTAACCGACGCCCAGCGCCATAGCTTTATATTCGAATTGGCTGGCAACGCTGTCTTGCCATTCCACTGGTGAGTCACTTGCGGGCTGCTGATGGCGATTGTTCCGGGAAACACCGATGTAGTATACAGAGTGTCGACATTCCTGATCGTTGCTGCAGGCGACGCGGTTTCGGCGTTGGCGCTTGCGAGCGGGGCGAGCGCCAACGCCGCTGCTGCAAGCTGCCACCTCATGCCTGCCGGCTTCCGGGCTTCACAGCCTGTGTCGCGGCCAATTCAGGCGGGAGCTCGTCAGGCGCATAGGTCGGGAAGTTTAGCTGGATCAGCGGAAAAAACGGAACGCCGAGTTCGGCCGATCCCGCCGAGCGATCGACCACGGCGCCCGCGGCGATGACCACACCGCCCGCATCTTCGATCGCCTTTATCGCCTCGCGCGACGACAGCCCCGTGGTCACAACGTCTTCCATCATCAAGACCTTTGTGCCTTCTGCCAGCGTAAAGCCGCGCCGCAAACCAAAGACGCCGTCGGGACGCTCGACAAACATTGCATCGACGCCCAGCGCGCGGCCCATTTCATGACCGATGATAAGGCCCCCCATTGCGGGCGAGATGACCACCTGAATGTCGTTTCTGATCTCGCGGGGGATCTTTTGCGCCAGGGCGAGCGCAATGCGGCCAGCCCGCTCGGGGTTCATCAGCAGCCGCGCGCATTGCAGATAATGCGCGCTATGGCGGCCAGACGAGAGCAGGAAATGCCCCTCGAGCAGCGCATCGACGCTACGGAATTCGGATAATATTTCATCTTCGGTCATGATGGGGAGAAAGTCCTCGCTGCGCGTCGGTTATTTTTTGCAAGTCCGTTGTAGCGGATTGCACCGCGAATAGGTGGAAAACTGCATCAAATAAATGCAAAAAATCACTAAGGGACCGCTTGAGGCTTGTGACAACCGCACCTATAGGTCGCGCGAGTCAGGCAGGCTGAGGCTATACCAAGACTGCGCAATGTTCCTGCGCCGCACCAAGATTACGGGGCCAAGTTGATGAATATGTTGAAGAAGTTTCTGATTGTCTTTGCTGCAATGACGATCCCGTCGCTGGCAGCGGCACAGACGGCGGCTCCGCTTCCAGAGCCGGTCGTAAAGGAAATTACGGCTCCTGCGGTGGGAACGCCGACTGCGGCAGCGCCGGGAGAAACGCCCGCAGCGACCACGCCGGCGGTTAAATCGATGGACGGCTCGCTTCCCGGTTACACCCCAATGAAGCCCGATTATGCGAACAGCGTCGGCATGCCCAAGCCGAAAGAAATCGACTTCCAGGAGCAGTTCAGCAACACCGGTCAGTATGCAAAATGGATCAACAATGCCGTTCTGCTGCCTATCATTACCATTATTTCCCTGTTCGTCTTGGGCTTGTTGCTTTGGGTGATTGTCCGGTTCAACCGTCGTGCCAATCCCGTGCCGTCAAGAACAACGCACAACACCGTCATTGAAGTGGTCTGGACACTGGTTCCCGTTCTAATTTTGCTTGGTATTGCCTATCCTTCGCTCGACCTGCTGGCGAAGCAGTTCAAGCCAGCGCCCAAAGAAGCGATCACGATCAAGGCCACCGGTTATCAGTGGTATTGGGGCTATTCTTATCCCGACAATGGCGGCTTCGAGGTTGTTTCGAACATGCTGAAGGAAAAGGACGATGTTGGTGCCGGCGAACGATTCCGGACCGACAATGACGGTCCCAAATTGCTTGCCGCCGACAATCGCATGGTCGTTCCTGCGAACACACCGCTGCGGATTCAAACCACCGCCGCTGATGTGATCCACGCATTTGCCGTGCCTTCATTGTGGTTCAAGCTTGATGCGGTGCCCGGACGGCTAAACGAAAAGGCACTGATTATCAACAAGCCGGGGGTTTATTTCGGACAGTGTTCGGAACTCTGCGGCGCCCGCCACGCTTTCATGCCGATTGTTATTGAAGCTCTGCCACCTGCGCAATTCGCAGCATGGGTAAAGGCTCAAGGCGGAACGATGCCCGGTACCGATAAGCCTCTGCCTGCGGCTGTTGCGCCGCCGGGGCAACAGAGCGCGGTGCCAGTGGCTCCCGCTGGAACTGCACCTAATGCTGATGCCGCTGCGCCCGCCGCAGTGCCGACAATTAAGTAAGAAGGTTAGATAGATGACAACCATTGCAGCCACCGGCGCCGACTTTCACGGTCACGACCATGCACACGACGCGGACCACAAGCCTGCATTCTTTGCGCGCTGGTTCATGTCAACCAACCATAAGGACATCGGTACCCTTTATCTGATCTTTGCCATTTTTGCGGGTGTCGTCGGCGGGGCTATTTCGGGCTTGATGCGGCTTGAGCTGGCCGAACCCGGCATTCAGTATCTGCAAGGCTGGGCCTCGATGATGGCCGGCAAGGATGCGTCGATGGACGAAGCCTATCATATGT
>CALRMO020000002.1:0-61119 GCA_943369235.1 Sphingomonas paucimobilis
AATATTCCACTGCTGGCCGCGCCACTCCGCTCGCTCCAGCCGAGCCCCGGGCTGCAGCACACTCCCCGATTGCCGTGCCTGTTTCAAATACGCAGCATGAAGCCCTGCAACATCGATATCGCTGCAGTCTTGCTGCCACAGTCCGATCGTCCAGTCCGGCAAAAGACCCGGAACGCGATCAGCCAAGGCAGGTTGTTCCAGCCTTTCGAATGCAACGCTACTGCTGGCAAAATCATTGAGCAGCGCAGTGGCCTCGCACTCGTCAGCATCGGTACCGAGATAAAGCGCGCCGCGTCTGCGAAGCAGCGAACCTTCGTGGAAGTTGACAGGCGGATTGGCCAGAAACGGGCCCGACGCCGTCGTCAGCGGCTGAACACCCGGCCCGCCGTAGCTTTCATCCCAGAATGCTGCTGACCGGCCGGTTGAATGATAACCCGGATGAGCTTCGGCTTCGATCAGTACCACCGAGCGATAGGCTGCAATTTCCGCAGCGAGACTGGCTCCGGCTATTCCGGCGCCGATAATGGCAACGTCAAAATCACTCATATCAATGCTGCATGTGTGTCCATGAAGCGTGTAACACAGGCAAGACATTGATCGCGAACGACATCGGCTTCACGTAACAGTTCATGTGCTGCCTCCTTGCCGAAAATCAGGGTTTCGGCATTGGGCAACCGCTTGCTGTCCTTGATAATCCGGGGCGTGCTGACCAATTGATCAGCTGTCGTCGCCATCAACAAAATCGGCGTTTGAACCGCCTCCAGCTTACCCGGTTCGTCGAGCAGGCGGATCGAAGCAATCGCGCGTTCGACCCAATGCCAGCTTGGCGGGCCTAATTTTACCTCCGGGCGCAATTGCCACCAGGCTAGCTCATCCTCGTACCGGTCCTTGTCGCCCGTTAAAATTTTTGCCCGAAGGTTCATGGGCGACAATGGCTTCTCGCTGACCTTCCATGCCGGCAGGTCGCCCCTGCCGATCCTGCACATCAGCTTTGCAAAGGCATGATTCACCGCCAGCGGCAATCCTCCCGTCTGGATGCCCAGCATGGGTGCGCTCATCGCGACCGCGTCGGGATCGACTGCACCCTCGACCAGCGCACGCATTGTCAGATGCCCGCCCATGCTATGCGCAAGTATGACGTATGATCCTGGGCTGGCTGCTTTCCATTCAGCCCAGAACTGGTCGAGGTCCGCTATCCATGTCGAAAAATCATCGATATGCCCGACCTGCTTATCGGCGAGCAGTCGGCCCGAGCCGCCCTGCCCGCGCCAGTCGATTGATGTCACATGCCATCCCTGCGCAGCAAAATGCGCGAGCGTTTCCAGATATTTTTCGTAATGATCGCCACGTCCGGGCAGAAAAAGCATCGAACCACGCGCGGTGTTCATGCCCTTCCAATCGATCCGCCGGATTGGCCAGCCGTCGGCTGCATGCCAGACAGTTTCAAATGCATCCACCGGAATGGCGCGTCGGTTCATCGGCGATTTCAACGGCTGCATGGTTACCTTTTGGCAAGCTTTGTTGGTTAATGCGCTGCGAATGACCAGTGCATTCCTCGTTTACGTGACGCTCGGCGGGTTGGCAATCGCGCTATTGATATCGATTTATACCGACATCAAATATCGGTTGATTTACAACACTGTAACGCTAGCAATCGCGCTCGGTGCGCCGCTATACTGGTACGCGACCAGCGGCTTTGCGCTACCCGCTATTGGCATTCATTTGCTGACAGCCGCTATCGTGTTTGCCTTCTTCGCCATCGCGTTCCGCTTCGGGGCTATGGGCGGCGGCGATGTCAAGCTTTTCGCGGCATTGGCGCTCTGGTTCCCTTGGGTCGATGTGGTCCGGCTGGTTTTGTACGCCTCGATCCTCGGCGCAATAGTAACCATTATTTTCGTCGTCATTCACAAGTCAAAACAAAAAGATGGTCATGCGCGCATCCCATACGGTGTCGCAATCGCGCTTTCCGGGCTGTGGATAGCCGGTGAACGGATTTTTAACCATTTTGCGTGAAATAGCATCGTTCAATCAGGGGACCTTTCAGGGGACAGTTCGTCATGGATAGGAAAAAAGTCATATTGCTGGTGGCCGCGCTTTTCATAGCAGCCATTACCGCGTTCATGGCGCGCAGCATGTTTACAGGGGCGTCGGCACCACAAGCCGTCGCCGCTCCGGTCGCGGTGCCGACGGGGCCCAAGGTGCTGGTCGCAACACGGGCGCTGCCTATGGGAACGATCATTACCGCCGACAGCTTTCGCTATCAGCCCTGGCCCAAAGAACTAATCGAGAAGGTCTATTTTCTGGAAGGAGAGGAAGGCAGCTCGTCTGAAAGCCTGATCGGAACCGTGGTCCGCTCCGCTGTGACGGCCGGCCAGCCCATCACGCAGGGGTCGCTGGTAAAACCGGGGGACCGAGGTTTTCTTGCCGCTGCACTGGGCCCTGGAATGCGCGCTATCACGGTTCCTGTGTCGTCGCTGACCGGCGTTGCCGGGTTTGTTTTCCCGGGCGACCGCGTCGATCTTGTCCTCACGCAGAATGTTGCAGGCAATGCCGGGCCGGCACTGAAGGTTTCCGAGACGATCATTCGCAACTTAAGGGTTCTGGCAACAGACCAACGCTCACAGCCGTCAGTAGACGAAAAGGGTAACACCATTGTGGCCGAGTACAAGCTGGTAACGCTGGAGGCTACGCCACGGATCGCCGAAAAGATTACGGTGGCGCAGTCCATAGGCACGATCAGCCTGTCGCTACGCGCGCTTGCCGACAATGCAGCAGAACTGGAACAGGCGTTGGCATCTGGCGATGTCAGCATCCCCGAAGGCTCGACCGCTGAGGAGGAGCAGGCGATTGTCCGTTCCGTCGCGCAAACGCCGACCGCCGGAAAGAGCACCTATGCAACCGGAGGTGACGTATCACGGTTTCAGCGCAGCACCATTCCAGCGCAAACACCTGTTGCAATAGCTGCCGAAACCGCCCGGACGCAAAAGCAAGTCGAGAAAATCATAAAAGGTCCTGTGGTCCGCGTCTCGCGTGGCGGCAATGTGACCGAAGTCGACATCAGCCGGAGATAAGAACATGGCAAAATTTACCACAATTAAATCCGGCTTCGCGGCCGCAGCCCTTGCGGCAGCACTGGGAACCTCTGCGCTCGTAGCAATAGCAACGCCCGCACTCGCGCAATCCGCCAAAGACGGCAAAGTGGTCGTCCTGTCGATCGGCCGCGGCCAGCAGATCAACCTTGGAAGTAATATCACCGATGTCGTGGTCTCCGACCCGTCCATCGCCGATGTCGAGGTCAAGTCGGGTCGCCAGATCTATATTCTCGGCAAAGGGCCGGGCGAAACCAACGTCTATGCGACCGACGCTGCGGGACGGACGGTTTACTCCGCCACGATCCGCGTCGGCAACAATCTGGACTCGATTGGGCAGATGCTGAATATGGCGATGCCCGATGCCGATATCCAGGTTACCACCATGAATGGCGTTGTGCTGCTGACCGGGACGGTCAAACAGCCCGAAGACGCCGTTGAAGCCGAACAACTCGTCCAGACCTTTACAGGCGGCCAGACCAAAGTCATCAGCCGACTGAAGAACGTCACGCCTTTGCAAATCAACCTTCAAGTGCGGGTGGCCGAGGTTAGCCGGACGCTCGCCAAGGAAATAACCGGCAACGTGCGAGGCACGAACAACGGTGTCGATAGCGCGGGCCAGCCTTATTTCTTCGGACTTGGGCGCGGTCGCGATATCAGCGCAGGTGGCGTAGTTACATTGCCGTCAGGATCGAACGTCGTGGCTGGAATCGGCCGGCTGTTCGGCATTGATGTCGAAGCCGCGTTCGATTTGTCCGAACGCGCGGGCCTGACTTCCACCCTCGCCAACCCGAACCTGACAACTGTTTCAGGCGAAACGGCAGAATTTCTTGCCGGCGGCTCATTCCCTATCGTAACCTCGTCAAACAACGGAACCTCGGTCGAGTATAAAAGCTACGGCGTAAACCTGACCTACACGCCCGTAGTTTTATCGGACGGAAGAATTTCGCTTCGAGTTCGCTCGGAAGTTTCGGACATTTCCGCTCAAGGTGCGGTGCGTATTGCAGGGTTTGAAATTCCTGCCACGACCACGCGCATGGCGGAGACGACCGTCGAACTTGGTTCGGGACAAAGCATGATGATTGCCGGACTGCTCAGCAACCAGCTAAGCAGCTCGGTCGACAAGACGCCTGGTCTGGGCGACGTTCCGGTGCTGGGCGCCTTGTTCAAATCGAACGGCTGGCGTCGTAACGAAACCGAGCTGATGATCGTTATTACACCCTATCTGGTCAAGCCCGTGTCCGACGACAGGATCAAGTTACCGACCGACGGCATCCATTCGATTGATGACGCCCAACGCGTCATCTTTGGAAAAACGACCGACAAGACAAAAAGCCCGGAACGACCGCTTCCATCGATAACGCCAGCACCGGCCACCGGTCCGGCGATGGGATCGGTAAGTGGCCCGGCTGACACGCCTCCGACGAAAGCAGCCATGATTTCGACCCAAGTTGCTGTTGCCGGACCCGGCTTCAGCTTTGACAATTGATCGTCAGTTCAGGAGATAGAAAATGCGTAATACCAAAATCCTGATCGCTGCCGCGGCCAGCATTTCTCTGGCCGGATGCGCGGCTAATTCCCTGGGAACGGCCAACACATCGATGTACAGCATTCATCAGCCCGTCGTAGAACGTACGAATTATGCGATAGACCTTCGCAACGACGGCGCCGGCATCGCCCCGGCCGAACAAACGCGTCTGGCCGACTGGTTCGACGTGTTGGGACTTGGCTATGGCGATCGGGTCGCGATCGATTATGGCGATAGCTATTCAGACGATGCCGCGACAACTGCCGTTGCAAATATTGCCGCCGCACGCGGAATATTGCTTCAGGACATTGCACCGGTAACCGGCGGTCCGGTCGCACCTGGATTGCTGCGTGTCGTCGTAACGCAGTCAAAGGCCTCCGTGCCGTCATGCCCCGACTGGAGCACCGATCACGACCGCAACTATAACGCCAGCAATCACAGCAATTACGGCTGTGCGACCAACAGCAATCTCGCGGCGATGGTGGCGGATCCTGAAGACCTCGTTCGCGGTCGCCAAAATGAAAAGCTTGACGGCAACAGCGGTAAAAACGCTGTCAATGTCTATAATACCAAAACCGGAGGCAACTGATGAACGCTCCATGGAAATCCGGTGTGGCCGGAACCCGCGACCCGATCAATGCCTATTTGTGCGACGACATGACGCTCGATGTCGTACGCGGCGTCTGCGAGGAGATAGGCTGGAGCCCGGAAAAAGCTTACAAAGGTGGTTTGCGTAACGCGATCCAGTCGCTGTCGGTATCTGCCAGCCCACAGATTCTGCTTGTTGATCTGTCGGAATCGGGCGACCCCATTGCTGACATCAACAGCCTTGCCGAGGTTTGCGAACCGGGCACAATCGTTATCGCGGTGGGTCAGGTAAACGACGTTCGCCTCTATCGCGATCTTTTGATGTCGGGCCTTCAGGATTATCTTTTGAAGCCGCTGAGCTCCGACGCGCTGCGCGATGCTTTTGCAAATGCCCAGACGATTCTGAATGCGCCCAAACATGACGACGTCAACGCCGACCGGGTGCATGTGTCGACCGCCGTGATCGGAACGCGTGGCGGCGCCGGAGCATCGACGATAGCGTCGTCACTCGCTTGGATCTTTTCGCAAGTGCAGGGTCACCAGACCGGATTCCTCGACCTCGACGTTCATTTCGGCACTGCGGCGTTGGCAATGGACCTCGAGCCCGGACGCGGGTTAACCGATGCCATCGACAATCCCAGCCGCATCGACGGACTGTTTATCGAACGTGCGATGATCAAGGCAAACGAGAAACTGTCGATCCTGTCGGCAGAAGCGCCGATGAGCAGCCCGGTATTGACCGACGGCAGTGCTTTTTATCAGCTCCAGGAAGAATTCCGGTCGGCATTCGACAACACCGTGATCGATCTGCCCCGCAGTATGGTGATCGCCTACCCGCATCTGATGCAAGAGGTGAATATTGCGGTGGTAACGACCGAGCTGACCCTTGCCGCCGCGCGCGACACAATTCGCGTGCTCGCTTGGCTAAAGCAGAATGCACCGCATTGCAAAACGCTGATCGTGGCAAACAAAGTGCAGCCGGCGGTTTTGGAGATTTCCAAAAAGGATTTCGAAAGCACCATCGAACGCAAGGTCGACCTGGCATTGCCGTTCGATGCCAAATCCGCGTCGCAGTCTGCGAAGCTCGGGCAACCGATTGTCGCGGCGGTAAAAGGCAGCAAGGTATCGACCGGCATAATCGCGTTGGCCGATATGATTGCCGGAACCGCAATCGAGGTCGTGGCAGACGCGCCGGACAAACCGAAAGCAAAGAAATCGGTACTCGGCGGGTTCAAGTCACTGATGGCAAAAAAGTGAGCACATGGTCCGGTGAACCTCTTCGCCGGACAGTGGCAATGAAACAGAGCGGAATATGATGCAGACCTTGATACTAGCCGCAGCATTGATGGTTGTGCTCGTGCTGCTGGCACTGGCCTTCATGGGACCGAATGTCGGCAAGGCGGCTTCGCGCCGGTTAAGCGCTGTTAAAATTCGCCATTCCGATAGCACCGATGCGCGCGTCGAACAGCAGATGCGCAAGGCCGTTGCTGCCCGCCGTCCGATGGTCTTTACCAATGGCCAGCATATGAACCGTACAGACCGGCTTCGTCTGCGTATCCAGCAGACCGGCAAGAAGTGGACGCTTAAGCAATATCTGCAGGCATCGGGCGGTATTACCTTTCTGGTCATGGCGGCGTTGTGGTTAAAGGGGGCGCCGATATATCTCGCCTTGTTTGGCGGGCTTTTGCTTGGTGCCGGTCTGCCGCATATGGCCTTGGGATATCTGATCGGCAAACGGTTGAAGAATTTTACCGCCCGGTTTCCGGACGCAATTGAATTGCTCGTTCGCGGGCTGAAATCCGGACTTCCGGTAAGCGAGACACTGAATGTCGTTGCCAAGGAAGTGCCGGGGCCAGTTGGCGAAGAATTCAAGATGGTGACCGAGAAGATCAGGATCGGCAAGTCGATGGAAGATGCGCTGCAGGATACCGCCGACCGGCTGGGCACTGCAGAGTTCCAGTTTTTTGTAATCACGCTGGCCATTCAGCGCGAGACCGGCGGCAACCTTGCCGAGACGCTGGCAAACCTCGCCGATGTGCTGCGCAAGCGGTCACAGATGAAGCTTAAGATTAAGGCCATGTCATCGGAATCGAAAGCTTCGGCCTATATCGTCGGCTCGCTCCCGTTCTTCGTGTTCGGCATGGTCTGGATGGTGAACCAGAAATATCTGGCGGGATTTTTCTACGAACCGCGGCTCATCGTCGCTGGCCTGATCGGGATCGTCTGGATGAGTATTGGCGCCTTCATCATGGCCAAAATGGTCAATTTCGAGATTTAAGGCAGGGGCGGAGCGAGGCACATGACAAATCCGGGCGGACCCCAACTTTTAGGCGTCGATGTTCTGTGGGTGGCAACCATGCTGTCGGCAGTGGCGACGGTGGCCGTGATGTTCGCAATCTATACTGCGGTCACGGTTCGCGATCCGATGGCCAAGCGGGTGAAGGCACTGAGCGAACGACGCGAGCAGCTGAAGGCCGGCATTACCGCGACGACTGCAAAAAAACGGGCGAAGCTGGTCCGCAAAACGGAAACCACCGACCAGATGCGGCTGATGCTCTCGAAGCTTCAGGTGCTTCAGGACGATCAGGTCAAGGTCGTGCAGCAAAAGCTGGCCCAGGCCGGTATCCGGCGCAAGGAACTGGCCGTCGCGGTCATATTCAGCCGACTCGTTCTTCCGATCCTTTTCGGCGGGGGTGTCGCCCTGTGGATGTACGGCTTTGGCGGGCTGGCCGACTGGACGCCGTTCAAACGATTCGGTGTATTCGCCGGCCTTACCATTTTGGGATATAAGGCTGCAGATATCTATTTGTCCAATCTGGTCACCAAGCGTACCGATGCAATCCGCAAGGGTCTGCCCGACGCACTCGATTTGCTGGTTATTTGCGCGGAAGCAGGGCTTACCGTCGATACCGCATTCAACCGCGTGGCAAAGGAACTTGGCCGTGGCTACCCCGAATTGGGCGACGAATTTGCGCTCACGGCTATTGAGCTTGGCTTTTTGACGGAACGCCGGATGGCATTCGAAAATCTGGCTTATCGCGTTAATCTGGACTCGATCAAGGGCGTGGTTACCACGATGATTCAGACCGAAAAATACGGCACGCCACTTGCGTCCGCATTGCGCGTCCTTTCCGCAGAATTCCGCAATGAACGCATGATGCGGGCCGAGGAAAAGGCCGCTCGACTGCCAGCGATCATGACGATCCCGTTGATCCTGTTCATTCTGCCGGTGCTGTTTATCGTTATTCTTGGTCCGGCGGCTTGCTCGATCAAGGACGCGCTCATCAAGTAACGCGACGAACATGCTTACAATCAGGGCGGGGCCACGGCTCCGCCCTTTTTGGTTTAGCGGACGGTCTGCTCAATGGCGCCGAAGATGCTGTGACCGGCGTCGTCGCGAACCTCGATACGGACGACATCGCCGCTTTTCAGAAACGGCGTTTTCATTTCCCCCGTCTGGATTTTTTCCACCATCCGCAATTCGGCCAGACAGCTATAACCGAGCCCACCTTCGGCAACCGGTTTGCCCGGCCCGCCATCGGCATCGCGGTTGGAAACGGTGCCGGAGCCGATTATCGAACCTGCGCCAATATTTCGTGTTTTGGCAAGATGCGCGATCAGAACGCCGAAATCGAACGTGCAGTCATCTGATGCAATCGCACGGCCGAATGGTGCACCGTTCAAATCGACCATCAACGTCCGGTGCAGCTTGCCGTCTTTCCAGTATTCACCCAAGCTGTCGGGCGTAACGAACACCGGCGATAATGCGCTGGCGGGTTTCGATTGAACAAAGCCAAATCCTTTTTCCAGCTCGGCAGGAATAAGGTTGCGCAGGCTTACGTCGTTTACCAGTCCTACCAGCCGGATGTACGAAAGCGCTTCCGCAGGTGACACGCCCTGAGGGACGTCACCGGTGACAACGACGATCTCCGCCTCCAGGTCGCAGCCCCATGCCTCGTCAGCAAGGCGGATGTCGTCGCGCGCACCCAAAAACTCGTCGGATCCGCCCTGATACATCAACGGGTCGTGCCAGAAACTTTCGGGCAGCACCGCCCCCCTCGCCTTACGTACCAATTCCACATGGTTCATATAGGCCGAGCCATCGGCCCATTGATAGGCGCGCGGCAACGGCGCTGCGGCATCATGTTCGTGAAAGCGTTCACGCGGGATCGCCGCATGTTCCAGGTCGGTCGCCAATGCCTCAAGCCGCGGCGCGATCGCTTCCCAGTCGTCGAGCGCAGATTGCAGCGTCGGAGCGATGTGCGCGGCGTCGGCGTACCAGGCGAGATCGTTGGACACGACAACCAGATGACCATCGCGGCCCGATTTAAGCGAAGCTAGTTTCATGGATTTCCTCTCGATTATCGAACGATGATGCCCGCAGTCTCAGCATGTCGCAACCGATACTATTGAAATCAGCCGATTGGCAAAATCACCCGCTCGAAGCTATTCGCCGCCGGGATCGATATGCAGCCAGTCTGCGTGCTTGGGCGCCTTCTTGGTCGCGTTCCATTCTTCGAGCATGAGCGGAGCGACGCGTTTCAGCTCATCATATTGCTCGTCAGTCCCGATGTCGCAGGCAAGTTCAAGGCGGTGGCCGTTGGGATCGAAGAAATAGATCGAACGAAATATGCCGTGAAAGGTGGGCCCGAGCACTTCGACACCCTGCGCCTCGACATGCGCCTTTGCCGCCTTGAGCGTATCGAAGTCCGCGACCTTGAAGGCAAGATGTTGCACCCATGCCGGTGTCTTTTCGTCACGGCCCATATCGGGCTGATTGGGCAATTCAAAAAACGCCAAGACATTGCCGCCGCCGCAGTCGAGGAAAATGTGCATATAGGGGTCATAAGCGCCGGTGGACGGCACATAATCTTCGGCAAATGCGGTCGTGTAAGTAAAGCCCAGGACTCGCTGATACCAATCGACGGTTTCCTTGGCATCCTTGCAGCGATAGGCGACGTGATGAACGCCGTTCGTGGAAAATGGCAGACTCATTCCGCCACTCCTTCGACTTCGCTCAGGACAGGCTCCAGCACGCCGCGCTCAATCTGGTCGCGTTCGATGCTCTCAAACAGCGCCTTGAAATTGCCTTCGCCAAAGCCTTCGTCGCCGCGGCGCTGGATGAATTCAAAGAAAACCGGGCCGATGTGCGGCTGCGCAAAAATTTGCAACAGCAGGCGTGGATGGCCGCCCTCGGTCGTTCCGTCGAGCAAGATGCCGCGCCTCTGAAGTTCGTCAACCGGTTCGCCATGCCCGGGCAAACGGCCTTCAAGCATTTTGTAGTAGGTTTCGGGCGGCGCAGTCATGAACGGCACACCGAGCTTTTGAAGATTGTCCCAGCAGGCGATGAGGTCGTCGCAAATGAGCGCAATATGCTGGATGCCCTCGCCATTATAGGCACGCAGATATTCCTCAATCTGTCCGCCGCCGGCCTTGCCCTCTTCGTTAAGCGGAATGCGGATTTTTCCATCGGGCGCGGTCATCGCCTTGGATGTCAGGCCGGTATATTCGCCTTTGATGTCGAAATAACGGATTTCGCGGAAATTGAAGATCCGTTCATACCAGTTGGCCCAATGCGCCATCCGTCCGCCGTATACGTTGTGCGTGAGATGATCTATTTTCTGGAAACCGGCGCCGACGGGATTGCGAACTACCCCTGGCTTGTACACAAAGTCGATATCGTAAATCGACAACGCCTCGGGATTATCGAGGGTTGCGTAGCGATCGACAAGATAGATGAATGCCCCGCCAATGCCCTTGATTGCAGGGATTCGCAGTTCCATCACCCCGGTCCTGCTTTCGACCGGTTCAGCGCCGCGTTCCAAGGCTTCGGCATAGGCCTTGGCGGCGTCCTTGACACGAAACGCCATCCCGCACGCCGATGGCCCGTGCTCGGCGGCGAAGAATGCAGCAGGACTTCGCGGTTCGTAATTGGCGATCAGATTGATTTCACCCTGCCGCCACAAGTGCACGTCCTTCGACCGGTGCGACGCGATGTGGGTGAAGCCCATGCTCTCAAAAACCGGCTCAAGCAGGCCGCGTTCGGGCGACACAAATTCGACGAATTCGAAGCCATCCAAGCCAAGCGGATTTTCAAACAGGTCGGTCATGCAGTGTGCTCCCAGATCGGCAAACTGGTAACAAATGAAACTAGTTTGCGCAAGACCTCATTCGAGTTCCGCGACGCGCGCCCGCAATTGTGCCAGCATTGCCTCAAGCGCCATCGCCTCGCTACGCCCCAGCACTCTCTCCAGCTCGGCTTCTACCGCAAGCGCGAGCGGGACGATCTGCTCATACAGCTCGCGTCCCGTTGAGGTCAGCGCAAGATGGTGCGAGCGGCCGTCCGCCGTGTTCGGTGCCCGCCCGATCAAGCCGCGATCCTCAAGCGCCTTTGATGCGCGGTTGACAGTAACCTTGTCCATCGCGGTCGCTTCGCACAACGCGCGCTGCGTCGCGGAGGCGCGTTCACCCAACACAGCCATCAACCGCCATTCGGGTATCTTCAACCCGAAACGGCCGCGATAGGCACGCGCGATAAGGTCGCTTACCGCGTTCGAGGTAATCGAAAGCTGATATGGCAGAAATTCCGCCAGCTTCAGTGTCTGTGCCGCCTTAGCCATCAATATTCTACCGCTACTCCAGCCCAGATGGTGCGCGGGGCAGCGCGCTCGATAACGCCGTCGCTGCCGATTGCCGCGTCCACCCGCGCATCGAACAGGTTTTCGGCACGTAGTTCAATCCGGAATTTGGTGCCAAGCCGGTAGCCGAGCCCGGCGTCCAGGGTAAATGCGCTTTGCAGACGGCGGGTATTGGCGTCGTCCTCGAATTGGCCCCCGACATAGCGGGCATTGAGGTTGCCGCTCACCGCGTCGTTATCGAAAGCTATCCCGACATTGGCAAAATGGCGCGGCACCTGCGCGGGGCGCAATCCGTCCAACTCAGCCGCCGCGCCCGATCCATCGACCGCCGCATCGACATAGGCATAGCCAGCGCGCAAGGTGACATCGCGCAGGGCGAAGGACGCGTCGAGTTCGATACCCTTGCTGTCGATTGCATCGAGATTTTGCCGTTGGCGATATACGCCGCCAGCTGCGACGAAACCTACGCCCGGAAAAGTGCCGGGTCCGACCCCGACCCCGACATTGGCAATGGCATTATCGAGCGTGTTGGTAAAGGCCGTCGCGCCGAAACGGAAACCGCCGCGTTCGACATCGACGCCAAGTTCGGCACCTTTCAGCCTTTCAGGCGACAGCAACTCATTGGCGGCGGTGGCATCGGCTCCGACCCGGAAAGGCCGATATAATTCATTGAGCGTCGGCAAGCGCCAGCCCTTGTAAACGGCCCCGCGCAACTTGATCGCATCGCTCGCATTCCAGGCAATGCCCGCCCTGCCCGTCGTCTCCCAGCCCGAACGGTCGGCAAACATGTCGTCGGAGCGAACGCTGCCGCCGATATTGACTTCCTTGCGAAAGCCATTGGCGATGCTCCAATAATCCAGCCGTCCGCCTGCAGTCAGCGTCAGCGTATCTATCGGTTCAAAGCTTGCTTCGGCAAATCCGCCCAGCGAATCGGTGCGTCCGCCCGCTATACGGTTTCGCCCCGGCACCAGCCCGGCGAAAAAGAAATTCTCGTTGGTCTGGCCAATCGTCCGCCGCCAGTCGCCGCCGATTCGAAGTTCGGCATCATCGCCGATCGGAGGACGCACTTCAAAGCGTGCGCCAAGGCCGGTCGATGGCACCGAATATTGATCCAACGTCAGGCTGACCGAATTGCGACCGGCAGCAATTGCGCCGAACCGGTTGGCAAATTCGCGGATTTGCACATAGCCCAATGCGCTATATTGCCAGCCGCCGGGGGTGCGGTTGACGAGCCGCAGGCTGGCGTCGACACCGCTGTTTTGATTGTCGGAGAATTCGAAACCGCGGTCGCGCTCGTCGGTGAAGACACGAATGCCAGCTTGGAGGTCTGTGTTGTCAGACAGCGGCGCGACCGCCCGAATGGCGATGCCGCCCTGCTCATAGGCCGCTTGCCTATCGACTGCGCCGCGCTGGCTCTTCAAGATCGGCGTAAAGCCATCGCCGCGCGCGTAGCTTCCGGAAACCGAAACGCTTCCTCCGTTCAAACCGCGTAATATCGACGCTTTTGCATCGACACTATTACGGCTGCCATATGCAACGCTGGCCGTTGTCAGATTCACATTTTGGCGACTATCGAGTTCGATAACGCCCGCAAGCGCACCAGCGCCGGACGCCACCTGCCCCGCCCCCTTGCGGACTCGAACGCTGGCGAGATTTAAGGCATCATAGCCCGGCCAGCTTATCCATCCGCCGAAAGGATCAGCTTGAGGAACGTCGTCGAGAACCAATATCGCGCGCGACGATGCATTGCCGCCCAAGCCGCGAAGGGTAACGCCTTGGCTGGTCGGATTGGCCGACCGCGCGTCGGAACGGCGGAATTGCTGAAGTCCGGCAACTTCAAGCAGGCCTCTTTCCAATCGCTCGGATTGTAAATCCACCACGGCAATGCTCTCGATGCGCTCGGCGCGAGCCGTGCCGAGATTGCCAATGACCAATATCGAGCAATGAACATAAATTTCGTCGTCATTGCTTGGAGGGCAATCGGTATACTGGGCTTTATTGACTTGCCCGAATGCAGGCGACGCCAATGCAGCAACCGACGCGAAAACTAACAGACTTTTTTTCATGCGTCCGGGTTGACCGCGTCAGGGTGCGCTGCCTTGAAGGCGGGAATTTCGGTCAACACCGCATCGATCCGCACCAGCTTCGGGAAAGCCTCCAACGGCGTATCGAAGCGTCGCGCATTCGCCATTTGCGGCACGAGGCAGACGTCGGCAAGATTGGGCCAGTCGCTGCCGAACAGACCGTCTTCGGGAGCCATCGCCTCGAGCGCGGTAAAGCCCTCCAGTATCCAGTGGCGATACCAGTCATCAATTGCATTCTGGTCGTGGCCGAGCACATCTTTCAAATATTTCTGCACGCGCAAATTGTTGATCGGGTGGATATCCGCCGCAATAATCATTGCTTGCGCCAGCGTCTTTGCGCGCATGGCCGGTTCCGACGACACCATCTTCGGGTCGTGATAATGCGCGTCGAGATAATCGATTATCGCCAGGCTCTGCGTCAGGTCATGCCCGTCGATCGACAGCATCGGCACAAACCCTTGCGGATTTCGCGCAACATATTCGGTAGCTTTGTGGTCTCCTGCAAGCAGGCTGGTGGGAACGGTCTTATACACAATGCCTTTAAGGTTGAGGACGATGCGCACGCGGTAGCTGGCGGACGAGCGCCAATAGTCATAGAGGATGATGTCGGTCATTCATCAGCGGTTAGCATGGGGTGCGCCAAAGATAAAAGCGATAGAGGAGAAAATATGTCTGCACGTTCGATTATGCCTGGTCTTGCTGTTGCCCTTGCGCTGGCTACATCGGCCCAAGCCGCAGCCCCCGTAACCGGAAAATGGGTTACGCAAAGCAAGGATGGCGTTGTCGAAATTTACGAATGCGGCGCGACAATCTGCGGCAAGCTTGCCAAATTCCTGGTCCCGCCGCCCAATGGCACTGGCCAGAAAGACATCAATAATCCCAACAAGGCGCTGCGCAGCCGGACGCTTTTGGGGATGAATATATTGACCGGGTTCAAGGCCATCGGCAACGAGTGGAAGGGACAGATTTACGACCCGAAATCGGGCAAGACCTATCGCTCGATTGTCTATAAGGGAAAATCGGGCAATCTAGTCGTTAAGGGCTGTATCGGGCCATTCTGTCAGGCGCAGACCTGGACTCCGGCGCGCTAACATAATCAGGCCCGCATATCCGGTAGAGCCGGATATATTCGCGCATCTGCTCGGGATGTTGAAGCCAGTGACCGAGCTCGTATAGCTCGACCAGCGACTGCCGGAGCAATTCGCGGGCGGCGGCGATTTCGGTTTTGGTGCCGAACGCCAGTTTCGTCGTCATCTGTTCGCTGCGATGCTTCAGTTTCGCCAATGCATATATCGTCATGTTGCCCCCCTGATGGAGGTAAACGACATAATCTGCGGCAAGCTTAGGCGCGCAATTTCCAACCCGAGCGAAGCACCAGATAGCACACCACACCAAGCGCGATATTTATGCCGAGCAGCAACACCGCTCCAAACATGACCGGGCTGTCGGCACTGCCGATGAAGCCATACCGGAAACCCGAAATGGCGTAGAAGAACGGGTTGGCGTGGCTGATCGCCTGAAAGGTCGGTGCGAGTTTATCGACCGAATAAAATGTGCCCGACAGCTGGGCCGCAGGAGCCACCACGAAGTTCGTGATTGCGGCAGCATGGTCGAATTTCTCGGCCCAGATGGAGGTCATGACGCCGATCAGCGCGAGCATCGTCGACCCCATCAGCCCGAACCACAATACGGCCCAGAAATGCGCTGGCGTGACATTGACGCCGGGCCAGATCGCCATCGCCAGCCAGATCGTGCCACCAACCAGAAACGCGCGTGTTACCGCAGCACCGGTAAGCGCGGCCAGCACTTCGGCATTGGACAAAGGCGGCATCAGATAATCAACAATCGTTCCCTGGATCTTGCCGACCAGCAACGAAAAACTGGAATTGGCAAAGGCGTTCTGCATCATGCCCATGATGATGAGGCCGGGCGCGATAAAGTCCGCAAACGAAACGCCCAGCACCGTCGGTTTGACATGGCCAAGCGCGACTGTGAAGATGATCAGGTACAGCAATGTGGTAATCGCAGGGGCCCAGACCGTCTGCAGCTGTACTTTAAAAAAACGGCGCACTTCCTTCATGTACAGCGTCTGGAGCCCAACCCAGTTGACGTTTCGGATCGCGCGCTCGCCGCCTTGCAGTTGAACAATCGGGGTCAAATCCCTATCTGGGCCGGACGCGCTTTTATGGTGGATACTCATCGCGCAATCGACTATCGGCTTGCAGCTTCAACCGCAAGGCGCAGTTGCGCCGTACCGGCGGCTGCACATTAGAATTTGGGAAAGCATATATGTCCTGGACCGACCAGCGGATCGACCAATTGAAAACCCTTTGGGAAAAGGGCCTGACCGCGAGCCAGATCGCCGACGAACTTGGCGGCGTGTCACGCAACGCGGTGATCGGCAAGGCGCACCGGCTCGGCCTGAAATCGCGTCCGTCGCCGGTCAAGGCTAACGAGCCTGAGAAAAAAGCGGCGCCAAAGAAGGTTGCCGCTGCGGCTCCTGCAAAGCCCATGGCGGCCGCGCCATTGCGTCCTCGTCCAACTGCTCCCGTTGCACCCGCCGCGCCGCGCGCCGACGGCGAGCAGCCGGGCGAAGTCAAGGCAGCACCGATGCCGCGTATCGTTTCAATTGGCCCCGGCGGCTTCATGCGTCAGGGCCCCGGCGATCAACAGGCACCGATCCCGCCTGCCCCGCCCCGCCGCCTGGTTCCCGCCAAGCCAAGCCCCGAAATGGCCGACAAAACGTCGCTGCTCGACCTCAACGAACGGATATGCCGCTGGCCCATGGGTCATCCGGGCGAGGCCGATTTCCATTTCTGCGGTGAAGCCGTCAATCCCGGCTTTCCCTATTGCGTCGAACATTGCGGCCGCGCCTATCAAGCGCAACTTCCACGCGGCGTCCGCCGTCCTCCGCCGCCGATGCCTTTTGGCGGCCCTCGGGTTCGCTGAAGCTTTGGAACGAAACAAAAGGGCGGCCCATCTGGAGCCGCCCTTTTTGCTTCAGGTCGTTACATCGATGACATTATCGTCCGAATTGCGGTCGATGTAGAAATTATAGGGGTCGATGCCGGCAAAGGCAGGCCTGGTTTTCGACGTAACGATAATCGTCTGCTTGCCGTCCTTGATTGGCTTGCGTTCAATCAAGATAACATCTTTCTTGCCGAATGCGCCGATTCCCGGACGCGCAGCGAACAACCCGATTTCGATTGCATCAGACAGCGGAGCAAGCTTCTCATTACCCTTGGCATCGGCATAATATTTCGCTGCCTCAATTGAAATCGTCGTCTGCCACTGCCCGTTCGCAAGTTTGCGCGTTTTGGCTTGCTTCGCCTTCAGATCGTACACCGTGATCTTTTCGAACAGGTCGGTGATTAATGCCTGTTGCTCGGGCGTTTTCGCCTCTTTGCGGAATTCAGTGATCAGATCGAGCGATCGATGATAGGGCGCGCCCTTGAACTTCCATGTCTGAATGAAGCGGGCAAGCGCGCGGTTGACGGCATCTTCGCCCAGCCGTTCCTGCAACAGGTACATCACGAGCGAGCCCTTGCGGTAATGGATATAGGGCTGGTTCTCGACGCGGTAGAGCGGTTGCTCACCAATCGCGTCGCCTTTGCGCCCGGCCAGATACTGGTCGAGCTCATATTTCAGAAACCGGCGGATCTTGTCGGGACCGTACAGCTTTTTCATTACCATCAGCGCCGAATATTGCGCCATCGTTTCGACCGTAATTGTCTGCCCCTGCATGTCCGCGCCGATGACCTGATGCGCCCAATATTGATGGCCGAGCTCGTGCGCGGTTATGTAAGTTACATAATCAATTGACTCCGGATCGCGCACATCGGCCGCAAAACCGATGCTTTCCGAATAGGGCATCGTTCCGGCAAAGGCTTGCGCGAAGCTCTGATAGCCCGGAAATTCGATGATGCGGGCATGATCGAATTGATAAGGCCCGAAATTGGCCTGGTAATAATCGAGCCCGGCCTCAAGCGCCTTGATCATCGCGGGCACGTTCCATTCATGGCGCGGGTCGTGAAAAACCGTCAGCCGGATACCGTCATGGTCTTTTTCGGTCAGCTTGTAGCGCGCGGACTGAACCGAAAAAAAGCTCAGGATCGGCGCGCTCGATACGAAGTGCGCGGTGCGGCGGCTGCCCTTGCTGACGTCCGAGACCTTGCGGCCCGGTGCAATCGGTGTTTGGTCGGCGTCGGTGGTGACCGTGATGTCCGAGTTCACCCAGTCGGTGCGGACGTAATTTTCGCGCGTTGCCGCCATGTCTTCAAGTTTCGCCGGGCGCAATTCGGCTGGCAGACCCTGACGACGGCGCACCGTCCGGTCTTGTAGCGACTGTTGCCTGTTCATGCCGATGATCGGTGCGAATTCGAAATTGTTGACGAACGTGCCGTTGAGCGCGACGTCCGTCGCAGGCTGGCCGTTGCGAAAGCCGCGATGCCAGATTTGCGATTTGAAATTGAGTTGCGCCTCAGCGCCCGGAGCCAGAGGCGTATCGAAGCGGAAGATGCGGTAGCCGAATTGCTTGTCATCGCTGGCAAGCTTTGCACCGGTGAGCGAGAGCTGGTTGAATTTCGTATCGCGTCCACCCTGACGCACATGCACCTCGGTTAAGGGCGCGGCTGTATCGTTGCGAAGTTTATAATTGCCCGCGACCTCAAGCCGTTTTTCCTTCGGAAAAATCTGGACATCGAACTTTACCGCCGTGACGACCGGACGCGGCAGATTTTCGTATTTGAGATATTTCTTCTCATAATCCGCCGCCCATTTTTCGCCTTCGTCGCTGGTTTCATAGCGGTTCAGAACCTTGAAATTATACCAGGCGTAACTGCCGGTCCCGACCATACAGACCAAAGCAACAGCGATGAGTGCAAGCGGGGCGCCGGTGACGCTATGGCGAACCCGTTTCAGCCGGCTGCGCCAGCGCGTATCGGTCCCGCGTGGCCATACCATGTGCGCGATCACCAGAAGGATGACGCCAAAGGCAAGCCAGTAGGCGCGCAATATCCACGCGCCATAGGCGAACCCGCCCGACCCGTTCATATCGCTCAAAGGCTCGGCCGGGCCGGAACCATAGCGATAGAGCGCATTCGTATAGCCCATGTTGGCAAGGAATATTCCGGCGATAAACCAGACGAGAAATAGCCCCCAACCGACATATTTGTTCGGGCTGATTGCCTGCAGGAAAACCGCGAGGATGGCGATCAGCAGCATGTCGAACGCCATCGGTACGAGGAACCAGCTGAAATAGCTCGCCAGTCCGAACTCCGGCGCGCTCTTGATTAGTTGAAACAGCAAGCCGGTGCCCATTGCGACGAGGTTGATGGCCAGCAACACCAGCAGGATCGCCAGAACTTTGGGAATGGTAATCACCCAATTCGGCGTGGGCGTGGAATCGATGATCTCGCCGATTTTCACATCGCGCTCCCGCCAGACGAGCTCGCCGCCGTAAAACACTGCGATGATCAAAAGGAAGATTGAAAAGCCCTGAAGCACGCTGGTGATGATATTCGCCGTCATCGGATAAGATGGCGTCCCGTAAGTGGTCTGGGTCAGAAACAGCCCAGCGCCGGTGTTGATAATCGCCAGCAGCAGCAGCACGGTCAAACCGGGGCTCCGCAATACCTGCATTATCTCGGTCTTCAGGCGGGCACCGAACTGGGCGCGTGTCGATGTGGCGTCGAACCGTTTTGTCGCAGCAGCAAGCGTGATCCGGCCTGCGGCCGCGTCGCGCGTCTCGGACGCCCGTTCGCGTGCCAGCCGCTTGAGCTTGCGTTTCGAGGGCGCGCGTTCGGCCATCGAGAAACGCCAATAGGTAAGGCCCAAAATCAGTAACGCCAGTGCCAGCACCAGCGCGCGGTTGATCAGCATGTTGCTGTCGAGCGGCAAAAGCTTCGAATTCATCTCGGCCGCCGTCCAATAGCGTGTCGCTTCGGAAAGCGCACCGAAACCAAGTGGCTCGAAACGCGCCATGAGCGCCTGATATTCCACCTTACTGGCGAGCAAGGTAGTGACGATCAGATAGCCCATGAAAAAGATGACGACGCCGACGTAACTCCACAGCATCGATCGGGTAGCCGTCGCCAGCCCGAACAGCAGGCTACTCATCAGCAATATGTTGGGCACTGCGAGTATCAGATAAGGCCAAAGATAATAGAGCGGGTTTTGCGGCCCGATAGTTTCTGCATCGACCCAGGGCATCACCGAGCCGAAAAACATTCCGATCGGAACGGCGAAATAGCCAAGCAGGGCGACGCCCAGTCCGCCCATAAAGCGCCCGAAAACATAATTGGTTTTGCCGATCGACGTTGCCTTGATGATCGGGCCATAGCCTGTCGTATCGTCACGAACGACCGCGTTGGCGACGAATGATGTGATTACAAAAAGGTAGAACAACGATGTCAGCGCGATCATTGACGCAATGGCGAAGGGCGCATTTTCATGCACCGTGCCGGGCGTGCCGATGCTGACATTCTCGCTTGCGGTTACACCGAAGCCAAGCAGGAAAAACAGGAACAGCGACACCCAGAAAACCGGGTTGCGCAACTGGTAGCGCAATTCGAATTTAGCGACGCCCAGGAGCATAAATTATCCTCCTCAAGCTGCGCGACGAAGGTCGGCGAGCGTCGTGAAATACACGTCCTCCAGCCCTGCATCGACTTTTTCAAATCCTGAAGGCTGCGAATCTGCCAGCACGTGAATGATTGTCCGCCCGGCGAACAACCGGGTCGAAATGACCTGATACTGCTCCTGATAGCTTTCAAGTTCGTCGCGCCCGATGGTCTTTTTCCAGACGCGCTCGCTCGCCTGCTTGATGAGGTCGAGCGGCGCACCTTCGAGTTGAACCTTCCCGCCCGCCAGCACCGCCATGCGCGGACACAGGTCGGCGACATCGTCGACAATGTGAGTCGACAGGATAATCACGACATTGTCGCTGATACCGGCCAGCAGGTTGAGGAAGCGGTTTCGTTCCTCAGGATCCAGCCCCGCTGTGGGTTCATCGACAATGATGAGATCGGGATTGCCGATCAAGGCCTGCGCGATGCCGAAACGCTGCCGCATCCCGCCCGAAAAGCCGGCGATGAAGTGACTGCGGTGGCTCCACAAATTGGTTTGGTTGAGCAATGTCTCGACCACGGCTTTGCGTTCGGACTTATCCGCAATGCCTTTCAGAACCGCCATATGATCGAGCATGTCGAGTGCGGTTACGCGTGGATAAACACCGAAATCCTGCGGCAAATAGCCCAGCCGCTTCCGTAGCTCTTCTGGTTGCGCCAATATGTCTAGATCGCCAAACCGGATTGCACCACTGGTTGGCGTCTGCAACGTCGCGATGGTGCGCATCAGCGTCGATTTGCCGGCACCGTTCGGACCGAGAAGCCCGAACATGCCGCGCGGAATGGAAAGCGTTACATTGTCGAGGGCGCGTGTTCCATTCGCATAGACATGGCTTACACCGGCAATTTCAAGCACGTAATATCTCCCCGTGTTGCTTGACCAACACACTAGCGCGAACCGGGTTACCAGCCAAGTAGTATCGACCGGCGGCATTTTCGCTTCGACCAGCGACATTTCCACAAGCGAACGAAGCGCGACTGTTGCACGCCGGACTCTCCCGTGCCTATAGCCGTCACATGACCGATGATCTGTTTGGGGGGAGCGCGGCGGCCACCGCTGCGTCGAACGAGTATACCGCTTCTGCAATCGAAGTGCTGGAAGGTCTTGAGCCGGTTCGCCGTCGTCCGGGCATGTATATTGGCGGCATCGACGAACGGGCGTTGCATCATCTGGCGTCAGAAGTGCTCGACAACTCGATGGACGAGGCGGTGGCCGGACACGCCAACCGGATCGAGGTTTACCTCGCGACTGGAAACCGGCTGACGATCAGCGACAACGGCCGCGGCATACCGGTCGATCCGCACCCGAAATTTCCGGACAAGTCGGCGTTGGAAGTCATTCTGACCACGCTCCATTCGGGCGGCAAGTTTTCCGACAAGGCTTATGCGACCTCGGGCGGACTGCACGGCGTCGGCGTCTCGGTGGTCAATGCGCTGTCGGACGACACGGTCGTTGAAGTCGCGCGCAACAAACAGCTTTACCGCCAGCGTTTTTCCAAGGGACTTGCGCTTGGGCCGATGGAACAGCTGGGGCCGACGCCCAACCGGCGCGGCACGACGATAGCCTTTACCCCTGATACTGAAATTTTCGGGAGCGACGCGAAGTTCAAACCCGCGCGGTTGTTCCGGCTGGCGCGATCGAAGGCATATCTGTATGCGGGCGTCGAAATCCGCTGGCGCTGCGATCCCGAGCTCGCCACCGACGATGTCCCGGCTGAGGCGGTATTCCAGTTTCCCGGCGGGCTGTCGGATCACTTGCGCGAACAGCTTGGCACGCGCGCTTGCGCCACCACCGACTTCTTCGCCGGAACGCAGGATTTCCCGGAAGCGCAAGGCCGTGTAGAGTGGGCGATCAGCTGGCCATTATATTCGGATGGTTCTTACAGCTGGTATTGCAACACCATCCCCACCCCCGACGGCGGCACGCATGAGGCTGGCGTCCGCGCGGCGTTGACGAAAGGACTTCGAGCCTTTGGCGAACTGATAGGCCAGAAAAAGGCCGCACAGATCAGCGCCGAAGATATTTTCAACGAAGCCGAGCTGATGCTGTCGGTGTTCATCCGCAACCCGCAATTCCAGAGCCAGACCAAGGACCGCCTGACCTCGCCCGAAGCAACGCGCCTTGTCGAAAACGCGGTCCGCGACCATTTCGACCATTTCCTTGCCGACAATATGGAACGGGGCAAGGCGCTTATGGGCTTCATATTGGAGAAAGTCGACGACCGGCTTCGCCGCAAGGCGGAGCGTGAGGTCAAGCGCAAGACCGCGACGTCGGGTCGCAAAGTTCGCTTGCCCGGCAAGCTGACCGATTGCGCTTCGGACGATCCTACCGGTACCGAATTGTTCATCGTCGAGGGCGACAGCGCTGGCGGGTCCGCCAAACAGGCGCGCGACCGCAAGACTCAGGCGATATTGCCGATCCGCGGCAAGATACTAAATGTCGCATCCGCCACGCTCGAAAAAATTCGCGCCAATAGCGAAATCGCCGACCTTCAGCTGGCGCTGGGTTGCGGCATCCGCAAGGACTGCAACCCCGACAATCTGCGTTATGAACGCATCATCATCATGACCGACGCCGATGTCGATGGCGCGCATATTGCGACGTTGCTGATGACCTATTTCTTCCAGGAGATGCCGGAGATCGTGAAAGCCGGGCATCTGTTCCTCGCCCGCCCGCCGCTCTATCGCATCACCCACGGCGCGACATCGGTTTACGCACAGGATGAGGCGCACCGCGCGGAGATCGAGGCGACGGTGTTCAAAGGCAAGAATGTCGATGTCGGCCGGTTCAAGGGGCTCGGCGAGATGAACCCGAACCAGCTTCGCGAAACGACTATGGACCCCAAAACGCGCTCGCTAATTCGTATAACATTGCCGAGCGAATATGAGCGCCGCGCGGTGGTGACCGATCTCGTCGACCGGCTGATGGGCAAAAATCCGGAGCACCGGTTCAACTTCATTCAGGAAAACGCAGCGCAACTGGATGAAGAGGCGATCGATGCGTGAATTGGGGAGAGCGCGATGAAGCCATTGTCGTTAGCGTTGCCGCTGGCTATTGTTGCCCTCACTCCAATGGCGGTTGCGCAAACGCCTTCGGAATCGGCTGCCACGCTTTCTGCCAAACCGCTCGACATGCGGATCGCGCAATTGCCAGCGGTGCTATCCGGCACGATGCCATATGAAGAGTATTTCTCGCCAAGCTTCCTGGCGACCGTCCCTCCGGCGCAGCTAAAGGCCCTATCCGATCAAATCATCGCGCAGAACGGCAAGCCTTTGGGAATACTCAACGTTGAGGCCAAAGGTCCCGGCAGCGCCTCCCTTAAAATCGAGTATGAAAAGGCAATTGCCACTGCCGAAATCTCGGTCGAAGCCGCCGCGCCGAACAAGGTCGTAGGGTTGCTGATCACGGGCTTCGAACTGAAGGGTGACAGCCTTGCCGCGATTGACGCAGCGTTTGCCGCGTTGCCGGGCAAGGCGGGCTATCTGGTCGAGAGGCTCGACGCCGACGACAATCGCGAGCAAATCGTCGGTCGGGCCACCCGGCAGCAATTTGCCATCGCCTCAACGTTCAAGCTTTACGTGCTCGCCGAACTTGCTGCCCAAGTGCAGGCCGGACGGCGAAGCTGGTCAGATGTCGTGCCAATCCTCGATAACAGCTACTCGTCGCCCGCGACCCAAGGCTGGCCGCGCCAGACCCCGGTTACCTTGCAGACGCTGGCGACGTGGATGATTTCGGTAAGCGATAACGCAGCGACCGACGCGCTGATCCGCGTATTGGGGCGCGAGGCGATCGAGGAGAAGCTCGCCACTATCGGTCATAGCGCGCCGGACAAGACCTTGCCGATCCTGACTACGGCCGAGGTTTTCGCGCTAAAGAGCAATCCCGCCCTGCGTGCGCGTTTTGAAAAAGCGAGCGAAGCGCAGCAGCGCGATATCCTTTCCAGCGAAGCCAATGCGCTGAAATTTGAGCGGATCGATATGGCGGCTTTGGGGTCTGGCCCGGTTGCCATTGACAGCGTCGAATGGTTTGCCTCGCCATCCGACATCGCCAACCTGCTTGATAACATCCGCCGTCTCGGCAGCCAGACTACGCTGGACGTGATGGCCGTGAACAAGGGGGTATCGCTGACCATCGCGGAAAAATGGAAGTATCTCGGCTACAAGGGCGGGTCCGAACCCGGAGTGATCTCGATGAGCTATCTGGCACAGTCGAAAAACGGCGACTGGTATGTCATCAGCGGAAGCTGGAACGACCCGGCGAAGGAAGTGGACAATAACGCGTTTGCCATGTTGATGGCCAGATTGGTGGACAGTGTAGCGCGCTAAGCGTTCCGGCCTTCCCGTTCGTGGCGCAACAGTCCGAAAATCAAGCTGTCGCGGGTGCCGATATGGGTTTGCCATTCTTCACGAAGATGCCCTTCTTTCCGGAAGCCGAGTTTCCCGAGTAAAGCGATTGATGCATCATTGTCCGGGTCGGTGTCGGCCATTATCCGGCGAGCGCCCATTTCGCCAAAGGCGTAATTCAGCACCGCATTGGCCGCTTCGGTCAAATAGCCCTTACGCCAATAGTCACGGCCCAGAATATAGCCCAGTTCGAAATTGTCTTTGCGGCGCGGAATCAGGATTACCCAGCCCATCGCGCTGGCGCCGTCTGTCGTAATCGCCCAGCATATATGGTCCGCTTGCGCATCTGCATTCCAGACGATGTACGTTCTGGATTCATCGACGTTTTGATGCGGTCCGCTCGACCAATATCGCATCACGTGGTCGTCGGAAAGGGTTTTGAAAAGTGCATCCGAGTCATCAAGTTCCAGCTGACGCAAAACCAGTCTATCGGTCGTAAGCGTCGGTGCAGTCACGCGATCAGTGCCTCGACCAGCGCCCTGACCTTTTTTTGTCGCCACTGGGGCAACGGGGCGACCAGCCAATAGGCCAAATCGCTTTCCTTCGCATTGTCGATGACCCGAATTCGCTTTTGCGCCAGATCGCTCTCGGCCAGCAGAAGCGGGACCGTCGCCTGACCCAATCCGATTGCGGCAGCATCGATGGCGAGGCCAGCATCGGCAAGCCGCAGCGCCGCTGCACCTTCGGCAACGGGAGAACCCGACCAGCTTATCGGTGTGTCGGCTCCTCCGTCTGGCGCGGAGACGGTAACAAAGGCACCCGCCGCGAGCATTACACCTTCATGCTCGCCCGGCCCGTTCGACAGGCGAATGGCCAGGTCGAGATTTGCTTCGGTAAAATCAACCTCGTCATCGGCAGAGACCAGGGTAAAGCGCGTGTCCGGGTTTGCCTTGCTGAACTTAGCAAGCCGCGCAGCAAGCCACTTCGCGGTAAAATCGCGTGGTGCCGCGATGGTCAGCGAATTGGAGGACTGCCCGGCCTGCATCGCGCGCACCGACTCCTCGAACTGCAGGAACCCCGCGCGCAAGGCATCGAGACCATTGGCCGCTTCGTCGGTTAGCTCAAGCCCCTTCGGCGTGCGGCGAAACAGCACGACGCCCAACATGTCTTCTAACGCGCGGATTTGCTGACCGACTGCCGCGGGTGTTACCGCAAGTTCGTCGGCCGCCTTGGTAAAGCTCAGATGCCGCGCGGCCGCGTCGAGCACGCGCAGGCCGTTCAAGGGCAGATGAGTCCGCTTCATCGCGCCGTGGCCGGAGCGACCAGTTTGAAACGCGGAATTTCGGCCAGGAAGGTGCCGCCGTCTTCCCGGATGAAGCGATACTGCCCTTCCATGATGCCGCTCGGGGTTCCTAGGGGACAGCCCGACACATAATCATGGCTCTCACCGGGCTTGAGCAAAGGTTGTTCGCCGACCACGCCGTCGCCATCCACATGGTTCACAAGGCCGCGGCCATCGGTGATTTTCCAGTGGCGCGTGAGCAGTTGCACCGGCTCGTCGCCGTGATTTTCAATGCGGATATGATAAGACCAGAACCACCGGCCCTGTGCCGGCACCGATTGTTCGTCGAGGAAATTTGGCGCGACGCGCACAGTGATGCCATCGGTCGTGGCGCTGGCTGTGAAGAAGGAGTCGAGGATGTTCATAGGTTTAGAGATTGCTCAAAAACATACCGAAGCCCTGAGCCTGTCGAAGGGCGGCTTTCGGCGATAGGCGGGCTTCGACAAGCTCAGCCCTACGGTGCATACTTCATTCATAGCCCCACAACCCTTAATGCCCGGTCAAGGTCCTCGATCAGGTCCGCCGGATCTTCAAGGCCGACATTGATGCGGATCATCCCTTCGCCGACACCCATCGCTTCGCGGCCTTCCGGCCCCATGCCGTGATGCGTGGAGGACGCGGGGTGACACATCAGGCTTCGGGCGTCGCCGATATTATTCGAGATGTCGATAAGTTCCAGCGCATTGAGCAAGCCATGCGCCTGCTTGCGCCCGCCGTCGAGTTCGAAAGAAAATATCGGCCCGCACGCTTTCATCTGCGCCATCGCAAGATTGTGCTGTGGGTGGCTAGAGAGGCCAGGATGCAGCATCACAGGAACGCGCTTTTCCAGAAACTTGCCGACCGCCAGCGCATTTTCCGATTGCTTCATTGCGCGTAACTCGAGTGTTTCCAGCCCCTTGTGCACTACCCAGGCATTGAACGGCGAGAGGTTAGGTCCGGTGTTGCGCTGGAACGGCAACAGATTCTCATCAATCCATTGTTGTGAAGCGCACACGGCGCCCGCCAATACGCGGCCTTGCCCGTCCATCAGCTTGGTCGCGCTATAGGCAACGACGTCCGCACCGAAATCCATCGGACGCTGAAGCACCGAGGTGGCAAAGGCGTTATCGACCACAGTGGTGATATTATGCTCCTTCGCCAGCCCGCAGACATAGGCCATATCGACAATATCCATCGTCGGGTTGGCCGGGGTTTCGAAGAAAAAGACTTTGGTGTTTGGCTGGATTGCCGATTTCCACGCATCATTGTCACGGCTGTCAATGGTGGTGGTCGTAATACCCCACCGTGGCAGCAATTCGTCGGTCAGCCAGCGGCACGAACCGAATGCCGCACGTGCTGCAACGACATGGTCGCCTTGCCGAAGCTGGCAAAGCAATGCGGTGGTCATCGCAGCCATCCCGGTGGCCTGAGCGCGGCACGCCTCGGCACCCTCCATCAGCGCGATACGTTCCTCGAGCATCTGAACCGTCGGGTTTTGCAGGCGCGAATAAGTCATGCCCTCGGCCTCACCGGCGAAACGCGCGGCTACGGTCTCGGCGTCGTCATAGGTGAAGCCCGACGACAGGAACAATGCTTCGGACGTCTCCCCATGCTCGCTGCGCCATGTGCCGCCGCGTATTGCTTGTGTGGCGGGCCGCCATTTGCTGGTAATGTCGCGATTCTGGCCGGTGGTTTTCTTCATAAATTCGCTTTTCGTGGAGCAATCGGTTCAGGTCAAGGCAGCAAGAACGGCATCACCCATTTCGCGAGTGGTCATGCTCCCCCCGAGATCGGGCGAACGCGCACCGCTTGCCAGAGCCTTGGCCACGGCTGCCTCGATGCGGCCAGCGACTTCGGGTAGCCCGAGCGAGTAACGCAACATCATCGCCGCGGACAATATGGTCGCCAAAGGATTGGCTTTGCCCTGCCCTGCAATGTCGGGCGCGCTGCCGTGGATCGGCTCATAAAGGCCTTTGCCATCGCTATCGAGCGAAGCGCTGGGGAGCATGCCGATCGACCCTGCACACATGCTCGCCTGATCGGACAATATGTCGCCGAACAGATTGCCGGTGACGATTACATCAAACTGGCCCGGATTACGCACGAGCTGCATCGCGCAATTGTCGACATACATATGGCTGAGTTCGACCTGGGGATATTCGGCATGGGTTTCGATCACGACGTCGCGCCACAATTGCGAGGTTTCGAGGACATTGGCCTTGTCTACCGAGCACAGCTTTTTGTTGCGCGCCATCGCGGTTTCGAAGCCGACGCGGGCAATGCGGCGCACTTCGTCCTCATTATAGGACATGATGTCGAAGCCTTCGCGGCGGCCATCGGCGGTTTTGCGCATTCCTTTTTCGCCGAAATAGACATCGCCGTTGAGTTCGCGGACGATGACCATGTCGATCTGGCTCGCCACCTCCGGGCGAAGCGCGCTGGCATCGGCGAGTTCGGGAAACAGGGTAGCCGGGCGAAGATTCGCGAACAGGCTGAGTTCCTTACGCAGCCCAAGGATCGCCTGTTCAGGCCGCAAATGGCGATCGAGACTATCGCAGTCCGGATCCCCGACCGCCCCGAACAATATCGCATCGGCGCGCCTTGCAAGGCCGAGCGTGGCGGAAGGGAGCGGATGGCCGCATTCCTTATATGCCGCGCCGCCGACTAACGCTTCTTCGTAGGTCAGCCCGTGAATCGCCAGCGCATCGAGCACACGGCGTGCTTCGGCGATGACTTCAGGGCCGATTCCGTCTCCGGGTAACAGGGCGATAAGCATGGATTAGAGCTTCCCAAGAACCGTAGCCCTGAGCCTGTCAAAGGGCGCTTCTCGGGTGTAGCGCTAACCTTAGAGACGTGCTTCGACAGGCTCAGCACTACGGCATGTCGTTTGGGCGTCCTTTGCCCGTCAGGCAAGCCTTATGCAACAGCCCTTTTCAGCCGGTCCACCAACCGTTCGCGCGTCGCCATGACGTCGGCATGGCGGTCGCCCAGCACATGTGCCACCAGCCGCTCGCGGTTCTGCGCCATCATTGCTACCGGTGCGCCTTTTTCGTCGACCTCTTCGGCATAGCCCAATTCGGCGAGCAGCAGCGTTTCATATTGCGCAACCGCCCCCGCCCATACCCGCGCAGCCGGGGCCAGTTCGATGGCCGACAACACACCGTCGAGCGCGCTGTGCAGGCGCGGATAGGGGTGGACCTCGGGCAACGTCGCCGCAGTCAACGCGGTCGCCCAGTCAATCGCGGCAATCGCCAACGGTTCCGACAGCAGATGCGCACGGCTGTGCAGCGGCTCGGGCACCAGCGAGGCAAGCTGCCCTGAAATCCGCACACGCCATTCGCCCCTGATGACATTGCCGGGGATCAACACAGGCCGTAAATTTCGCCCGCGCGCGCCCTGCACATAGCCTGCGAGCATGCCGTCTTTGCTGGTAAATGCCCGCACAATCGCGCCGGTCTCACCATGATTGCGGACCGAACAGATAATGGCGCTCGTGTTCAGGTGCACTGGAGCCGTTCAATCACTGCCCGCGCCGCTGCCGGGTTGCGTATCTTCGCACCGCTGATGAAAAAGAGGTACACATCGCGGCCATCGGCAGCCCATTTTCGTGCCTTGTCACCCCAATGGTCGAGGTCCGCTTCGCTGTAGCCTGCCTCTAGCTCCTCTTGTGCCTTCATCACGCGGGCGTAGACGAAATCGGCTGTGTCGGCCTCGATCAACGGATATTCGGGGTGGTCGGCGTGGACAATCGCCATGCCCTTGCTTTGCGCAAGTTCGATGAAAGCCGGGTCGTCAAAGCTGGCGTTGCGGACATCGAGCGCGTGGCGCAATTTGCGGCCATCCAGCTTGTCAGGCAGCAGATCGAGGAACGCGCCGAAGTCTTTCGGGTCGAATTTTTTGGTCGGAGCAAACTGCCAGACAATCGGGCCAAGCTTGTCGCCAAGCTCGGAAAGCCCCTGCCCGATATATTTTTCAATCGACGGCCCGGCTTCGGCGAGAATCTTGCGGTTGGTGCAGAAACGCGATGCTTTGACGCTAAACTCAAACCCCCGGGGCGCTACCGCCGCCCAATTGGCGAAGCTTTTCGGGCTTTGCGTGCTGTAATAGGTCGCGTTAATCTCGATGGCCGTCATCCGCGACGTGGCAAGGGACAATTCGTCTTTCTGCCGCAGACCCGCCGGATAAAACACCCCTCGCCACGGCTCAAAACGCCATCCGCCAATACCGACGCGGATTTTGCCCATGGTCATGTGACGCTCACTCTGCGCTGACTTTGAATAACGCGACGCCATCGTATTTTTCGGCGTCAGGTTCGAACAGTGGGTCAGCCTCGAAATGCTCGTCAACGAGTTGAAGTTCGTTCAAGCCTTGAAGATGGAAGGCACCTATCTTCTTCTCGCGCGGCGGCTCGCCATGCTTTTCAAGCGTGACGGCGTCGATGAACAAGGCGTTGTTCTTGGAATACAGAACATGCGGGGCGAGTTTCATTGCGACGCCGTTATAGACGGTCGTCACGCATTTTTTGAGCGCAATGGCTTCGAGGAGGAGCGGATTCGTGGACATGGCGGCACGTTATCCTAACACCTTTTGCGCGCAACCCCAAAATTGTGCAGCGCAGCATCTATTTCGATATGCTACTCGCATGGTCAGCAATCAAGTCGACCATGCGGCCCACCTGCGAGGGCGGCAGATCGTGCGCCATTTCGTCGATAATCTCCAGCCGCGCGCCGGGAATGTGGCGGGCGATATCCTCGCTGCCTTCCTTGGGCACCAGCGGGTCGGCGGCGCCGTGCACGACCAATGTCGGCACCTTGATTGTCTTCAGCCGCTTGACCCGGCTGCCATCGGCGATGATCGCCAGCAATTGCCGCCTTGTGCCGACGGGATAATAGCCGCGGTCGAAGGCCTTTGCTGCCATTTCCGCATGGGCGTTTTCCGGGCGGGCCGGATCGGGAAACGAGAAAGACTGGACCAACTCGGCACCGAACGCCACGGCTTCGTCGCGGCTGGCGTCGGCTGGGCGCTTGACCATGAAGCGACGCTGGATGTCGGCACGCGCGCCAGGAAGGCCAGGCGCGCCGCTCGAAGACATGATCGAGGTCATGCTCAACAGGCGTTCCGGGTGGTTTGCTGCCATCAACTGCACAATCATCCCGCCCATCGACGCGCCGGCCACATGCGCTTTTTGTATGCCAAGGGCATCCAGCAACCCGATCCCATCCTCTGCCATATCGGTCAGCGTATAGGGAACGCTGACCGGAAGCCCCAGCCGCGCCTTCAGCATCGTCCAGACCAGATTGGGTGCCGCTGCTCCCTCCATCCGTTGCGACATGCCGACATCACGGTTGTCATAATGAATAACGCGATAGCCCTTGCCAACGAGCCCCTGAATAAACTCATCGGGCCAGGCAATCATCTGCGCGCCAAGGCCCATGGCGAGCAAGATGACCGGCGCGTCGGCTGGGCCGGATTCTTCGTAGTACAGGTTGACGTTGTTGGCGGTGATGTGTGGCATGTTTGTCTCCCAAAAACGGATATTGCGGCTATATGATTGACCTGCAAGCGATTTGGACAGGATATTGTCAATGCGAGTTGTATATTTGGCACTTTACCAAATGGTCGGAATCAATACATTATCGCAATCCGACAACGAGTACGTTTTTGAGGTTGCCGGTAACAAAAAATGCAACGCGGTTTTGACAGCAATGCCGAACGCCAGATGCCTGCATCTTGATCGAAAGAGTGTTTTGATACAAAATCTCATGTCTGGGATGCTGGGCAGGCAAAAGACCTCTATCGCTAACCTAAGCACTCAGATCGCTTTGCTACAAGAACAACGACGAACCAAAAACCCAGTTGGCATGTACCTAGTGATCGAAGGCAAAACCGAAGAGCTAAACCCAAAATTCGATGTTCGCAGGGATCATGAGGATTTTTCGTTTTGTTTTGACGCGCTTGACGCCGAAAAAATAAGGACAGAATTTCGACCGCAAACCCAAGGAATTATAACGGCCTTACTGGCGTCGATGAAGCCCGATGCCGATAGCACAATAAAATTTTATGGGGACGTATCTTTTTTGCTGAATACGTCAAATGACCAGCCAATCTATTCCGTGACCATGACAGCAGGCAATATTCGTATGTCGATGTCATCACCGTTAGAACGGCAATTATGCCTTTAACTACGCAGGATGTTATGGTAGAAGATTCGAGACAGTCCAGTGCTATTGAGATTACACCACAGATGATTGACGCTGGAGTTCTTGAACTTTCTTCTTGGCTTGAGACCGGCGGCTTTGTTGCTTCTGACTCATGGTATCAGCAAGTTTTAGTCTCGGTTTTTTCGTCAATGGTCGGGGTTGATGCAGACTGTGATAAAGACCGTATGCATAATTAGCTACCGCTGAAAGGTCTCCTCGTAAGTGTAACCAGTGCCTTTCAAATGGGACACTTTCAAGTCGTTTTCTTCTTTTGCGTTCAGTTGCCAAACCTGGCACTAATTGGTCATAATACCAAATAAAATCAGCATGTACGAAGTCATTTCGTTTCAATGAAAGTTCGTCGAGCGCGGCAATACACCACAAAATGCTCCGCCTTATTGACTTGGTTTTTTGGCAATGCTTCACATAGATTGATAACATCTGTCTTTGTGCAAAATCTGATTTTTGCGCGTGCCAAAGATCGGACGCCATGTTCCAATCTGACCCAGCAGCAAGCGAAGTGAATATTGCGTAAAGAGAGGCATGGGCTGCGTTGAAAGCGTAAAGAACTTCACCAACATGCCAATTATGAGTTGCAATGGCCTTCGAGTTACCCACCTTAAGACGGCGTGATGCTGACCATCGCTTTCCCGGTCGGCTTACACTGCCAACTGCACTAGAGACCTTACCCATGAACGATCAATCACCCTCGAATGAAACCTATTCCCCAGCGGAAACGGAAGCCCGTCGAGAGGCGGCGCTACGCTATGCGCTGTCCACCCCTCCCAAGCCGCACAAGGCTATGCGGAAACGGCCCAGAGAGTCGAGTCAATCAAAGTAGCGTTTGCGCTTAGTCCCGATCTGGCGGGGTATCACAGCCGTCTTAGGCGGCGAGCTTATCAATCCGCCGATATGTAAGGCGCTTGCCTTCGCCACCCTTCAAGGCCAGCGCAGCACGTTCGCCATCTGTCATTTCGCGGGTGTTGTAGCGGAAGTCGAACTCATTGCAGTAACGGCCAAGGTGCGCTTCGCTCATGTGATGATACGTGCCGATTACGCCGCGCTTGAATATCGAAAAGAAGTTTTCTGCGGTGTTACTGTGCTTGTAACCGCCAAGGGCAGTGAACTGCTTTGCGCTGTGGTTGACGGCATAGTGCGCGCCAAATTCACGACCGAGACGGGTATAGATGGGGCTTTCATCGGTCATTAGGTGAGCGGTGCGATCTACGTTGGTCATTATCAGGGCGCGGACGTTCTTTGCATTGACGTTGGCAACATGAAAACTGCGGACATGGCCTTCACGCTCCACAAGCGCGACAACAGCCTTCTTAGGGGCAGGACGGCTATGGGCACGATTGCGGGCCTTACCGCCTACATAGGTTTCATCGGCTTCTACAACGCCCGAGCCACCGCCTAGAGGGCCATTACCTGTCGCGCCGTCCATTGCTTCGCGGATGCGGTGGCAAAGAAACCATGCTGTGCGATAGGTGACGCCCAGCATACGCTCCATTTGCTTGGCGCTCATGCCCTTCTTTGACGCTGCCATAAGGTGAAATGCCAGCAACCATTTGTGCAAAGGAACGTGCGAACGCTCCATGATAGTGCCGGTGCGAACGGTGAACTTGTCGCGGCAATCGTTGCACTGGAAATAGCCGACCATTTTGCCTTCTAGGCGGCGAACGCGAACCGAGCCGCAATGTCCACAATGGGGTGTGCCGTTCCAGCGCGAAGCCTCGATGTGTGCGAGTGCTTTAGCTTCGTCGTGGAATATCGGGTTTGTGATGTTCTGTGCCATACACTGCTTATGCACTTACTAGTTTGCGTAGTCAAGTGCATAATTGCCGTTAGAACCTCAAGAAATCGATCAATCAATCTTACGTCAAAAGACGCTCGTATCGAACAGCTACCTAGAAAAGCCAATTGACCTATTTCTTCAATCGCTCACCGCAGATGATCAATTTCGTACTTTTTCGTCGACATGGAGCGCGCTTGAAATATTCGTTGGCGCTGCATTTTCCAAACTTTACGGTCGAATAAGGTTTGATCAGCTAGCATCCGGTGCGCCTGTTGCCGCCAAAAGCTATTTTAAACGCGCCGAAGACGTAATGCGAGCCCGTCACACTCTGATCGACAAATTTACGGTTATCGCAAGTCTTTTAGATGAAGAAAGCGCCGAGACAGACATTGCAGAGTTTAGAAGAATTAAGAAAGTGAGAGATCGAATTTTTCATGGAGATGAACGAGATTCTAACTCGCTGCCCAGTGTTGAAACGCAAGCTCTGTTCCTAAAATATCTTTCGCGCCATTTGGATTATCACCCACCAGCATGATAGAAGTCATACACCGTTTGCGCGACCGCCGCCGAAACCCCGGGGGCTTTTTGTAAATCCTGAAGGCTGGCGCTTCGGACCGCACGCGCCGTGCCGAAGTGCATCAATAGCGCCTTCTTGCGTGACGGGCCGATTCCCGGAACCTCGTCGAGCGCGCTTGCGGTGATCGCCTTTGCCCGTTTGGCGCGGTGGGCGCCGATGGCAAAGCGGTGTGCCTCGTCGCGCAGGCGTTGCAGGTAAAACAGCACCGGCGCGTTCACCGGCAAGTCGAATTCGCGGCCGTCGGGGAAGTGGAAGGTTTCGCGGCCAGCGTTCCGGTCGGGGCCTTTGGAGACACCGATGAACGCGACATCCTCGACCCCAAGTTCGCGAACGACCTCCATGACCGAGCTCATTTGCCCTTTGCCGCCGTCGATCAGCACCAGGTCAGGCCAGTTTTCGTCGCGTTCGTTTTCGGCATCATCGGCCATCAACCGCGCAAAGCGACGAGCCATCACCTCGCGCATCATGGCAAAGTCATCGCCGGGCACGGTGTCGGCATTCTTGATGTTGAACTTGCGATACTGGCCCTTGATAAAGCCCTCCGGCCCCGCAACGACCATCGCGCCGATGGCATTAGTCCCTTGAATATGGCTGTTGTCGTAGATTTCGATCCGCTTGGGCGGCTCGGGCAGCTCGAACAGCTCGGCCACTTCCTGGAGTAGCTTTCCTTGCGTGGTGCTTTCCGCCAGCCGCCGGTCAAGCGCTTCTTCGGCATTGCGCTTGGCCTGCGCGACCAGCCGGACCCGGTCGCCGCGTTGCGGATGGGACAGCTCGATCTTGCGCTCGGCGCGCTCGGACAGCGCTTGGGCAAGCAACTCGCCTTCGGTCAGCGAGCGGTCGAGCAATATGCATTTTGCTGGCGGCACGTCTTCGTAGAATTGCGCGAGGAAACTGGTGAAGACCTCGTCCTCGCTCATTTCCGCGACATGCGCGGGGAAAAACGACCGGTGCCCCCAATTCTGCCCGCCGCGAATGAAGAAGGCTTGGATGCCCATCACGCCATTGCGGTGCGCAAGCGCGAAGATATCGGCGTCGCCGACGCCTTGCGCGTTGATCGCCTGCGACCCTTGAATGAAGGTCAGCGCCTTCAGCCGGTCGCGCAGCATCGCGGCGCGTTCGAAATCGAGCGCCGCCGACGCCGCCTCCATCTCGCTCGCCAGCTTGGCCTGGACGCCCGTCGATTTGCCGTCGAGGAAGGATTTGGCGTCGGCGACCAGATCTGAATAGGCCGAATCGTCTATCCGTCCGACGCATGGCGCGGAGCAGCGCTTGATCTGGTACAACAAACACGGCCGGTCGCGATTGTTGAAAAAGCTGTCCGAACAGCTTCTAAGCAAAAACAGTTTTTCCAGCGCATTAAGCGTCACGTTGACCGAACCAGCGCTAGCAAATGGCCCGTAATATTGCCCCTTGTGCCGCCTTGCACCACGATGCTTCTGAATGCGCGGGAATTTATGGTCGGAGCGCAGTAGAATGAACGGGAAGCTTTTGTCGTCGCGCAGCAGCACATTGTAAGCCGGGCGGTAGCGCTTGATCAGCTGCGCCTCGAGCAACAACGCCTCAGCCTCGCTGTTGGTGGTCACGATCGTCATCGACCGGGTCTGCGCGACCATCCGCTTCAGCCGCTGTGGCAGGCGCTCGACCTGCGTGTAATTGCTTACGCGGTTCTTGAGCGCCTTTGCCTTGCCCACATAGAGGATATCGCCGCGCGCATCGTGCATGCGGTAGACCCCTGGCTTGATCGGCAGGGTTTTCCAGACGTTGCGGATTGCCGCTACGCCAGATTGCAGGTCGGGCTGTTCGGAACCGCGCACCGAATAGGTGGCCTTTTCCTCGTTGAAGCGTGAGGATGCGTTTGGCTGGTCGGGGCGGTCGGCTTTGGACATTGTGATTGGGATGTAGGCGGCGGTTGAACCTTACTCAATGTCATTTCACGACTTGCGGCTGTGACGTACCATTTCTCTAATACCGTAGTCCTGAGCCTCTCGAACGTCAGTTCGAGAGAAAGTCGAAGGACGCTTATCCGCCGCCAATCGCGCTCCAACGATAAGCGCCCTTCGACGGACGCAGCCGCAAGCGACTGCTGCTCAGGGCTACGGTGTTCGTTCTTTGGAGCTTTTTAATTCAGCGAATTAATCGACTGGTCGATCAACGCCGCATCTGCCTTCGCGTCATGATGCGTCGCGATCAGTTGCGCCGCAGCGGCAGCCGAAACTGCGGCCGCCTTTGCGCGCACATCGGCAATCGCGGCGCGTTCTGCAGCAGCGATTTTTTCCTCGGCGGCCTTGGCGCGGCGGCCAATGAGGTTGGTTGCGTCGTCCTTTGCCTTGGCCACGATCAGCTTGGCCTCTTCTTCCGCAGCGGCCTTCATGTCGATGGCGTCCTGAGCGGCCAGCCTGGCCTTCGCTTCATATTCGGCCTTGATCGCCTCGGCTTCAGCACGCAGCGCAGTGGCTTGGTCGAGTTGTGCCTTGATCCCCGAAATCTGCTTGTCGAGCGCGCCAGCAACCATTGCCGGCACTTTCTTCCAGATCGCGAGCGCAATCACCACGAGCATTGCCAGCGCCACCAGCATCGTCGCGTCAAAACCAAGCGCGGATGGCACCGCATGTTCTTCGCCGCCGGTCGCCTCTGTCCCGGCATGCGTTGCAGGCACCGAATCGTCCTCCAGCAGGTCGAGCGCTTTTTCGGCCTCTTGCACTTTGCCGGTTGGCGCAGCGCTCATGTCATGTCCGGCATGCGGGTCGGCCTGGGTGATCGCGGTTTTGGGCGCTTCGGGATTAGCCATTGGACAATACCGCCTTCACTGCTATCGCTGCCTGTGCAGCGGAGACTTTCGCACCCGAAACCTTGGCCACAATGTCTGCGGCGGCTTCGGCAGCCACCGCTTCGATGCTGGCCATTGCCGCCGCGCTGGCCTTCGCCAAATCGGCTTCGGCCGCGCCGGTTTTGGCGGCAATTTCGGCATCGGCTGCGGCAAGGCGCGCTTCGGCATCCTTGGCAGCCTTTGCCTTCGCTTCATTCGCTTTGGCCTGAGCCGCAGCGCGCGCCTCGTTAATGGCTGCGCTACCACCATCTTCCAGATTATCGGCCTCTGCACGAGCGCGCTCGGCAGCAGCAAGGTCGTCCGCAATCTTGCGATCGCGCGCGTCCATATTCGCTTCGATCTTCGGCAACATGCCCCTGCCGATCGTGAAATAGATCAAGCCAAAGACAATCAGCAGCCAGAAGAACTGCGACGCATAGGTTTCAAGAATCTGGGAAATCTGGGGCATGTTGTCCGTTCGTCCTTATGAAGATATTGCCCCGACGCAAGCCGGGGCGAAACCGTCAATTAGGCAACGAAGATCAGGATCATCGCAACGACGAATGCGAGCAGGCCGAGAAGTTCGGCAGCCGCGAAGCCGATGAACAAACGACCCTGCTGGCCGTCGGCCGCTGCAGGATTGCGCAAAGCGCCCTGAAGGAACGATCCGAAAACGTTACCCACGCCGCCAGCGGCGAGGCCTGCACCGATTGCTGCGAGACCGGCACCGATCAATTTTGCTGCTTCTGCGTCCATGATAATAACTCCTGTAAAATACTAAAATTTAGTGGTTGAAAACTCAGTGTAAATTGACCGCGTCGTTGATGTACAGCGAAGTCAAAAGGGCAAAAACATAGGCCTGAATCGCGCATACCAGCAGCTCAAGCAGAGTGATGCCGATCATCAGGATGAAGCTTGGGATGCTAACGACCAACGGCACCCAGGCGGCGTCGGCATTGAGGCCGTTGATGACGAAACCAGCCAGCACTTTCATCAGCACGTGCCCAGCCGTCATCGCGACGAACAGTCGAAGCGCAAGGCTGAATGGGCGGATGAGGAACGAGAACAGCTCGATCAGCGGGATGAGCCATAACAGCCACCAGGGCGTTCCGTGCGGAACGAACAGGCTGAAGAAATGCAGGCCATGCTTCCAGAAACCAACGACGAGTACCGTGCCGAAGCTCAATACTGCCAGCACCGCAGTAACCGTCAAATGGCTGGTTACGGTGAAGGGATGGACACCCGGAACGATGCCAAAGGGCATCATGCCGATGAAATTCGCCATCAGGATGAACATGAATAGCGAGAAGACCAGAGGCACATATTTCTTGCCTTCGGGGCCGACGCTGCTTGTAAGCATATTGTTGACGAAGCCGGTTACGCCTTCGACCGCCATCTGCCAGCGGCCGGGGACCAGATCGCGCTTCATACCGCCGGCCATAAACAGCCAGAGGGCACCCAGAACGATGATCATGAACAATGAGGAGTTGGTGAAGGAGACGTCATAGCCCCCGATATTGAGCTGCGCGAGCGGCTCAATCTTGAACTGGTACATCGGATCGATTTTGCCGCTTTCGCCTGCCACGTTCACTACCCTGTCTAATACACGTCCACCCGCACCATAAGGCGCGGGCGCAAATATCTTTTAAGCGACCAGACTATTCCGGACGCTCGTTGGAAATCTTTATGATATTCCTGAAGGCGACCGCGATGCCAAAAAACATGCAGACCAGCAGGAGCGCAGGGGAAGTGCCGAACAGCCGGTCGAATAACCAGCCAACCAAAGCACCACCTGCAGGACCGGCGATCAGCTCGGTTAAGACCCGGTTCCCCTGCCGCATTCCTTTGGCGGGGACCTGGTCGCTACCAGAGCGTTCTGCCTCGGTTTTCCGCGCCGCTTTCAGCTGCATGTCTAACGAATCGAGCCGAGCGTCACTTTTGCCGTTTTTATCCTGCCCGGAGTTTTTCGATGCCATGTGATTCCTGCCTTTAGATAAGGGAAACCGCCACGAAATCGGGGCAACCCCGCCTAGGCACCGGCGCTTTAGGCGGGGGCTTCGTTCAAGTCAACAGCGGGGCGGCAAGAATGTTGCGTCGCAACAGAAAAGAGAGTCAGAGCATGGCTTCAAAGGGATTTGTGATTGTGAGCTGGTTATCGACGCGAAGGCCATTGTGCATATCTTCTGACCATAGACGGCCGCAGCCGGATGAAATCGCCGCAGCGACAATCATGCCGTCGTAGACAGACATGCCATAACGCTCGCATAGGCTGAGGCCGTACGCATGGATTTCCTCGTCGATCGGGATCACGTTGAGAAGAGCACGCAGCGTTTCGGAAAGTGCGCGCAATTCGTTCCAGTCCATGCCCATCTTCCGACGCGCTACGCTCGCAATCTCGTTCAATACCTGAACGCTGATAAACCCGCCTTCGCGAATTAGCGCCTCGGCCCGCTCTGCCTTTTTGGTGTCGTCGGAAAGTTGGTAAAGAAGGACGTTGCTGTCGATAAAGCTACCGGGCATTGGCCTCGTCACGGTCGAATTTGAAATTGCTGGGCAAAAGACCGCGCAGGCCACGTAACCGGCCTATCAGTTCATCCCGGTCGGCCTTGCGGGCAATGGTCATATGCCGTTCGCCCTCAATATTGATTTCGATATCGTCGCCCTCACGCAGTTTTAGCGCCTGAACGACGGCCTTGGGCAAACGCACCGCTAAACTATTGCCCCATTTTGCTACCTGCATTGAATCGCTCCAGATGGATATACGATTAGAAAATGTATATCATAGTGTCGCAATGTCAATGCAGGCGATCATATCGTCAGGTTACGGACAGCGCGGGTCCAACTGCGGACGGTTCCCATCGCGAGTCAGCCACTGGCCCGACGGCGATTGGTACTTCTCACCAGGCACCGTTCGCTCTGCGATCAGGCGGCAGCCGTTGCGCAACGCCATTTCGGCAACGGTCGCACCGTTCGCCAATGCCTCTTTCGAATAAGCGTCCTTGCGCTTGATATTAATGTCTTCGACGAGTGCCTTGATCGCCGGTGAAGGCGAGCCGACAAAGCCGAGATAGCCATCGGCCTTTTCGCCCACGAGGCCGCTTTGCCGTGCGCTCTGATACGCCGGGTCGCGCTGCGCGACCGCGCTGGTCGCAGTAGCGCCCAAAAGAACAGCAGCAATCAGCATTTCAAACTTGTCATTCATCAGAATATCTCCGGATTCTCTTCAATCACCTTTTTCGACGCCGCATCCAGCTTGTACAAAATTTCCTGCCGGATGGCGATGTTGAGGTTGATTACAATCGGCTTGTCGGGTGCAGTTACCTGCACACAGCCAGATAGGGCGGCCAGTGTAATCGGTGTCAGTAAGAGTATCGCCTTCCCCATGTTACGGCGAATCGCATTATCGATGCGGTTCGTCAATTGCCGATGCTTGTGCCTCATGGCCGCTTTCCTCTTCCTGAATGGGTCATTCATCGCTCGTTTCATCTTTGGCAGGTGTCGTTTCGTCGATAGGCGGCGTGCCCCGCTGTTGCTCGAGCAGGAACGGCAAGTCGCGTTGCGCCGCATAATCGGCGTCGTAGAGCCCGCGGATCGAGCCGATCAGTTTCAAAAATTCGGCGGTGATGCTGACGTTGAACTTGATGGGAATACGCGCAAGCTGTTTGGTGATGAAGTTGCGCTTTGCCCCACTGCCCTGTTGAAGCCCGGTAAAGCTGATATCGGTTATGATTTCGCCGTCGAGGTCGCCGCCGACGCCGATGGTCAACGACGAATAACGAATCGAACGAAGCGCCTGAAATGCATAATTGGCGAAAATACCCATATCTTCATAGGCGAGTTCACCCAGATAGCTAACCTCACCCCCGCCGGGGCGCGAGACGAGTGCTCCGCCGACGATTCGCCCCCCGTCCTGATTGAATACCATTGGCAGGGTGCCATCGAACACGCCAGTGACTCGCAAATTCTGGAAATCATATCCCGCCAGGAATTTTTCCGCATCGACGCCAATGACGCGGAAGGTCAGGCGGCGGTCGCTATCGACACCAAAATCCAGCACGGTCGGCTCGAGGATCAGCTCGCCGCCCGCGAACGGCCAGCGGCCCGCCTCAATCGCAACTTGTTGGCCGGGCAGCAGGCGATAGCTTATTTGCCCATTGAGCGCCGGGATACCGGGATTGACCGATGCAATGCTCGCCATTTGGGTGGGGGCCGTCTCGAGACCGAGTAGATCGGTGAAGGCGATTTCGGTGGTCAGGCCCTCGACAGGGCCAAAAGCGGCGGCAAGGTTCATACCGCGCGTGGCGAAGCGTCCACTGCTTCGCACTCCGTTCGCGTCCCAATCGATCCGTCCGTCGCCGAACACCGCGCCGTTGACGTTGGCCACAACACCCAAAGTTAATGGCGTCAGCAATTCAGGCTGAAACCGTTCGTTGAAACGCAAGCCATCGACCGCGAGCAGAGCGCGGCCAGTGCTGTTGCTCAAGTCGTGCCGGATATCGACGCCAGCGACCTGTGTTCCCGTTGTCGGTTCCGTCAGATTGCCGATGGCCGTGATGACATTATTTTCAAGCGCGAGCACGAGGTCGGGAACGTTCATTGGTTGGAACCGGTCGACTTGTTCGGCGTCAAGGACCTTGAGGCTGCTGTCCAGCATCAGCACATTGTTAAGGTAACGCCAGTTGCCTGCTGCCTCGTCGATGAGCAACGGCACATTGGCGATTTGCCCGGCGCCGCCCTCGATAGTGCCATTGACCGCATTTACGCCGAACATCCCGGTCAGCATCGCTACCGTAAAGTCGGTGCGCGCATCGGGTTCGCCCAATTCAACCTTTACATCGCGCGCAGCAAAACCGTCGGCCAGGCTGAAGCGGACATTCATACTGCGGGCGGAAATTGGGCTGCTGCCCAAGCGCCCTTGTGCGGCAAAGTTGGCGATATTGGTCGCAAAGCGGGTGCCGGAATTGCCGACGGTCAGCATTGGCCGACCCGCATCAGGACATAACCGGAGCGCTTGTCCGCGCAGGTTAAGGCTGGAAACGCGCAATGCGTCGAAGCGCACATTCTGGCAAACGCCGTAGAGCGACAAAACGCTCCGGTTGTAACTGCCGGTAATCGGCAGGTCGAGGCCCGTCACGGCGCCGCCGGGTAATGGCCCCGATAGCCTCGCCCGGCCGTCGAAGCTCCATGCGCCCCCCGGCCGGCCGTTAAACGCCAGTTCGGGTATAAACAGGCTTGCGCCGCCTGCCGCATAATTCGGGATGGCAAGATTGCCTTTCCATGCCTCGCCTGATTGCGTGAGCGAGATGGTCGCATCAGGCAAATCGCGTCCGTCGAGTGTCAAGCGCGCAGGCGAAGCAAGCCGCCAGCCTTGATGGCCACTTTCAATTGAAAGCTCGCCAATTTGCTGAATGCGTGCGCCCGATAAGCTGTTCAGCGCGAGCGACCCGATGTTCGCGCCCGTTCTCCCCTGGAAATCGCGGAAGACATCGAAATCGACGCTCCCGTCAAACCGGTCGCCAGCCCGTTCCAGAACGGGCGCCATGCGGGCCAATAGCGGACCTACGGGTGTATTGCGCGTTTGCGCGACAATTCCGCCGAACCTTCCCGTCGTTCCGCGATCGAGCGCGCCTCCAAGCAAACGCGCATCGCCGCGCGCTGAAGCCGCAAATTGATTGTTATTCAGTCCGGCATAGCCCTTTGCGTTCATAGCAATCTGGCGGACGGTCAGCGGCGCAGCGCGCAATCCTGCTTTATCCAGACTGAAGGCAAAATTCGTCCTGGCTATTCCACCATCGACAGCCATCGTCCCAGAAGGCTGGCTTAAGGCCACCTCGGGATACGCAAGCTTTGCGGCCTCGAAGCGGACATCGCCTACCCATTTGTCAAAACGTTCGGAAAGCCGCACATCGGCATCCAGGCGGGGCGCGACGGCCCCAAGGCCCAGCGACTGGCAGTCGACACTGTTCGACGTTATCGGCCCGATCAGCCGCGGCTGCCGCCATTCCAGCAACAGCTTTCCGTCGAATTTGACCAATGGAGCCTTGCATCCGCCTGCCGCCATCCCCGGAGAACGCAAGGACAGGTCAGCAACGAAGCGATTGCGCAACAGGCCTTTGCCGTTCAATCCCGCGCCGATAACACCCCATGGCGTATCGACCCTGGCCTGCGCATTTTTCAGGACCAGCCCGATGTCGGGCCATTCAAAGGGCTGTTTGGACGTCGGATCGGTAAATTTGTCCAGTTCGCCAAAGGACAGTTTGCCGTTCGCATATCGCCCGCGGACCTTTACGTCGGTGGCCCGAACATCGCGTAGATTTGCGCCCGAAAAATTCAACGCAACATCGATCTCGACCAAGCGAGCGGTCATGTCGGGGTTTGCGGGATCGCCAATGACCAGATCGCGCACACGCTGGGTGCGGAAGCCGACCTGGTCGATTGTATAGGTCGCGCGGACACCGCGGCTTTGCAGTTCATTCTGCACAAAGCGGTCGGCAATGCTGTTTCGCTGCCAAACAGCGATGGTCAACAGGGCCACCAGAAAAAGCGTCATTGCCGCAAAAATGCGCCTTTTCCATCGCCGTCCGCGAAATGGTACGGGTTCGTCCCCGGCTCTCATTTCCTCGTCAGCGACATCCTGCATGTGCACCAAATGCTTGAAAGCCCTGCAGGTTGCAACGCCATTCACGTTCGCGCGCTTGCCACAAGGTTCGAAATCGTTGAAAAGACAGATGAATGTAAAGAGGTAGCCCGAATGGCCGACGGTGCCGAAAAAGAAACCCACCATGGTGCAGGGCACCGCGAACGATTGCGCAAACGGCTGTTCGAGCAAAGGGGCGAAGGCCTTCACGATCACGAAATCATCGAATATCTGCTGGCGCTGGCGATCCCGCGCCGCGATACCAAGGAAATTGCCAAGCAATTGCTGGCCAAATATGGCGGGCTATCGGCGTTGCTTACAGCCGATCCCGAAAGCATCATGCGCGAAAAATGGATGGGCGAAACCAGCGTGGCTGCGCTCAAGATCGTGCAAGTGGCAGCGCTCCGGCTTCTGAAGGAACCCGTGCACCAACAGCCTGTTCTCGCATCATGGCAATCGCTGCTGGACTATCTTCGCGCCGACATGGCGCATTTGACGATCGAACGCGTCCGCACTCTATATCTCAACAGCAAGAACATGCTGATCCGCGACGAGGTAGCAAGCGAAGGTTCGGTCGATCAGGCCGCGATTTACACGCGCGAAGTCGTTCGCCGGGCGATGGATCTGGGTGCGGTTGCGATCATATTGGTCCACAATCACCCGAGCGGCGACAGCGCGCCAAGCCGGCAGGACATTGCGATGACCCGCGATATCATGAATGCCGCCAAAGGATTCGGTATTGTTGTTCACGACCACATCATCATTGGCAAGGACGGGTTTTCGAGCATGCGAAGCGCTGGTCTGATTTAGCCAATTTAGCGGGTGGCTTAATTTGTGCATGTGCAGCATAATTAGGTCATGCACGCTCCCCTTCCCCCCAAAAAGAATATCGGCCCACGCGAACTGACCATCATGATGGCGTCGTTGATGGCCTTAAATGCCCTGGCCATTGACTCGATGCTGCCTGCCTTTCCCGCCATGGTAACCGGCCTCAGGCTGTCGGATCCGAACCAGATTCAATATGTTATCTCTGCCTTTCTGGCGGGCACCGGCATTGGCGCGTTAATCTATGGTCCGCTGTCGGACCGTTATGGCCGCCGACCGATTTTGCTTGCGGCAACGGTCGGCGCCGCCGTGTTCTCGCTTGCCTGTTCGATTTCGCCGAGCTTTGAAATCCTGCTGGCGATGCGATTTGCCCATGGCCTGCTGGCGGCGGCAATGGGCGTGCTCGTCATTTCTGTCATTCGCGACCAGTTCGAAGGCGACGCAATGGCGCGGCGGATGTCGACCATCTTTCTGATTTTCATGATCGTGCCAATCATTGCGCCCACGATCGGGCAACTGGTCCTGCTATTTTCCGGCTGGCGCACGATATTCGATTTGATGGCGGTCATGGCGATCGCTGCGGCTATTTGGGTTTTTTACCGTTTGCCCGAAACCCTGGCCTCCGAAAACGTGATTCCTATCGAACCGCACGCACTGGCGAAGGCATGGAAAATCGTTGTGTTAAACCGAAATGCAGCCGGTTACATGCTTGGCGCGGGTATCGTCCAGGGATCGCTCTTCGGCTATCTCAACAGTTCGCAGCAGATGTTCGATCGGGTGTTCGACGCGGCCGATTTTTTTACGGTCGGCTTTGCGATAGTTGCAATCGGTATTGCGGTATCCAATTTCACCAACGCCCGGATTGTTGAGCGGTTCGGCGCACGGCGCGTGTCGCAAACGGCGCTGCTGACATTTATTGCGCTCGGTGCATTGCAAGTGGCGGCCAGCGAATTCGCACCTACCTCGCTCCCAATCTTTCTCGGCCTGCTGACCGCCAACATGGCGATGATCGGCTTTATCGGATCGAATTTTTCGTCGATAGCGATGTCGCCCTTCGGTCACGTCGCCGGCGCGGCATCGTCGTTCCAGACCTTTGTCAGAACGGTTTTGGCAGCGTCCATCGGCGCCGTTATCGGCCAGCAATTCGATGGCCGCGTGCTGCCGGTGGCGTTGGGTTTTCTGGTGTGTGGCCTTGTCGCTCTCGCGCTCGTTATCTGGTGCGAAAAAGGCCGATTGTTCACGCGTCCGGGGACAACGCAATCCATACCCGTAAATCTGCGCACATAAAAAGGGGCGCCGCAGCGCCCCTTTCGATACCATTCCAGCCGCAATCAGTTGATCGGGGGAACCGAAGACGGCGGCATATCGGCATCCAGTTCATGCACCTCGTCAAGTCCAAGGCCCACATGGCTGCGCGAGCGGCTGTAGGCAAAATAGACCACAAGACCGATAACCGCCCAAATCGCGAACAGCATCTGGCTCTTCGAATCAAGCTTGTAGAACAGGTACAAACAACCTGCGACCGACAATGGCGCCGTCAGCATTATCGCTGGCGTGCGGAACGGACGGTGACGGCTGGGGTCGGTCCGCCGGATGACAATCACCGCAATCGACACCGCCGCAAACGCAAACAGCGTGCCCGAATTGGAAATATTGGCCAACAATCCAACAGGGAAGAATGCGGCGAACAGCGCCACAAAGATACCCGTCAGAATCGTGATCACATGCGGTGTATTATACTTAGGATGAATCTTCGAAAATGTTGCAGGCAATAAACCGTCACGGCTCATCACAAAGAAAATGCGGGTCTGACCGAACATCATCATCAGGATAACCGAGGGCAAAGCGAGCCCGGCTGCAAGACCGATAAGGTTGCCAATCTGCGGCCAGCCGATTTCCCGCACTGTCCAGGCCAAAGCTTCTTTCGAACACACCACGGATTGATCGGCAATTGCCGCACATTGTGCTGCGAGTGCGGGGCTGCCTGGCTCAAGACCAACGCCGCCGACGATGATTGGCTGAGCGCCCACGGAACCCACGACGCCAGCAGCAACAAGCAGGTAGAAAATGGTGCAGATAGCCAGACTGCCAATCAATCCAATCGGCATGTTGCGTTGCGGATTCTTGGTCTCTTCTGCTGCTGTGGAGACCGCATCAAAACCGACATAGGCAAAGAAGATTGACGCAGCGGCTGCACCAATTCCACCAAAGCCAAGCGGCGAGAAGGGCTCAAAATTCTCCATCTGCATCACCGGAACGGCAAGGATGATGAACAGCGTCAGCGCAGCAACCTTGATCGACACAAGGATGGAATTGACCGTCGCACTTTCGCGAGTTCCGATAACCAGCAACCACGTCACAAGCCCTGCGATCAACATCGCCGGAAGGTTGATGACGCCGCCATCATAGGGGCCCCGCACCAGCATATCGGGAATGTCCACACTAAAGGCATTTTCGATAAGCCCGACCACATAGCCCGACCAGCCAACCGATACCGCGCCGGCAGCAACGGCATATTCAAGAATAAGTGCCCAGCCGACCATCCAGGCAAGCTTTTCGCCCATAACCGCGTATGTGTAGGTGTAAGCCGAACCCGAAACGGGCACCATCGATGCCATTTCGGCGTAACACAGCGCCGCAACGGCGCAGACGAAACCAGCGATGATGAAACTGATCATCATTCCCGGTCCCGCCTTTTGCGCAGCCTCTGCAGTCAGAACAAAGATACCGGTGCCGATGACGGCACCTACGCCCAACATCGTGAGCTGAAACGCACCCAAGGATCGGGTCAGCGATTTCTTCTCTGCCGTCGCCAAAATGGCGTCGAGCGATTTTACTCGATCAAATAACATCCCAAACTCCCCGATGGATTCTTATGCGCCGGAACCTAGCCGCTTCTTGCAAACGCGCAACTTAATTTCAACGTGCAAGCATCGGTCCCAGTGGAGTTCCACCAAAAAGATGCACGTGAAGGTGAGGAACCTCTTGGTGCGCATCGATCCCGATGTTCGCGAGCAAGCGATAACCCGGCTTTACCAGCCCCAGTTCGCGCGCGACATTGCCCACGGCGCGAACAAAACCGGCAATTTCCGCATCGCTGCCATTCAAGCCGAGATCATCCCAGCTGACATACGCTCCTTTCGGGATAACCAGGACGTGCACCGGTGCCTGCGGATTGATGTCGTGAAATGCCAACGCCCATTCATCCTCGTAAACCGTCTTGTTCGGAATCTCGCCGCGCAGGATTTTTGCAAAAATGTTTTGGTCGTCATACGGCAGGGTCGCGTCGATCGGCATGGATTAGTCCTTTCGTGCGGCTTTTTCGGCAATTCCGGATACGCCGTCGCGGCGGTCCAGCTCAGCGAGGACATCATCGATCGCGACATCGCCCTCGGCAAGCAGGATCATTAAATGGAAAAGCAGATCTGCGGCCTCCGATTTCAGCTTTGCCGGATCACCCGAAAGCGCGGCGATGACGGTCTCGGTTGCCTCCTCGCCCACTTTCTGGGCGATTTTCTCCCGGCCTTTGGCAAACAAGGATGCGACATAGCTGGCTTCTGCCGAAGCACTGCGCCGTGCGGCGATGACGGTTTCGAGCCTGTCCAGCGTATCGCGCATCAAATATCCTTCTGCAGGGCCGCAATCATGCGGCGGTCGTCGGGTGGGATCAGGCCTTCAAGCACGCGCCAGAAGCCGGTCACAGATTCCTGACCTGCCGCCGCATATGCGGCTGCGAGACTGGTCCTCAGCGCCTCGAACAGTTGCGCCTCGAATGCTTTGCCCTCCTCGGTCAACCGAAGCAGCTTCTGCCTGCGGTCGGCAACCCCGGCGCGCGTTTCAACAAGCCCGCGCTCGCCAAGGTCGGTCAATACCCGACCAAGCGATTGCTTGGTTATCGCCAGAATCTTGAGAAGCTCGCTGATGGTAAGATCGGGCTGGCGCGCAATGAAATACAGCGCGCGATGATGCGCCCTGCCCAGCCCGTGCTCGAGCAATCCTTCATCAATCGATCGGGTCAGCCGCGTGTAGCCGAAAAACAGCAATTCGACGCCGCGACGCACTTCATGCTCGCGCAAAAACAGCGGCGATGCACCCGGCGAAACCGATGAAGGAGATGGGACAGCCATATTGACGTATCTTGGCGCAGCCCATAGGACAGCGCAAGACCCTAAACGACGAGAACGCAGATGATCACCGGCGCATTTCCATTTGAGGCAAACCCCAATCCGGTCGATCCGGCGCGGCGTGCCGGACTGCTCGCCGACCCCGGCTTTGGCCGAGTGTTCACCGACCATATGGTGACTATCCGATATACCGACAGTCAGGGCTGGCATGACGCTAAAGTGGGACCGCGCGGGCCCCTGACGCTCGATCCTGCGACCGCTGTGCTGCATTATGCACAGGAAATTTTCGAAGGACTAAAGGCCTATCGCCTGGCCGATGGCAGCATGGCGCTGTTTCGTCCCGAACAGAATGCGCGACGGTTCCAACGGTCGGCAAAGCGCTTGGCGATGCCCGAATTGCCTGAAGAACTGTTCCTGCAATCCTGCAAGCAACTGGTCGAGATCGACAAGGTCTGGTTCCCGCCGGTCGAAGGCGGCTCGATCTATCTGCGGCCGTTCATGATCGCGAGCGAGGTTTTCCTCGGCGTCAAGCCTTCCTCCGAATATCTTTATATGGTCATCGCCTCGGCCGCCGGAAATTATTTCAAAAGCGGTGCGCCCGCGATTTCGATCTGGGTGTCCGAACAATATACCCGCGCTGCACCGGGCGGCACGGGTGCTGCCAAATGCGGGGGCAACTATGCCGCTAGCCTGGTTGCCCAATCCGAGGCGATTGCGCGGGGCTGTGACCAGGTGGTCTTTCTCGATGCTGCCGAGCATCGCTGGATCGAGGAATTGGGCGGGATGAACCTGTTCTTCTTGTTCGACGATGGCAGGCTGGTAACGCCGCCCGTCGATGGCACGATTTTGGAAGGCATCACGCGCGAGTCCATCATCACTCTGGCGCGCGAGCAAGGCCTGAATGTTTGCGAGGAACGCTACGCCATCGACCAATGGCGCGACGACGCGATTTCAGGCAGGCTGGTCGAGGCATTTGCCTGCGGAACGGCTGCGGTCGTTACACCCGTCGGCAGCGTGCACAGCGAAAGCGGAAATTTCACCATTGGCGCGGGCGGCCCCGGCCAGATGACGCAGCAATTGCGCGCCCGGCTGGTCGACATTCAACGCGGCGTCGCGCCGGACCCGCTTAATTGGGTCCAGCGCATCGGCTGATCGAAATTTACGGCTTTTGGGCAATTGCCATTGAGAAAACTCGCGCTATAAGGCCGCCGCAGCGGGGAAGATGGCAACATCTTCCCCGCGATTTCGCCATTTTGTTGGGGCGTCGCCAAGCGGTAAGGCAGCGGCTTTTGATGCCGCCATTCGCAGGTTCGATCCCTGCCGCCCCAGCCAAATGCATTGCATTGCCGCCCGTTCACGCAGCCGCCAGCATTGTAAATGGTTGTAACTACGGCTCGCTTCGGCTGGTTAAGTGACATAAATCCGCATAGTTGCATCCGGATGTAACGCCGTGTCGTACATGGTATTACTTTGGAGGGTAAATAAGCACTATGCGTGTAGTCATCGCTGACGACGAAACCGACGTTATCAATTTTCTGAAATCCATCGTTGAAGAACTAGGCCATGTTGCGGTCAGCTTCACAGACGGAAACATGTTGTCACAAGCGTTGGTGCGCGAAACCTATGACCTGCTGATCCTCGACTGGAACATTCCGGGCAAGGACGGAATTGCGACCCTGCAGTGGATGCAATCCGCGCTGCCGGAACGCCCGCCCGTCATCATGATGACCAACCGTTCGGCGAAGCGCGACATAAGCGATGCGTTGAACGCTGGCGCAGATGACTATATCACCAAGCCCGAAGACCGCAGCGTCGTCGCGGCGCGGATCAACGCGATGTTGAGGCGTAACGCGGGGAGCGGCGCGTTCGATGCCCAAGCGACTTACGGAAAGTATGTGCTCAACAGGCTGGAACAGACGGTCGTAGTCGACGGGAAAACGATAGCGTTGACCGCAAAGGAATTTGAACTGGCAGACCTGTTTTTCCGCAATGCCGACCGGACATTGTCGCGCAATTACATAATGGAAACGATTTGGCGCACCACGGCTGCGCTCGCCACCCGAACGCTCGACATGCACATTTCGCGCGTGCGTTCGAAGCTCGACCTCCAGCCGGAAAACGGATTTAGGATTTTTACGGTTTTCGGCTATGGCTATCGGCTGGAGTCCATTGCGAAGGCGGGGTAGTTTGCGACAAATCCTGAATTTTGCTTTTGCTGGCGCGCTTGCGATTGGCCTTGCGGCTGCGGCACCGCTTTCCGCATCGGCGGATGACGGATCGGTGCGGTATACAGTCCGTAAAGGGGACACATTGTTCAGGCTGGCCGATCGTTACCTGACGTCGCGGCAACTCTACAGGGTTGTGCAGAAACAGAATCGCATCGCCAATCCGCTGGCAATTCCCGTCGGCAAAGTCATTGTCATCCCACGAAATTTGCTGAAATTTAAACTGGCAAGCGCCAAGCTGATCTCCGTCCGGGGACAGGTAAGTGCCGGAAATTCGCCCGCTGCGGTAGGTCAGGTGCTTCAGGAAGGCGTCGAGGTCACAACCGGCCCGTCGTCCTTTACCACGATGCTGCTTGACGACGGGTCACGGATGTCTTTGCCCTCCAACAGCAATATCCGCATTCGCAGACTGAGAAGTTATGCGCTGGGTGGCAGCCTTGATTATGATTTCGACATTGCGCGCGGTGGTGTTCGATCGACAGTGACGAAGCACAAATCAAGCGACGACCGGTATCTGGTGCGCACGCCGCGCGCTGTTTCTGCGGTTCGCGGCACCGATTTTCAGTCGCGCTTCGATCCCACCAGCAACAATGATTTTGCCGAAGTAATCGAGGGTGAGCTTTCGGTCGATGTCGGCTCGGCAGCGCTGCGGTCTTTGCCAGCAGGCAACGGGTTGGCCGTAAAGGCCGGTGGCGCCATCGTCACCGAAGCTTTGCTTGCACCCCCTGAACTTTCGGAGCCTGGCAAAACGCAGGCGGAAAAAGTCGTTCGCTTTCGGGCGGCCCAGCCCTCCCCTACGCGATTTATCATTGCTGCCGATTCCGGTTTCATCGAGCAAGTCGCCGACATAATTGCAGAGGACGGCCAAGCAAGTTTTGCAGATATACCCAACGGCAATTTCTTTATCAGGGCGCGCGCGATTTCGAAAAATGGCGTTCAGGGCATGCCAGCGACGTTCGCCTTCAAACGGCGGCTTAACGGGGTGAGCGCGACTGCAGGGCAATCCGACGAAGGCTATGTTTTCCGGTGGGCGGGCGACGGCGAAGGAACTCAACGTTTCCACTTTCAGCTGTTCCGGAACGCCACCGATAGCGTCGCGATGGTGGATGAAGCTGGACTGGCGAGCGACCGGATCAGCATTTCGGACCTTCCCAAGGGCGATTATTTCTGGCGGGTCGGCATTGTGCAGTATCTGGACAATGAAGTTTCGATAAACTGGACGCCGATGGAAAAGCTGTCGGTGTCAGGAAACTGATGGACGCATCGGCGCTCGATATCACCGCCTCCCGCCCCGACCATCGACCATGAATTTACGACTGCGTCTTGCGCTGGAATGGCTTGGCATCGGACTGCTCGCGACAGCAATCGTGGTGGCCGCACTTGCGTGGCGCGGGGCGTCGTCATTCGATAATCTGCTCTACGACCGGCTCACGGCCGCAAATCGCGCGCCGGCCGATCCCCAGATATTGCTCGTCACCATCGATGACCAAAGCCTTCAACGCCTTGGCAAATGGCCGTGGGACCGCAGCGTTCATGCGCGATTGATCTATAGAATTCAGGCGGCAGGCCCAAGAACGATAACGCTCGACGTCCTTTTACCCGAACCATCGCCGTCCGATGCCGCGCTTGCGGTATCCATGTCTGCAGGCCCCGCACCTGTCTTCCTGCCCATCCATTTCCTGTCGCCGGGCCCCGATGGCAAGGCGTTCGACACCGTCATGCCGACCACGCAGCTGGCAGACGCTGCCGCAGGACTTGGGCATGTCAACCTGGTGCTTGACGAGGACGGCATCGTTCGGCGCACCGAGCTTTGCTTTCAGCCGGATCCAAAAGCACGCAACTGGCCTCATCTGATGACTTTGGTGGACCGCTTTGCCAGCGACCGCGCCACCATTCCTGCAAAGCCAAAAGGCGCATGCTCCAAAACCTCGCTAATCCCGTTTGCGCAGCGAGGCGAATTTGCCGAAATATCCTATGCAGATGTCCTCGCCGGCAATGTTCCCGACGCGTTGATGCGCAACAAAGACATTATCGTCGGGGCGACCGCCGCCGGAATGGGAGATAATTACCCCACTCCCAATGGCGATGGCGGGTTGCTCTCCGGTGTCGAGATTATGGCCAATGTCCTTGGTGCGCTGCGCCGTGATGATTTTATCCAGTCCTTATCCGCGCCATGGATGTTCGTGCTCTCGTTGCTGCCTTTGTGGCTGTTGCTGATTGGCTTTCTGCGCTGGCGACCGCGCATAGTGCTGGCGATGTCATTATTGTCGCTGGCAGCAGTGTTTGCAACCAGCGCCGCTTTATTATCGGCGCGCATCTGGTTTCCGCCAGGCGCAGCGCTGTTGGGCGTGTTGCTCGTCTATCCGCTCTGGGGCTGGCGCCGGTTACAGGCGATGAGCGACTTCATGGGCTCAGAGCTGACCGCGCTCGAAGCCGAGGGCGAGGTTGCCGTTATTCCGCTGGCACCGGGTCGCGGCTCGGATCTCGTCGCCCGGCAAAGCGAGGCACTCGCCGGAGCCATCGACCATATGCGCGATCTGCGCCGGTTCGTCGCCGACACGCTCGCCGACCTGCCCGACCCGATGTTCGTTACCGATCCCGACGGACGCGTTACGCTCACTAACCGGTTGCTCGACGATCGGCTGAGCCTGAACTTGTACGGCAAGGAAACGGCCGATGCCCTCGATCTCCTCGTGGATCCTGCACACCGTCCACTTGTGGAAGATTATCTTTTGAAGGCCGACGACCATAAGCACGAGTTCATTCGTTTCTTGTCACCGCTCGGGCGTACCTTTGTGATGCGGCGCTCGAGCGTTCGAAGCAATGCAGGGGTTCTGCATGGCTACATTCATTATCTCACCGACATTACGGCGCTGGCCCGCGCCGAAGCCGAGCGCGAAGAGGTGCTTCAACTGCTGTCGCATGATATGCGCGCACCGCAGTCGACAATCATCGCATTGCTCGATGGCGATATCGATGCCGATGCCAAAAAGCGCATCGAGCGCAACGCCCGCCGGACGATGCAACTGGCGCAGGATTTCGTCGAAATCGCGCGCATGGCGGAGACCGAGTTTGAAGGTGAAGACATCCTGCTTGCCGACTGCGTGCGCGAGGCGGCCGACGGTCTTTGGCCGCTGGCGCGCGAGCGCGGAATAAAGTTTGCGTTCGGGGACAGAAGCAGTGGTGCCTTTGTCGTTGCGGAACCGGACAATCTGTCGCGCGCCTTTTGCAATCTCGTGGATAATGCCATCAAGTTCAGCCCCGATAACAGCGTCATCGACATTGCCATTTCCCGCGAAGGTCCGGCGCGCACTATCGCCGTCACGATTACAGATCACGGCCACGGTATCTCTGAAGACATGCTGCCAAATCTGTTCAGCCGCTTTGCAAGCACCGAAAGCGGTGCCCGGGCCAAGGGCATCGGGCTGGGCTTGACGTTCGTAAAGGCCGTGACCGAGCGTCATAACGGTACGCTTTCAGCGCGCAACAATGCGGGGGGCGGTGCCAGTTTTACCGTCACTTTGCCCGAGGCCCCCGATATCTAGGCCCAAATTTACTCGACCGCGCTTCGCATGACAGAGTAGCTTCCACGTGGCGTGCCCAAATCCGCCAGCGCCGTTTCGACCAGATTGGGCAGAGCATCCGCGATGGCCATTTTGCAATGATATTCCGACGAGCGGCCACGGTAAACTTCGTCCCCGTCAGCGACGCGAGTCAAGGTCACGCCCACGCGATATTCCTTATCGTTGCAGTTTTGGAATGCCTTCTTTTTCTTTGCAGCCGAAAGGTTGGCAGCACCGGCCTTGAGTGCCAAGTCGGCATCGCGCGCATCCACGGTCACTGCAAGATGAAGCGGTGCTTCACTGGCCACGGCGTAGCCCTTTTTGGTCAAATCGCTGGTGACCAGTGCATAGGCTGCTCGCAGTTCGGGCGACGCCCCCGGCTCAATCGACAGCATTACGGCTTGCGGCCCAGCATTCGCGATGCCGCTGCTCGAAATGCGGGTTTCCACGCCCGGCGAGCAGGCTGCAACGAATGATGCCCCGAGCAACGTGACAAGAAGCGGCTTACCGAATGCCATGACTCAACGCTGCATCAACAGAAAATAAACGACGTAAAACCAGCTAAAAATGCCGTGAATAATCGCCCACAACACGGACTTGGGCGCCGTATAGCTGATGACAATGGCAAGCGCGCTGCCGAAACCGATGCCGGATTTAACGACGGTTCCCTGCATGGCCGCGCGTCCGCTCATGCCGCCTGGCGTGCCCGTTCGGTCAGTTCCTGATTGAGCATCTCGGCAAGCAGAAACGCCAGCTCGAGCGATTGCGCCGCGTTCAATCGCGGATCACAGTGCGTATGATAGCGGTCGGCAAGTCCCTCGTCGGTCACGGCAACCGCGCCGCCAGTGCACTCAGTGACATTCTGGCCGGTCATTTCGATATGGATGCCGCCGCCGAAGCTACCCTCGGCGCGATGAACCGCAAAAAAGCCACGTACTTCGGCGAGGATGCGTTCGAACGGCCGCGTCTTGTAGCCGCTGTCGGACTTGATGACATTGCCATGCATCGGGTCGCACGACCAGATAACCGGATGGCCTTCGCGCTGCACGGCCCGAACCAGCGTCGGCAGACCGCTCTCAACCTTGTCGTACCCGTAACGCGAAATCAGCGTTATCCGCCCCGGCTCGCGCGCAGGATTGAGCGTGTCGAGCATCCGGATCAGCGCATCGGGGGCAAGGCTCGGGCCGCACTTGATACCGATCGGATTGCCGATACCGCGCAGATATTCGACATGTGCCGACCCTTCAAAGCGCGTGCGGTCGCCGATCCACAGGAAATGCGCCGACGTGTCGTACCAGCGTCCGGTCAGGCTGTCCTGCCGCGTCATCGCCTGCTCATATGGCAGCAGCAACGCTTCATGGCTGGTATAAAAGCTCGTCCCTTTGATTTGCGGAACGGTTTCGGGCGTAATCCCGCAGGCTTCCATGAAATCGAGCGCCTCACCGATGCGGTCCGCAGTCTCCTTGTATTTCTGCGCCCAGGGCGAACGGCCCATATAATCGTGCGTCCAGGCGTGGACCTGTTTCAGATTGGCATAGCCGCCATTCGAAAACGCGCGGAGCAGGTTGAGAGTCGAGGCCGCCTGGCTGTAGGCGCGTACCATCCGCGCCGGGTCGGGTTCACGGCCGGCCGCGTCGAACGCAATATCGTTGATGATATCACCGAAATAGCTCGGCAGTTCGACGCCGTTGATAGTTTCGGTGGGTGTCGAGCGCGGCTTGGCGAATTGCCCGGCCATGCGACCGAGTTTGACTACGGGTACCTTGCCCGAAAAGGTCAGAACCACCGCCATCTGCAATATGACGCGAAAGGTATCGCGAATGTTGTTGGGATGAAATTCCGCAAAGCTTTCGGCGCAATCGCCGCCCTGAAGCAGAAAGGCCTTGCCCTCGACGACCTTGGCCAGATCTTCGGTCAGGTTGCGTGCTTCGCCTGCAAAGACCAAAGGTGGATAATTGCGCAAGATTTCTTCGGTCGCGGCAAGCGCGGCTGAGTCCTTATATTCGGGCATGTGAATGCCCTTCGCGTTTCTCCAGCTATCCGGCGTCCAACCCGTCGCCATGTACGTTACTCCAACAAGATACCGTTCAAACCCGCGCCCATAGGCGTATAATATTAGCACAGGCAAGCAAAAGCGGCAATTTTCGACCGCTTCAGCAAAATGCAACCGACATGCAGCGCTTTAGCATGATATGTCCCAAATTCCTTGTTGGCAAATTGCGGAAAACACGTCTATCAGGCCGCTGAATCGTCCGGGGCAGACACGACAATCATTACGTCTTTCAAGGACAATCACGGGATTTCGACGGTATTGCGGGCAGCGTATCCGCAACGCAAATAAGGGCGACATATGGCGACGGTCAAAAAGACAACAGGCGCAACGAAGAAGCCAGCAAAAGCTCCGGCAGATCCGGTTGGTGCGGCTTTGAAAGCTGATGAGTGGACACTGGACGGCATTCCTGTCGATGAACTGCGCAAAGACGGCGGTGCGGGAAAAGATGGCGTTCGCCGTCGCGACTTCATCCATATCGCCACAGTTAGTTTTGCAGGTGTCGGCGCCGTAGCTGTTGCAATACCGCTGGTAAGCCAGATGAGCGCAAGCGCCGACGTTCTGGCGCTCGCATCGATCGAGGTCGATGTCGCCGCGATCCAGCCTGGCCAGGCGATCAAGACCAGTTGGCGCAAACAGCCGATTTTCATCCGCAATTTGACGCCTGAAGAAATCGCTGCCGCGAACAAGGTCGATGTTGGATCGCTCCGCGACCCGCAGACACTGGCCGAACGTACGAAACCGGGCAAGGAAAACTGGCTGATTACCTTGGGCGTCTGCACCCATCTGGGTTGCGTTCCGCTGGGCGCCGCCCCGGGGGAAGTCAAGGGCGAATATGGTGGCTATTTCTGTCCGTGCCACGGTTCGCATTATGATACCGCTGCGCGCATCCGCAAGGGCCCAGCGCCATTGAACCTCAAGGTTCCCGAATTCGCATTTATTTCCGACACAGTCGTCAAAATCGGTTGAGGAGCTGAACTGACATGAGCTTCCCTTGGGCACAACAATATAAGCCGAAAAGCACGGTGATGCAGTGGGTGGACGAACGTCTCCCGCTCCCGCGTCTTGTCTATAACGCGGTCGGCGCTGGTTATCCTGTGCCGCGCAACCTCAATTACTTCTGGAACTTCGGCGTTCTGGCCGGTGTCGCTCTGGTTATCCAGATTGTCACCGGTATCGTTCTCGCGATGCATTATTACGCCAGCGTCGATGGCGCGTTCAATTCGGTCGAGCACATCATGCGGGACGTAAACGCCGGCTGGTTTATCCGCTACGCGCATATGAACGGCGCGAGTTTCTTCTTCATTGTCGTCTACATTCACATCTTCCGCGGGCTTTTCTACGGTTCTTACAAGGCGCCGCGCGAAATGATCTGGTTGCTGGGTGTCACCATCTTCCTGCTGATGATGGCAACCGCGTTCATGGGCTATGTGCTGCCGTGGGGCCAAATGAGCTTCTGGGGGGCACAGGTCATTACCGGATTCTTTTCGGCAATTCCGCTCGTCGGCGAGCCGTTGCGTCAATGGCTATTGGGCGGGTTCGCGCCTGATCAGGCCGCGCTGAACCGCTTCTTCTCGTTGCATTACTTGCTGCCGTTCGTAATTGCTGGCGTCATCATCATGCACGTTTGGGCGCTGCACATTCCAGGGTCATCAAACCCGACCGGCGTAAGCGTGAAGGGTGAGCAGGACACCGTGCCTTTCCATCCTTATTACACCGCGAAAGACGGCTTCGGCCTTGGCATCTTCCTGATTGCGTTCGTCGCCGTAACCTTCTTTGCGCCGAACATGCTTGGGCATCCGGATAACTACATTCCGGCTAACCCGCTTTCTACGCCCGCGCACATCGTGCCCGAATGGTACTTCCTGCCTTTCTACGCCATTCTGAAAGCGTTCACGGTCGATTTCGGCATTCCGTTTACCGGTATTATCATCATCGAAGCAAAGCTGATGGGTGTGCTCGCAATGTTCGGTTCAATCTTGCTGCTGTTCTTCCTGCCCTGGCTCGACACATCACCAGTGCGCTCGGGCCATTATCGCCCGTTGTTCCGCAAGTTCTTTTGGTTCGGCCTCATCCCATGCCTCGTCGTGTTGACCTATTGCGGTGGCAAGCCGCCTTACACCGAGTGGGTGTTGCTCAGCCAGATCGCTGCGGCCTATTATTTCGCTCACTTCTTGATCATCCTGCCGATCGTTTCGCGCATCGAAAGGCCGCTTCCGCTGCCCAATTCGATTACTGAAGCCGTGACCGGCAAACCGCTGCAAACAGCGGCCGCGTAACAGGGAAAGCATATCATGGTTCGTTTAGTTGCTTTTTTGGTGGGGCTGTTTTTCAGCGGCATGTTGCTGCTTGGTCTCGGCGATACGATTATCACCGCTATCAAGGAACCTGCGGTGCCTACTGCCGAGCATGAGTTTCATGAAAAACCGCTCGCAGTAAAATTCGCGCACGATGGTCCTTTCGGCAAATATGACCGTGGCCAGCTCCAGCGCGGGTTGAAGGTGTATTCTGAGGTTTGCGCAGCCTGCCATAGCTTGAAGCTCGTCGCGTTCCGCGACTTTGCTGCGCTCGGTTACAATGAAGACCAAGTGAAGGCGATTGCGAAGGGTTGGAAGACCGAGGTCCCGTCGATCAATCCGGACACCGGCGAACCGGCAACACGTCCCGGTATACCTGCGGACAAGATCCCCTCGCCGTTTGCCAATGAAGTAGCGGCGCGTGCGGCGAACAACAACGCGCTTCCACCTGATTTATCGCTCATTACCAAAGCGCGCGAAGGCGGTCCTGCCTATGTCTATTCGTTGCTTCTCGGCTATCGCGAGCAGGTCGGCTACAAGAATGAAGAGGGCAAAGAGCTGCTTAAGGAATTCCCGGACGCTGCAACCCCTCCTGGCCTGAATTTCAATCCCTGGTTTGCGAACCTGAACATTGCCATGGCTCAGCCAATCGCGGCCGATGATCAGGTTACCTATGACGATGGCACCAAGGCTACGCAGGAACAGATGGCAAAGGATGTTGCGGCATTCCTCGCATGGACGGCCGAACCAAAGCTTGAAAATCGCAAAAGCGCTGGTTGGGCTGCGCTTGGGTTCCTCATTATCTTCACCATTTTGGCGTGGATGTCATACCGGACGATCTGGGCCGACAAAAAGCATTGATGCTGTTGTAAATGGTGGAGACGGGGCCGCTTTTGCGGCCCTTTCTTTTGCAACGCGGGCGTTGACGCATTGGCATCTTGATGGCAATAGCAGCCGCGTTCGCATCGAGCGGGTATAGCATAGTGGTAATGCACTAGCCTTCCAAGCTAGCTAGAGGGGTTCGATTCCCCTTACCCGCTCCAAAACTTTCGCGATCGTTTACCGCTATCATCGCTGTTACACTTTGCGACAAAGCTTCCATTGCGCTGACAAAAGATTGCGACATATTGTTCCTATAACAATGTCATCCGGCACACCTCGCCGAAATGATAAAGGAACAGGAAATGACCAAGACCAAAATTTTGACAGGCCTGCTGGCTGTCTCGATGGCATCGGCGGCTTTATATGCTGCACCGGGTATGAAGGCAGATGCCGATGGCGACATGGCGGTAACCAAGGCCGAGGCAATGGCGGCGGCCGATGCTCGCTTCGCCAAAATGGACGCCAACAGCGACGGCGCAATCAACGCTGCGGACAAGGCCGCGAAGCTCAAGCAACGGTTCGCCGCTCTCGACGCCGATAAAAACGGCTTGGTCAGCGAAGCCGAATTTTTGGCTGCCCGTGAGGCACGCGCTGAAAAGCGTGAGGACCGACGCGAAAAGCGGATGGGCCGCGGCGATGCTGGCGGCAAGATGGGCTGGCATCACGGACGTCGCGGCGGCGGCATGAAAATGATGGCGATGGCCGACACCAATGGTGACAAGGCGATATCCAATGCCGAGTTCCGTGCAGCGGCTGAAGCACGCTTTGCCAAGGCCGACACCAATAACGATGGAACAATTTCTGCCGAAGAGCGTAATACCCAGCGCAATGGTAAATGGGGCGGCAAGCGTTCTGCACCTGCCGCCCATACTCCTGAAGCAGGCTAAGAGCTTTGCTGGCGCGGTCTTTCCCCTCCCCTT
>CALRMO020000003.1:0-48821 GCA_943369235.1 Sphingomonas paucimobilis
GCAACTGACCCCGGTCCTCGAAAAAGTTGCGGCAGACTATGCCGACAAGGGCGTCGTGCTGGCCAAGGTGAATGTCGACGAGAACAAGTTCATCGCCTCGCAATTCCAGGTGCGGTCAATTCCGACGGTTTACGCGATATTCCAAGGCCAGCCGATCGCAGACCTCACGCCTGCGCGCACAGAGCCGCAGTTGAAGCAAATGCTCGACCAGTTGCTCGAAAAGCTTCCGGTCACGGCTGGCGATGGAACGCCCGATCCGATGGCGCAGGTCGCCCCGCTGCTTGAGGCAGGGGAGGAATTGCTTGAGCATGATGGAGCAGAGCAGGCCTACGGGCTGTTCGCCGAGGTGCTGGCGGTTACGCCTGAGCATCCGGCGGCGTTGTCGGGCATGATCCGCGCGCTCATTGCCATAGGTCGCAATGAGGAAGCTCAATCCATCTTCGATAGTTTAAGCGACGATGTCCGTAATGACGCCGCAATGGAACGTGCCAATTCGATGTTGAGCATAGCCGCATCCGCCATTGCCCCTGACGAGCTGGCAGCGTTAAGGGCGGAAGTTGATTTGCACCCAGACGATCACGCCAAAAGGTTGGTATTGGCCAATGCATTAATGGCGGCGGGCGAGCGCGACGCCGCTGCCGATTCGCTGCTTCAGATCATCGCGGCCGATCGCGAATGGAACGAGGGTGCAGCGAAAGCACGGTTGCTCGAGATATTCGCAATGATCGGCCTTGAAGACCCCTGGGTAGCGGCGACTCGGCGCAAATTGTCGGCAATCCTGTTCGGATGACCGTCCGCCGCATCTCGATATTTCCGCTGACCGGCGCGATCCTGTTTCCTGGCATGCAGTTGCCGTTGCACATTTTTGAGCCGCGCTACCGCGACCTGATCGGCGATTCGCTGGCCCGCGACCGGATGGTCGGAATGATCCAGCCCCGCGGCCAGGGAGGTAATCCGCCTTTGTTTGAAGTCGGATGCCTCGGGCGAATTGGCGATGTCGAGGCGATGGAGGATGGCCGATACAACGTCATCCTTGAGGGACTTCAACGATTCACGGTCCTGAAGGAGCTGGACGTCAATACATCGTTCCGGCAGGTCGAGGCCGAGCTTTGGGAAGAGGACGAAGCGGCAGATGCCTTATCGCTTGCCGAGCGCGCGTCGCTTGAAATCGAATCGCGACGCTTCGCCGATGCGCAGGGCTATGCGGTCGATTGGGCTGCGGTCGGCCAACTCGACGATTATTCGCTGGTGAACGCGATCGCGCAAATCGCGCCGTTCGATTATGCAGCCAAACAGGCATTGCTCGAAGCGCGAGGATTATCGGACCGAGCCGACCTGATTGTCCAGCTGATGCAGTTTTTCGGACGGCACGACGGTTCGGAAGATCGCGTAACGCTGCAATAGCTGACATCTTCAGGCGAAACTTGCCCGCAAGCCGTCGATCACGAACTGCGCCGCCAGTGCGCCAAGCAAAACACCGAGCAGACGGGTAATCACGGCCTCTGCCTTTGACCCGAGCACCCGCATGATCGGGCCCGCAGCCAGAAGCGCGACGAGCGTCAGGACCAGAACCGCACCAAGCGCTGCCAATATCACAGACGCGCGCTGTATACCTTCATTTTGCGACATCAGCAGCATGACCGAAGCAATGGATCCAGGTCCCGCAATCATCGGCATGGCCATGGGAAACACCGACACGTCCTCGACCTCGGGCGTGTCGATAATCTTCTGCGCGCGCTCCTCTCGTCGCTCGGTGCGTTTTTCGAAAACCATTTCGATGGCTATGAGGAACAGCATGATCCCGCCCGCAATACGGAAGCTGTTAAGTTCGATATGCAGAGCCGCAAGAAGCTGCTCGCCGAATAAAGCGAAGACAAGCAGGATACCCGCAGCAACCGCAGTCGCCCGCAGCGCCATGTTGCGCCGCTGCGCACCAGTCGCGCCCTTGGTCAGACTTGCATAAATAGGAGCGCACCCCGGCGGGTCGATGACCACGAAAAATGTAATGAACGCCGAAAGGAAAAGGTCGATCATTGCTCCGCAGCGACCCGGTCAAGGATCACGGTTTCCAGCGCAGCACCATTCCAGAGCTTCACCTCAATCGTCCGCGCGCCGTTGAGTTGAACTACCCAGGTGTAGCTGAGCGACTGGTCCTTTGAATAGCCTGCCTTCATCTTCGCACCTTCCGGCGGGGCGATAAGTGCAGCGGGCGCGCTTCCCTTGCAACTGGCGACCTTTGTTTCGATCATTTCCTGAGGTTGACGCGGCGCGGTCAGGTCATCGCCATGATCGACCACCCATTTCCATTCCCCGTCGCCACGGTCGTTTTTCGGGGTCCACTGCCACACCGTGGTGAAATAACCGACCGTGCCATTGGGATGCTGCCAGGCGCCCGTGGTCACGCCCGTCTTGCCGTCGCACGACATGAACGCCTTGTGCGGCTGCCACTTCACTGAGCGCGCAGGGTCTGTCTTGCCTTTCAAATGCTCCAGCGCGAGCGTTGGCCGTGGCACGAACATGACTGCATCTTTCGCCGCCGTTTCCCGGAAAGCAGTCCACTGGCCCTTTTCCTGTGCCAACTGGTTGAAGCCGATTTCGGCGGCAATAATCGCGCTCGGATTGGCTATTTTCGGCTCGAAACTCCGGACATCGGACGAAGGTCCGCTGGCACATGCGGCCAGCGCGAGAGACAGGGAAGCATATGCTAATATCTTCATGACGTCATATTCCTTCGGGGGCTGCCAAGCCCGCGCGCCGATGCGCGGCAACCAGCGTATTGCGTAACAGACAGGCAATCGTCATCGGGCCGACGCCGCCGGGTACCGGGGTAATTCCGTCAACATGATCCAAGGCTTGTTCAAAGGCAACATCGCCCACCAGACGGCCTTTTGTTTCGCCCTCGGATGGGGCGAGACGATTGATGCCGACGTCGATCACGATTGCGCCATCTTTCAGCCAGTCGCCACGCACCATTTCCGGCCGGCCAACCGCGGCGACGACGATATCGGCGCGGCGCACCACTTCGGGCAAATCGGCTGTCCGGCTGTGCGCGATGGTTACCGTGCAATTCTCCGCCAGCAGCAACTGCGCCATTGGCTTTCCGACAATGTTCGACCGGCCGATAACGACTGCGTTCTTACCGGATAAATCGCCGATACGGTCCTTGAGCAGCAGGAGGCAGCCAAGCGGCGTGCACGGAACGAACGATTCCTCGCCGACCGCCAGGCGCCCGGCGTTGACAACGTGAAACCCATCGACGTCTTTTGCCGGGTCGATTGCAGCAATCACGGCCTTGTCGTTGATATGCGACGGCAAGGGCAATTGGACCAATATGCCATCAACAGCATCGTCGGCGTTCAGTTTTTGGACGAGGGCGACTAGCTCGGACTGCGAGACCGTATCGGGCAGCCGGTGTTCGAAACTTTCCATGCCCGCCTCGACCGTGGCCTTTTTCTTCGAGCCTACGTAAACGCGGCTCGCGGGATCGTCGCCAACCAGGACAACGGCAAGGCCGGGCTTGCGGCCCGCGTGCGAGACAAAATCGGGCACGACGCCCGTAATCCGCTGGCGCAGCGTTGCTGCAAACGCCTTTCCGTCAATAATCCTGTCGGCGCTCACATGCCCGCCGAAGCAATGTCATTGGCAAGGCCCATCAACAGCATTTGCAAGATGCGAAGTCCGATGAGCAGCACCATCGGCGAAAAGTCGATCATCCCGGTATCGGGCATGATCTTGCGGATCGGTTTTAGAAACGGATCGAGGATCATGTTGAGCGCATGCCAGATCGACGACACGAAATTGTTCGACAGGCTGACGACATTGAACGCAATCAGCAGGCTCAAAATGAACTGGACAATGACCACGGTCGAAAGGATCGTCATCAAATAACCGATGATGGAAATAAGCGCGAGGAGCATGTGTTTCTCCGTTAAAAACAGGCCCAAGCGATTAGCCGAGCCGCTGCGCTGTATCAACTACATAAAACAGCTATTTATGGATCAGCGTACCGGCACCCTTGACGGTAAACATCTCGATCAGCATCGCATGCGCAGTGCGCCCGTCGAGAATGACCGCAGCATCGACGCCGGCCTCGACTGCATCGACGCAGGTCTGGATTTTCGGGATCATGCCGCCGCTGATCGTGCCGTCGGCTTGCAACTCTGCGATGGCGTTAGGGTCGAGGTCAGTCAACAACTGCCCCGACTTGTCGAGCACGCCCGCGACATCGGTCAGCAAAAACAACCGCGACGCACCCAATGCGCTCGCAATCGCGCCCGCCATCGTGTCGGCGTTGATGTTATAGGTATGCCCGTCCTCGCCGACGCCAATCGGGGCAATGACCGGAATCATGCCCGCCCCGCTGATCGTATCGATGACGCTGCGATCGACGCTTTGCGGCTCACCGACAAAGCCCAGATCGATGCTGCGTTCGATATTGCTATCGGGATCCTTCTGCGTCCGCTGTACTTTAGTCGCGCGCACGAAATCGCCATCCTTGCCGGAAATGCCAAGCGCCTTGCCGCCAGCCGCATTGATCCAACCGACCAGTTCCTTGTTGATCGCGCCCGACAGTACCATCTCGGCAACCTTGGCGGTTTCAGCGTCGGTTATGCGAAGCCCGTCGACAAATTCGCTTTCCACTCCCAGTTTCTTGAGCATTGCGCCAATTTGCGGTCCGCCGCCGTGCACCACGACGGGATTGATGCCGACCGCCTTCAGCAACACGATGTCCGCAGCAAAATCCTGCGCGAGCGCTGCATCCCCCATCGCATGGCCGCCATATTTTACGACAAAGGTCTTGCCCGCATAACGCTGCAAATAAGGCAGCGCCTCGGTAAGCGTTTCCGCCTTGGCAAGATTGACGGGATCGATGGTCATGCCGTCTCGTCCAGTTTGCGTCCGATGCGAACGACGAGCGCAATGACCAACGGCACCATCACGGCCGACAGGACAATCTTCGCGATCATCTGGCCGACCATCAAGTCGGCAATCGGACGCACGCCATAGAAAGAGACGGTGATAAAGATCAGCGTGTCGACGATCTGCGACAGCGCCGCCGCAATGAAGCCGCGAATGGCGAGATACTTGCCCGACGTTCCCTTCAAGCGCGCAAACAGCCAGACATTGAGCGAAACCGACACGCCATACGCGATGATACCGGCCGCCATCATCCGTCCGCTTTGCCCGACGATGATCGGAAACGCCTCTTTCGCCGGTTCGTACATTTCGGGATCGGTTGGCAGCCGAAGCACGAAATAGGCAAGGCCAATGGCGATGAACAAAGGAACGAAGCCATAGCGCACCAGCCTGTCTGCGGTTGCGCGCCCGTGCATTTCGGCAATTGCGCTCGATACGGCAATCAGCGTCAGGAAAGGAAATATACCGGCCTCGACCGCAAGCGGCCCGATCGCAACCTGCTTTGCCCCCAGAAATCCGCCCAACGGAACCATCCCGCCGTAAAAGATCGAAAACAGGAAAAGCGATTTGGGAATATTGCCGTTTGAGGCGCCGGTTGCGGTCTGGTCTGTCATGGTCACTGACTAGCGCCTTATTTTATTGGCGCAAGAGAGGGCTTGGCGCTAGGTAACCGGACATCAACGGGGTCGGAGTTTTCAATGCAGATTTTGATGAGCCTTGCCGGGATGGTTGTGATTCTGGCGGTGGCAGTCCTGCTGTCGTCGAACCGCGGCGCGATCAGGCTACGGGTCGTTGGCGCGGCCTTTGCCCTACAAGCCAGCCTCGCCGCGCTGGTGCTCTATGTGCCGTGGGGCAAAACAGTGCTGCAAGTGATGTCGAACGGCGTTTCGCACCTGCTCGGATACGCCAAGGCCGGCACCGACTTTATTTTCGGCCCGCTCGCCTCACCCGCAATCGGTGGCAACAGTTTCGCCATTGCCGCGCTGCCCGTCATCATCTTCTTCGCGTCGCTGATTTCGATCCTCTATTATATTGGCATCATGCAATATGTTATCCGCTGGATCGGCGGCGGCTTGCAAAAGGTCACTGGAATATCGAAAGTCGAGAGCCTGTGCGCAGCGGCCAACATCTTTGTCGGGCAATCGGAGTCGCCCCTGGTCATCCGGCCCTATCTCGCGGGCCTCAAGCCCGAACAACTGTTCTGCGTCATGACCGTGGGCATGGCGGGGGTAGCAGGGACGATCCTGGCCGCTTATGCCTCGATGGGGATACGCATCGATTATCTGCTCGCAGCCGCCTTCATGTCCGCGCCCGGCGGAATCCTGATGGCCAAGCTGATGATGCCCGACATTCCTCCGATGCCCGTTGGCGAGCGCGATCCCGCCTTGCCCAATCCACATCCCGATGACGAGCCGATCGTCGTCGCCGACGATGGTGAGGAAAAGCCTGCGAACATCATTATGGCAGCGGCGCAAGGCGCCCAGACCGGGGTGAAGCTCGCCGTCGCCGTCGGCGCGATGGTGCTTGCGTTTGTTGCTCTGGTCGCTCTCGCAAATGGCATATTGGGCGGCATCGGCGGCTGGTTCGGCCAGCCCGATTTAAGCTTTCAGCAGATCGTCGGCTATGTCTTTGCGCCCATCATGTATCTGCTCGGCGTGCCGTGGAACGAGGCGATGCAGGCAGGGGGCTTTTTCGGCACCAAGATAGTTCTGAACGAATTCGTCGCGTTTATCGATTTGGGCGCGATCACGACGCTGTCGGCGCCAACAGTTGCAATCGTAACCTTTGCGCTGTGCGGTTTTGCCAATTTCAGTTCAATAGCGATCCAGATGGCCGTGACCGGCAGCCTCGCCCCCAACCAGCGGCCGATAATTGCCAAGCTTGGATTGAAGGCGCTGGCGGCAGGCTCGCTCTCTAATCTAATGAGCGCTGCACTCGCGGGGCTGTTTTTGAGTTTGGCTTGAAAATGTAAAAACGGCGAAACGGAATGACGAAGTGAAGGTGGAAACCGCCCTCGTCTTACCGTCTCGCCGTTTTTACATATAATCGCGATTGTTTAGTTTTCGGCCAACCCTTTGAGTTCATAAAGCATGTCAAGCGCCTGTCTCGGAGTCAGCGCGTCAATGTCGATGCCTGACAGTTTTTCCCTTAACGCATCGACCTTTGCTTCAGCGGCGTCGAGCGCGGCGCTGAACAGCGGCAAGTCGCCAAGCCCCGCCGCCAGACCCCCGGTTTCAGCGCGGCCCTTTTCGAGCTTGTCCAAAACCGTTTTCGCCCGCGCAACGACTTGTGGCGGAAGGCCTGCCAATTTTGCAACCGCAATCCCGTAGCTTCGGTCGGCTGGGCCATCTGCCAGCTCGTGGAGCAGCACGAGGTCGCCCTTATATTCCTTCGCCCGCACATGGTGCAGCGATAGCGCGTCGAGGCTGTCTGCGAGCCGGGTCAGTTCGTGATAATGCGTTGCGAACAGGCAGCGGCAGCGGTTGGCTTCGTGGATCCCCTCGACCACCGCCCAAGCGATGGCAAGGCCATCATAGGTCGATGTGCCCCGCCCGACCTCGTCGAGGATCACAAAACTGCGCGTTGTCGCCTGCGCCATAATCGCTGCGGTTTCGACCATCTCGACCATGAACGTCGAACGTCCGCGCGCAAGATTGTCCGAGGCACCGACACGGCTAAAGAGCCGGTCAACCAGTCCCAACCTTGCCGACGTGGCGGGCACATAACTTCCTGCCTGCGCCAACAGGACAATCAGCGCATTCTGCCGCAGGAAGGTAGACTTGCCGCCCATATTCGGCCCGCTCACCAGCCAAAGGCGCTTGTCCGGCGACAGCTTGCAGTCATTGGCAATGAAGCGGTCGCCCGATTTCGCCAGCGCGCTCTCCACGACCGGATGCCGTCCGCCCTCGATTTCCAAACAGGGATGATCGGCAAAGGTCGGGCGGCACCAACCGCCTTCCGCCGCACGTTCGGCGAGGGCCGCTGCAACGTCGATCCGCGCCAGCGTATCGGCGCTCGCCGCAATCGCGTCACGGCGGTCCATGACGTGCGCAATCAATTCCTCCAGATGAGCAGCTTCCGCTGCCAGTGCATGCCCGCCAGCTTGCGTGATGCGAATCGCTTCCTCGTGCAGCTCGGGCGAGTTGAATCTGACGGCGCCCGCCATCGTTTGCCGATGTGTGAAGCCCGACCCGGCCGTCATCAAAGTATCGCCATTTTTGGCAGGCACCTCGACGAAATAGCCAAGCACGCCATTGTGCCGGATCTTGAGCGAGGCCACGCCCGTCATCTCGCGATACCGCGCCTCCAGTTGCGCAATCGCCTGCCGCCCGTCGCGGCCCGCCGAGCGCAGCGCATCGAGCGCGGCGTCATAGCCCTCTGCAATATAGCCGCCCTGTCCTGTTTCGGTCGGCGGAGAGGCTACCAGCGCGCGGGCGAACAGGTCCACCATCGCGCCGTGCCCGTCGAGCGTTGGCAACAGCGCATCGAGCAAGGCTGGCCGATCGTCCATCGCACCCAACCGTTCGCGCAACGCCCGTGCGCTGTCCAATCCGTCGCGAATCTGGCCGACATCACGCGGACTGCCGCGTCCGGCAACGACGCGTCCCAGAGCGCGGGCAATATCGGGCAGTTGCCGCAAGGCCGTCCGGATGGCATCGCGCAACAATGGCGCATCGTGGAACCACCGCACCAGCGACAGCCGCGCGTCGATCTTTGCCTTGTCCATCAACGGCGCAGCGAGGTCGGCGGCCAGCTGCCGCGCGCCAGCGCCGGTAATCGTCCGGTCGACCTCGGCAAGCAAAGACCCGGCGCGGCCCCCTTTGCTTGCGGTGTTGATCTCGAGACTGTCGCGCGTCGCCTGATCTACGGCCAAATGCTCGTTCACCTCGCGCCGGACCGGCAATTTGAGAAAGGGCATCTTGCCCTGACCGACATGCGCGAGATAAGCGATTAACCCGCCAGCAGCGGCAAGCTCGGCGCGCGTAATAGGGCCGAGTGCTTCGGTGCTCGCCAAGGCAAAATGCTGCTTCAGCGCCGCTTCGCCTGCCTGACTTTCAAAATCCGGTTTGGGCCGGCTGATTGCACCGAACGGCGCACCGGCAAAGCCGTCATGAGTCACGATTTCGCTTGCCGCCAGCCGCGCCAGTTCCGCCTCGACCGCGCCGGGCGACACTGTCGCCAGCTCGAAATAGCCCGTTGAAATATCGGTTGCCGCGATCCCTATGGTATCCCCGACAGGTGCCAGCGCGACGAGCATGTTCGATGCCCAGCTGTCGAGCAGGCTATCCTCGGTCAGCGTGCCAGCGGTCACAAAACGGACGATGTCGCGCGCGACCAACGTCTTTGATCCGCCCCGTGCCTTTGCCGCCTCGGGACTTTCGGTTTGTTCGGCAATGGCGACCCGGTGGCCTGCCTTGATCAGCCGCGCAAGATAGGCCTCTGCGCTGTGGACCGGCACCCCGCACATCGGGATCGGACGCCCTTCATGTTCGCCGCGCGAGGTGAGCGCGATATCGAGCGTCGCCGCTGCCGCTCGGGCATCATCGAAAAACAGCTCGAAAAAATCACCCATCCGGTAGAATAAAAGGCAGTCTCCCGCCTTGGCCTTCAAGCCAAGATATTGCACCATCATCGGTGTTGGTGAGCCGTCCCCTGCCATCGCCAACCGCGTTAGCGAAGCCCCGCCTTTGGGGCAATGCTTGCCCTGGCGTCAGACCCGCGTTAGGGGCGGATAAGTTGATGATAACCGGTCAGGGCCCAAAATGAACGACAGCGACGTCCAGTTTACCGGGCAGGAAGCCCTGGATTTCCATTCGCAGGGACGGCCCGGCAAGATCGAAATTGTTGCAACCAAGCCGATGGCCACGCAGCGCGACCTGAGCCTTGCCTATTCGCCCGGCGTTGCCGTTCCGGTACAGGCCATCTTCGACGACCCTGCTGCCGCCTATGACTATACTGCAAAAGGCAATCTGGTCGCGGTGATTTCCAACGGTACCGCAATCTTGGGCATGGGCAATCTTGGCGCGCTTGCGTCAAAGCCGGTGATGGAGGGCAAGGCCGTGCTCTTCAAGCGCTTCGCCGATGTCGACTCCATCGACATTGAAGTGAAGACTGAAGATGTCGACCGCTTTATCGATTGCGTCGAACTGCTTGAGCCTACTTTCGGCGGTATCAACCTTGAAGACATCGCCGCGCCGTCCTGTTTCATCATCGAGCAGACGCTGCGCGAGCGGATGAACATCCCGGTGTTCCATGATGACCAGCACGGCACCGCGATCATTGCCGCGGCTGGCCTCATCAACGCCTGCGAACTGACGGGACGCAGCCTGAAAGATATCAAGGTCGTCTGTAACGGCGCGGGCGCGGCGGCGATCGCCTGTACCGAGCTTATCAAGGCAATGGGCGTGCCGCACGACAATGTGATCATGTGCGACCGCAGCGGGGTTATCTATCAGGGCCGAACCGATGGCATGGACCAGTGGAAATCCGCCCACGCCGCCAAGACCGAAGCGCGGCATTTATCCGACGCGATTGTCGGTGCCGATGTATTTCTCGGACTGTCGGCGGCCAATGCGCTGAGCGCCGATATGGTCAAGGCGATGGCCGACCAGCCGATTATCTTTGCGATGGCCAATCCCGATCCCGAAATTTCGCCGCCCGTTGCCCGTGCTGCGCGGCCCGACGCAATCATTGCCACCGGACGGTCCGATTTTCCCAATCAGGTCAACAATGTCCTGTGCTTCCCGTTCCTGTTCAGGGGTGCGCTCGACGTACGCGCGACCACGATTAACGAGCCGATGAAGATTGCCGCCGCCAATGCGCTGGCACAACTGGCGCGCGAAACGGTGCCGGAGGAAGTTGCTGCGGCCTATGGCGGGCTCGTCCATAAATTCGGGCGCGATTATATCATTCCGTCGCCCTTTGATCCGCGGCTGATGGAAATCGTCGCATCGGCCGTGGCCAAAGCGGCAATGGATTCAGGCGTCGCGCAAAAACCGATTGCCGACATGTTTGCCTATCGCGCGCAGCTTCGGGCGCGGCTGAACCCGACCACGTCGGTGCTCACCCAGGTCTATGAAACCGCGCGCGCCAAGCCCAAGCGCGTGATCTTTGCCGAAGCAGAGGAAGATGTCGTGCTTCGTGCCGCCGTCCAGTTCAAACAGGACGGCTATGGCGTACCCGTGCTGATCGGGCGCGAGGCGGGCGTCACCGAAAAACTGCGTGAGCTTGGCGCCGATCCCGACGATTATGAAATCCATAACAGCGTCACCAGCAACCTGGTCGAACGGATGGTCGACAAGCTTTACGCTCGGCTGCAAAGGCGGGGATATCTTCGCCGCGACATCCAGCGCATGGTCAATCGCGACCGCAATATCTTTGGCGCGCTGTTGCTGCAAATGGATCAGGCCGACGCGATGATTACTGGGGTTACGCGAACCTTCGGTCAGACGCTGCGCGAACTTCGCCGCGTGCTCGATCCGAAAAAAGGCGAGATACCGTTCGGCATTCATGTCATGGTCGGCAAAACACATACCGTTTTCATCGCCGATACAACGGTGAACGAACGCCCTACAGCCGAAGAGCTCGCGCATATCGCCGAGAAGACTGCGGGCGTTGCGCGGCGCATGGGCCATGTTCCGCGCGTTGCATTTCTGTCCTTTTCAACCTTCGGTAATCCCGAAGGAACCTGGTTGAACAATATCCGCGAAGCGGTCGCGGTCCTCGATGCACGTAAGCCCGATTTCGAATTTGAAGGCGACATGCCGCCGGACGTCGCACTCAATCCGGCGCTGATGAAAAAATATCCGTTCTGCCGCCTGTCGGGACCGGCCAACGTGCTGATCATGCCCGGTCTCCAGTCCGCCAATCTGTCAGCGAAGTTGCTGCGTGAGCTCGGCGGCGATCAGGTCATCGGCCCGATGCTGCTCGGTATCGAGCGGCAGGTTCAGGTCGCGACGATGGCGTCGAGCACCAGCGATCTGGTTACATTGGCGGTATTGGCGGCGGCGGGCGTCGCCGAATAGCCAGACCGTGAATTAGTTGGGACTGTTTGGTGTGCTGCCCTGCCCTGTTCCGGCACCTACTGAGCCGATATTGCCGAACAGCTCTTCAAAGAAGCTGGTGTTGCGGCCAAGCGTCGGGGTCTTGTCGCCCTCGGGGCTGATCTTCGAAATCAGTTCCTTGCCCGTCTGGGTCACCGAAGCGACATTGCCGGCAGGATCGAAACGGACCTTCAGGACATATTGCTCGGTAGCCGATGGCTGGGCAAAGGCGAGCTGACGCGTATCGCGCGAGTAATAATACCAGTCATTGGGATCAAACTGGCCGACAAAGGTCGGACGACCGAGCGAAGCCTGAACCGAATCCTTGTTATCGACACCAGGCTGAACAGCCTTCAGCAAGGTCGCATCACCAATATAGCCCTGATGACCGCGAAGCCGCGTGCAGCCTGAGGTCACAACCAACGCGGCAACAAGGGCGGTCAGGCTGACAATTTGCGACACGCGCATAGACTTCTCCGGTAATCCACGAAACTAAGGCTTTGCCATTGCATCCTTGGCGCGCAATATCAATATGCAAGTCCAGATGAACGCGGCATTAGCCGACCGGAGCGAGTTACCATGTCTTTGCTGCAACGCCTGTTCGGGAATTCCGGGCCAGACCCCAAATCGAAGCTGGTGCCGCTGTACAACCAGATCGTCGCCACCGCGCGGTTGCCGCACTGGTACATTGAGGGGCAGGTTCCCGACAGCATCGACGGACGTTTCGATATGGTCGCGGCAATTTTGACGCTGGTGCTGTTGCGGCTCGAGGAAGATCCGGCGCACGCCCAGGATATGGCGCATCTGACCGAGGTGTTCGTCGACGATATGGACGGCCAATTGCGCGAGGTCGGCATTGGCGACATGATCGTCGGCAAGCATATCGGCAAGATTATGGGCGCGGTCGGGGGCAGGCTCGGCGCATTCCGCGATGCGCTTGCCGATCATGCCGCGCTCGACGATGCGATCTTGCGCAACATCTACCGAAGCGAAGCTGCCGATCCTGTCGCGTTGACGCATGTCCGGCAGGGGCTGCTCGATGTCCAACGTGCGCTCGGATCGCAACTGCCCGAGATGATCGTCGACGGCAGCGCCAAATGGTGACCGGTAACGAGTTTAGCCATGTCGTCAAATTGTCCGAAATCGGTAGCCATAGTCAGAATATCCGTCTGAGCGCCGACGATGATGCACGTTCGGGATTGATCGCGCGGTTCGACCTGGCCGCGCTCGATTCGCTTGAGGCGGAAATATCGTTGAAGCACGAGGCGTCGGACATATTGGCGACCGGCCGTTTCACCGCCAATCTCGCGCAATATTGCATTGCCAGCAACGACCCGGTCCCTGCACACATCGATGAGCCCATCCATATCCGCTTCATTACCGAGCCGACGGTTGGCGGCGAAATCGAGCTTGAGGCCGACGATTGCGAAACGATGTTCCACGACGGCCAGACCATCGATTTGGGCGAGGCGGTGGCACAATCGCTCGGACTCGCGCTCAACCCCTATCCGCGTAGCCCCGAAGCCGAGAAGATACTAAAGGCTGCGGGCGTGAAATCCGAGGAAGAGGAGGCCGCGCCGCTGGGCGCGCTTGCCGGATTGAAGGATTTGCTGGCCAAAAAATGACCAGCGTGCACAATGTTTGACGCCCAATTGCGCCGGTTTGTCGACCCACCACTGAATGCAGGCGCGCGGTGGATTGCAGCGTCGGGAATTTCTGCAAACGCACTGACTCTTGCGGGCGCGTTTGTTGGAATCGGGGCCGCACTTGCAATCAGTCGGCAGCAATTTGCCGCAGCCTTGCTTCTCATCATGGGGAACCGTGTCCTTGATGGTCTGGACGGCGCCGTTGCCCGCGTAAACGGGCCGACCGAATTCGGCGGCTATCTCGATACGCTAGCTGATTTTCTCTTCTACGTGTCGGTGCCCGTTGCCTTCGGTTTCGCAAATGCCGCAAACCAGCTTCCCGCGTTGCTGCTCGTCGCAAGCTTCACCCTTACCGCCGTCAGCTTCCTTGGTTTTGCCGCCATCGCTGCACGCCAGGGAGCTTCGGATCGCACGCATGGTCCAAAGGCCTTCATCTACTCGACCGGATTGATGGAAGGCGGCGAGACCATTGCCTTCTTCATTCTGTTTAGCCTGTTTCCGGCGTATTTTCCGACGCTAGCCATACTGTTTGCCGCTTTGTGTGGTGTTACGGTGGCGCAGCGTATCGCGGTCGCCGCCCGAAATTTTCGCTAGCCACGCTGCCAACGAAACCATCGCTCAGCCCACTTCAAGAGCCCCTCGGGCTTGCGCGCCAGACCATATTGTCCGGCGGCATATTTGTTCGCTTCAGCCCAGGTCGGATAGGGGTGGATGGTCTGCAAAATCTTTCGAAGGCCCATTTTATGCTTCATCGCAAAGGTGATTTCGGCGAGAGTTTCGCCTGCATGTTGCCCGACGATAGTCGCGCCCAAAATGCGGTCGCCGCCCTTGGCGGTCAGGATTTTGACGAAGCCGCGCGCCTCGCTCTCGGCAATTGCGCGGTCAAGGTCGTCGAGGTCGTAGCGCGTCACATCGAAGGCCAATCCCTGGGCTTCTGCCTCGGCCTCAGTCAAACCCACCGTCGCCAGTTCTGGCTCGGTATAGGTCACACGCGGCAGCACGCGATAATCGGCGCGGTATTTTCTGAACGGCCGCGCTAGCGCGTTGATGCTCGCATACCACGCCTCGTGACTGCCGCCGTGCGTAAGCTGCTGCCGCCCCGCAACGTCGCCCGCGCACAATATATGCGGCATATTGGTGCGCAGGAAATCGTCATTTTCAAGCTTGCCGTCAACGACAAGCCCAAGCTCTTCCAAGCCAAAACCCGACACGCGCGGCCTGCGTCCGACCGCGATAATAACGTCGTCGAACATGATCGTTCGTTCACCACCCGGCCCATCCACGACCACGGACTTGTCCTCGAACCGAAGCGCCTTGTGCCGGGTTAGAATCGAAACGCCCTCGGCTTGTAATTGCGCTGTCACCATCTCGGCTGCGTCGGCATCCTCTTTTAGCAGCAAGCGCGCGGCCATCTCCACAACCGTGACCTGACTTCCCAGCCGCTGGAACGCCTGCGCCAGCTCGCAGCCGATCGGGCCGCCGCCCAAGATTACCAGACGATTCGGTGCGGCGTCGCGCGTTGCCATCGCGTCCCATAGGGTTTCGCTGGTCAGGTAGCTGCTATCTTCCACGCCCGGAAGCGGCGGAATGAGCGGCGCAGCTCCAGTCGCGATAATGAAAGCCTTCGCAGTCAGCCTTCGTGCACCATCAATTTCGACCGTCCACGGATCGACAAAGCGCGCATAGCCTTTAACGCAGTCGACGCCGAGTTCGGTAAACCGCTCGACACTGTCATGCGGCTCGATTGCCGTTATGACGTCACGCACGCGGCGCATGACCGCCGGGAAATCGACCTTGGCTGGCGGTGCATCAATACCGAAGCGCGCGGCGTCGACGATTTGATGCGCGACTTTCGCGCTTTTGAGCAGCGCTTTTGACGGCACGCATCCGGTGTTCAGACAATCGCCGCCCATTTCGTGCGCCTCAATCAGCGTCACCTTCGCCTTCACCATCGCGGCAATATAGGCCGACACCAATCCAGCCGAGCCAGCCCCGATGACAATCAGGTTGCGGTCGAACTTCTTTGGCTTTTTCCAATTATTAGCCACGGCTGCGCTTCACAAACCTAACGATGAATTTCGCGGCCCACGGGAAAAGCGCCAGCGCCACAAACGATCCAATCAGCGCCGGCGACAGCAGGCCGGAGGTCGATTCAATCCGGCTGATTTGCGTTCCGGCATTTACGAACACGATGGTCGCCGCGAGCATCCCCAATTGGCTGACCCAGAAAAATGTCCATGTCTTGATCCGCGTCAACCCCATCAGCAGGTTGATAACAAAGAAGGGAAAGACCGGGATCAGTCGAAGCGTGAACAGGTAAAAGGCGCCGTCCTTCGCCAAGCCGTCATCGATGGCGCGCAGCCGCTCGCCGAATTTGCCCTGCACCCAATCGCGAAACAGATAGCGCGAGCTGAGGAAGGCAAGCGTTGCACCAATGGTCGAGGCGAACGAGACGATGACCGTGCCAAGCACCAGTCCGAACAATGCGCCCGCAACCAGGCTCATAATCGCCGCACCCGGAATCGAAAGCCCGGTGACGGCAACATAGATCAGGAAAAATCCGGCTATGTACACGAACGGATTGGCATCTTTGGCCGCGACAATTTCAGCCTGGCTTGCCTTGAAGCTTTCAAGACTGAGATACTGGCCCAGATCGAAAATGAAATAAGCGGCAATCGCTCCGATCAGGACAAGGGCCAAAATTGCTTTTTTCATTCCGCCCCCCGGATCGATATTATTCTAGGCAATCACCTCAGGACCGATCAAAACGGTACGTCGTCATCCAGATCATTATCGAAGTCGCCGCCGCCAAAGCCCGACGAGCCACCCTGCCAGTTATTTCCGCCAGATCCTGAGCCTGTCGAAGGGCCGCCCTGACCTCCGCCCGACGATCCACCGCTCCAGCCGTCATTGCCGCCGCCGCCTGAACCGCCACGCGCGCCATCGAGCATCACCAGCTTTCCGTCGAATCCGGCAACCGAAACTTCAGTCGAATAGCGGTCGTTACCCGAAGCGTCCTGCCATTTGCGGGTGCGCAACGAACCCTCGATATAGACCTTGCTGCCTTTTTTCAGGAAGCGCTCGGCAACACCGACAAGCCCGTCCGAATTGAGCACGACCGTGTGCCACTCGGTGCGCTCCTTTTTCTCGCCGGTATTCTTATCTTTCCAGTCTTCCGACGTCGCAATCCGCAAATTGGCAATACGACCGCCATTCTGGAAGGATTTGACTTCCGGGTCAGCGCCCAGATTGCCGACGATGATCACCTTGTTGACGCTACCCGCCATATATCTGCCCTTTAATTCGAATGATTTCGTGGGCTTTGCTATAAGCCGAAGGAGCGCGCTGTCCAATATGTTATGCCAGCGGCAAGATACGCCAGCGCAAAAAGATAGGTGACCATGAACATCGGCCATTTCCAGCCGTTTGTTTCGCGCTTGGCAACGGCAATGGTGGAAATGCATTGCGGCGCAAACACGAACCAGGCCAGAAACGCGAGCGCGGTTGCCAGCGACCATTGGCCCGCCAGCCGGTCGCCCAACGCCATTGCGGTTGCATCTTCATCGTCACCGGCATCGACCGAGTAGGCCGTAGCCAGCGCCGACACCGCAACCTCGCGCGCGGCCATCGCCGGAATCAGCGCCAGGGCAATTTTGTCGTTAAAGCCGATTGGTTCCGTCACCACCGCAAGCCCCGACGCGATGCGCCCCGCAACCGAATATTCGCTTTGAGTCATCTCGCTGCCGATCGGAACTTTGGGGAAGCTTAGCAACACCCACAAGATGATCGTCGAGGCAAAGATGATCGTGCCCGCGCGCCGTAAAAACACCCATGCCCGCTGCCACAGACCCAGGGCAATGTCGCGAATGAGCGGCAGTTGGTAGCGCGGCATTTCGATAAGGAAGCTACTGCCCGAACCCTTGGCGACTGTGCGACGCAGAAACAAGGCAGCGACCATCGCGCCGATTATTCCAGAGATATAAAGCGCAAACAATACGGTTCCCTGCAAGCCGATGCCCGGCCCGATCGTCCGCGCCGGAATGAATGCGCCGATAATTACGGTATAAACGGGCAAACGCGCCGAGCAGGTCATCAGCGGCGCAATCAATATCGTCGTCAGCCGGTCCTTCTGGTCCATGATCGTTCGCGTCGCCATAATCCCCGGAATCGCACAGGCAAAGGACGACAAAAGCGGAATGAAACTGTGCCCCGACAGACCGACGCTTGCCATCATCCGGTCCATGACGAAGGCAGCGCGGGTCATATAGCCCGTCGATTCAAGAATCAGGATGAACAGGAACAGGATCAAAATCTGCGGCAGGAAGACGACGACGGAACCGACGCCTGCCAGCACGCCTTCGACGATCAGCGAGCGGATAAATCCATCGGGCAGTGCGGTGGCGATGCCATCGGACAATGCCGCGATTGCGGCCTCAATCCAGCCGATGGGTGCCTCGGACCAGGCAAATACCGACTGGAACATTACGAACAGCAGCCCGAGCAAAACGAACGGGCCGATAAACGGATGAAGCAAGACGGAGTCGATTCGCCGAGTCCATTGCCGCGTGCGTGTCTCGCCGACGACCGCCCTGCGCGCGATTTTATGCGCGTGCGGCGTCACGGTATCGCGATTGGGCAGGACTCGCGCGGCGAGTTCCTCAGGCGTCGCTTTCGATTTTACCGTCAAGGCGGTGCCAAGCGCTTCGGTAAGGTTATCAAGTCCGCGCTTGCGAACGGCAACGGTCGATACGACCGGCACGCCGAGCTCGGCGGCCAATATCCCGGCGTCGATGGTCAGGCCGTCGCGCTCGGCCAGGTCGACCATGTTGAGCGCAACGACCGTCGGCAGTTTGAGCGCGATCACCTCAAGCGCGAAGCGCAGGTTATTTTCGAGATTTCCAGCGTCGAGCACCAGAATGAGCGCGTCCGGACGGCGCTGTCCGGCCTGCTGCCCCAATACGACATTGCGCGTTACCTGTTCATCGAGGCTATCGGGAACGAGGCTATAGGTGCCCGGCAAATCGACCAGTTCAACCGGCCTGCCATCGGCAAGGGCCAGCCGCCCCGATTTTCGCTCGACCGTCACACCGGGATAATTCGCAATTTTCTGCCGCGCGCCGGTTAGCGCGTTGAACAATGCGCTCTTCCCCGCGTTCGGGTTGCCGACCAATGCAACGAGCGGCATCATTTCGGTCAAGGCGCAACCTCGCAGGTGATCGCCGCCGCAACCTTGCGCCGAAGCGCGATTGTCATCCGGCCGACGCGGACCGCAATCGGGTCGCGCCACAGCAGCATTCCCCGGTGAAGCGCCTCGACCACGACACCTTCTTCAAGACCCAATGAGCGCAACCGATGTCCCTCGCTTTCAGGCATTGCCGTCCAGTCGATGGCGCGCACGGTCGCGATTTTATTCAGGGACAGCCGGTCAAGTTGCACCCGGCCTATTTGCAACCGATTCGCATTAACGGCAAGGGAAGATTTCGCGCGGCATGAAGAAGTTTGGTGTGCAGACCCTTCGGGCCTGCAAGACGCAAAGCTAGATAAGGCGCGAAGAAGAAGAAAACACCACGACAGTCGAACCAAAATTGCCGGGCTGATTCGCCTTATGCACGGATGAACGCACTTAGAGCAGGCTTTGCGGCTTATCTACCTTTGCGCCTTGCGTCGCCCAAAGGGCGACGCGCCCATCATCTGGCGGGATAACGCAAGCGCCCAACAAATCGCGAGAAGCTTGGGATATATTCGCGGCGCGCTTTGGCCTGCGCCTTCACTTTTTCGAATTGCATCACATTGTCGATTCGGCGGTCGAGAAATGCGCGCGTGTCCGCAAAATTGTCGCTGTCGTCGTTGACGAAAACAGAAAGCACACTGCCGTAGACCGCCGACAACGTCATCCGCTTTGTATAATGGTTGAAATCGCTCGCGGTGTCCCCTGCAAGCCGCCACATCCGGTCGGCCGAACGCCAGCCGATCTTTGCCGCACGTGGAAGATTTTGCGGCATTGCCATAATCGCCATGGCCCGGCGCAATGATTCGCGGTCCGGTGCCATGATCTCAAGCCGCGTCGCAAGCAACGCTGTAATCCGCTGGCGAATTTTCATCGCGTTAAGTGCTTCGGGTGGGAGCCTGCGCGCAAGCTCCATATCCACCGATTCGATCCACGCATCTACCAGGGCCAACGCGCCACCCTTGAAGGCAAGCGCCGCGACATCACGGTCGACACCATATTCATCGGCGGCCAGATCGACGGCGGTGCCCGACCAGCCGTCAAACGCGGCGTTGCGCCCGACCGCTGGCGCAAGCGCGATGCGAATTTCATCGAGGGTCGGATCGGTCGGAAGAGCAGATGCGGTCATCGCTACAATGTAGGCGCGCGGGGAGATCAAATAAAGCGCTATTGCCGCCGAACCAGAACGAGCGCGGTCATCACCATGAAGCTGCCGATAAAGTCCATCGTCGTCAGCGTTTCGCCAAACGCAATCCATCCGGCAGCAGCCGACAATGCAGGCTGCAACAGCAATGCAATGCCAATGACCAAAGGACTGAAATGCGGCAGCGCATAGGTCAGGCATCCTTGCCCGAAAAACTGCGACGAGAAGGCGAGCAGCAAAACTGGCCACCAGGCCGTGGGTATGATTTGTTCGCCAGCGATCAACGAAGCGGGCAACAGCACCAGGGCGCCAACCGCCGTCACCATGCCAAGCGAACCCCAGCTTTCGGTTTTTTCGCGAACCTTCATCATGATGACGAGATAAAATGTGTATGCAACGCCCGCAACGAGCGAGAGCAGGTCGCCATTGAAATGCCGGGGCGAGAGTTCGAGGCTTTGCCCCATCAGCAACGCCGCGCCGACAAAGGCAAAAAGCACCGCAGCGCTTTGCCACTTGTTCGGCAAGGCACGCGCGACAATAACGCCATAGATGACAAGCAAGAGACTGGCGCAATTAGCGAATAACGTGGCGTTGCCCAATTTCGTTTGAAAGATGCCGATATGCCACGCAATGATATCGGCACCGAAAAACAGCCCCGCGACAAAGATTAGCAGCAACGTGCGCGGCTTCACCAATTGCAGGCGAAAACCGAACCGGTAAGCTACAAGAAACAGGAATGGCGTAGCCAGCGCGAGCCGCCAGAACCCGGTCGCAATTGGCCCGCTATCGGCAAAGCGGACGAGCAACGGCCCAAATGCAATCGTAACATTGCCCGCAATCAGCGCAAAGAATGCCAAGGCCGACGGCTTGGGATAGATATTCTTCTGAACCATAAACCCCCGTTGCAATTTGCAACTTTCATCCGCATCTTGTCGCCAAAGCAACGCCTTAATGACAGGATATCATATGACTGCAACTTTGTTTGATCCCATCCAGCTTGGCGCTATTTCCGCGCCCAACCGCGTCCTGATGGCGCCGCTCACCCGAGGCCGCAGCGTTGGCGAACATGTTCCGGTATCGGAATTGAAGGCAGAATATTACAGCCAGCGCGCGACCGCCGGGCTGATTATCGCCGAAGCGACGGGGATTAGTCAGGAAGGTCTCGGCTGGCCGTCGGCTCCGGGTATCTGGTCGGACGATCAGGTCACCGCATGGAAGCCTGTAACTCAAGCCGTGCACGACGCGGGCGGACGGATCATCCTTCAGCTTTGGCATATGGGCCGCCTTGTTCACCCCGATTTCCTCGGCGGCGCGCAGCCGGTGTCCGCGTCGGTGACGACCGCGCCCGGTGACGCCCATACAGCGGACGGCAAAAAACCCTATGCCGAGGCACGTGCGCTTGAAACGTCGGAAATCCCGCGCGTTATTGCCGACTATGTCCACGCCGCAAAGAACGCTATCGCCGCCGGTTTCGACGGCGTGCAAATTCACGGCGCCAACGGTTACTTGATCGACCAGTTTCTGCGCGACAATTCGAATTTCCGCACCGACGAATATGGTGGCCCGATCGAAAACCGCATCCGCTTGCTCCGCGAAGTAACGCAGGCCGTGGTCGACGCGGTCGGCGCCGACCGGACCTCGGTCCGCCTGTCGCCCAATGGCGAAACACAAGGCGCGGATGACAGCAATCCGGTGGCGTTGTTTACCGCTGCCGCCGCCGCGTTGCAGGAGATCGGCATTGCCTTTCTCGAACTGCGCGAGATCAAGACCTATGGCAATTTCGGCACCACCGAAGTGCCGCGCGTATCGCCGGAAATCCGCAAGGTGTTTACCAACCCATTGGTCCTCAACCAGGAATATACCAGGGAACTCGCCGACGCAGACCTTGCCTCCGGCTTGGCCGATGCGATCAGCTTTGGCCGTCCTTTCATCAGCAACCCCGATCTGGTGGAGCGTCTGCGGACTGGTGCTGAACTGACGCCGGACAATTACCGCACCTGGTATTCGCCGGGCGCTGAGGGCTATACCGATTATCCGTTTCTCGAAAAGGCGGACGCGTAAGAGATGATCGAGGCGGGGCTTGGCATTTACGCGATCGCCATCCCCGCCTTGCTGATGGTCGTATTGGCGATGGCCGAAACATTATGGCCGCGCCGCTCGCTCGTGCTTGGCCGCCATCCGCGCTGGATTACGCACGCGATGTTTTTCCTGACGAACGCGGTTGTCGGGCGCTTGCTCTCGTCGGTTCTGGTCGTTGGCGTTGCAGCGACCTGGGCGGCGGAGGCCAAGTTCGGGTTGCTTAATCTGGTCGATTGGCCGTGGTTGATCGAAGCGGCAATTGCCTGTGTAATCCTCGACTTCGCCGTCTGGCTTCAGCATCTGGCGATGCACCATCATCCCTTGCTGTGGCGGATGCACGCCGTCCACCATAGCGACCGCGATCTCGACGTCACGACCGCGCTTCGGTTCCATCCGTTCGAGCTGATCGTCTCGACCTTATACAAATCGTTGTGGGTGGCGCTGCTGGGCGTTCCCGTCATTGTCGCTTTGGTGTTCGAACTCTGGCTCAACGCCAATGCGCTCTTCAACCACAGCAATATCCGGCTGCCCGTCCACGTTGACCGTGCGCTTCGAAAAATCCTGGTGACGCCCGACATGCACCTTGTCCACCACAGCATCGCTGTCGGCGAACAAAAACAGAATTTCGGTTTTGCGCTCACGCTCTGGGATCGGCTGTTCGGCACCTACGCCAATACCGCTCAGGCGCAGGCGACAGGCCTGGATTCGGTTCAGGATGCGCGTCCGGCCAGCCTGTGGTGGAGCCTGAAACAGCCGTTCGACCGCGTTTAACGGCGCGCTTAAATGCGTTGACGCGCACCCCAAACAGCCGCAGATTGCGCGAAATTGTCTTGGGAGGGACGATATGCGCAAACAGGCATTGCTACTGATCGCAAGCGGCACGGCGTTGCTTGTCGCTGGCTGCAACCGCGACAACAAAACCGCGATATTCGGGGGCGGCGAAGAAGCCAAAGTCGTCGAAACCGCTTACCCCGAAAATGTCTATTTCGGCGACACGCACCTTCATACCGCCAATTCATCCGATGCCTTTGCCTTTGGCGTTCGTCTCGGCCCCGAGGATGCCTTGCGCTTTGCCAGCGGAGAGGAAGTCACGGCGACGATGGGGCTGAAGGCCAAGCTTTCGCGCCCGCTCGATTTCCTCGTCATCGCCGATCACTCCGATGGTTTGGCCGCGCTGAAAGCCATTCACGACGCGCCGCGACTGTTCCTCCGCGATCCCTTGCTCCGCCGCTGGCATGACGAATTGCAAAAGGGTCCCGATGCATCGGCCCAGGTGGCGCGCGAGCTTATTGACCGGTTTTCGCAAGGCACCCTGCCCGCCAGCATGACCGATCCCGAGGCAAATGCGGAACGCACCGCCGACGTCTGGAAAGACCACAGCTCAATTGTCGAACGCTACAACAAGCCAGGCACATTCACTGCCTTCATGGGCTTTGAATATACGCTGACGCCGAAGGGCGACAACCTGCACCGCGTCGTGATCTTGCGCGATGGCAAGGACAAGGCGGACAAGGTCGTTCCCTATACCTCGCTCGTCGGTACGAGCGCCGACATGCTCTGGTACTATATGGACGGCTATGAGAAAGCCACCGGCGGAAAGATGCTCGCCATTCCGCACAATTCGAACCTGTCGAACGGCCTGATGTTTCAGCTGACGATGCCCGGGGGTGGGCCGATGACAGCAGAATATGCGCGGCGGCGTGCCGCGCGCGAACCGCTTGTCGAGGCCACGCAAATCAAGGGCGACAGCGAAACGCACCCGTTTCTATCGCCCAATGATGAATTTGCGAGCTTCGGCAAGGCGGGCTGGGATATCGGAAATCTCGATAACTCGGTTAAGAAGACCAGCGACATGCTGCCGGGCGATTATGTCCGCGAAGCGTTGAAGCGCGGCCTGGCTATCGAACGGCAGACCGGCGTAAATCCGTACAAGATGGGCATGATCGGCTCGACCGACAGCCACACCGGACTTGCGACCGCAGACGAGGATAATTTCTTCGGCAAATTTTCGGCCAATGAGCCCAATGCCGACCGCGCCTCGCGGCCCCAAACGTTGGGGAACCAGAAGGCGGAGCGGTTTGGCTGGCATTATCTCGCTGGTGGCTATGCTGCGGTGTGGGCGAAGGCGAATACCCGCGCCGCCATTTTCGACGCGATGACCCGGCGCGAAGTGTATGCGACCACGGGGCCGCGCATGATCGTCCGCTTCTTCGGCGGCTGGGACTTTGCCGATCGCGACCTGAAGGGCAATATGGCGAAAGCAGGTTACGACCGCGGCGTTCCCATGGGGAGCGATTTGAAGCAGGGCAATGGAACGCCCAAATTCATGCTCTCCGCGCTGAAGGATCCGATGGGCGCAAATCTCGATCGTGTGCAGATCGTTAAAGGCTGGGTCGATGGCTCGGGTAAATTGCAGGAAAAAGTCTTCAACGTCGTCTGGAGCAGTCCCGATACCCGTCGCCTTGGCGCAGACGGCAAGCTTCCGTCGGTGGGCGATACCGTCAATATTGCGAAGGCAAGCTATACCAACAGCATCGGCGCGCCGGAGCTTAAGACGCTCTGGCAGGATCCGGAATTCGATCCCAAGTTGCGGGCTTTCTATTATCTTCGCGTGCTCGAAATACCAACGCCTCGATGGGTTTTGTTCGACGCCCTTCGTTATGGTGCCAAATTGCTTCCAGGCACTGAACTAAAGGCACAAGAGCGCGCCTATTCGTCGCCTATCTGGTATAATCCGAAGGGTGCTTAGCGTTGTAAATATGTTGTATAGAGACCCGTTCGTCCTGAGTAGCTGCAGAGGCCCTGAGAGCAGAGCGAAGCGAAGCATCGAAAGGCCGAAGTAGCGTATCGAAGGACCAATTGCGCCCGCAAAATCCTTCGATACGGCACCTCCCCTTCGACAAGCTCAGGGTCGGCACCTACTCAGGACGAACGGCTTTAGGACGATCCCGAAATCATTCCGCCTCAATCTCGGCCAAAATCGGATCAGGGTCGGCAATGCCCATCAGGCGCCGCATCGCAAGACGAGCCAGCCGCTGTGTTTCGGTCTTGCGCCGTGCTGCTGCCAGCGGAACGAGTGCCGCCGGTCGGGCGATCTCGGCATCATACGCATCGGCTATAATCAATCCGGCGCGTTCGGGCATGAACGCCTCTTTATGCAGCGGCCCGATGTCGAAACCCGCAGGCACCGCCCAGAAAAAGCGGTCGCAATAATCGAGATATTCGGGCCATTTCTGATCGCCCAAAAGATCGGCTCGCGCACATTTGATTTCGACGATGATAATCTCGCCCTTGGCGTTGATCCCCATCAGATCGGCGCGGCGATGGTTGCGCAAACCGACCTCGGGTTGAACCATGATCTGGTTGCGAAGGAACAGTCGCGATACGCCGCGCGCTACCGCAGGTGCCCCGGTGAATGAATCGATGTGCGCGACAGAAGCCATCGGCGAGCATTAGAACGTAGGTAGAACAAAATAAAGGCCCCATTTTTGGGGCCCTTATGATTTAGCGATTTCAGCGCAGTTCTCAGCGGTAGAAAATATGATTATCCACGCTGCCAAGACGCGTCAGGCGCCAGCCCGGCGACACGTGGCGCGCATGAAAGAACAAGGCACCCTCAACCGGGCTTTTCCAACTGTCGTTCAAGGCAATCTTGCTGATCGCCACAGCGTTGCGCCAGTTATTGCTGCCCGTCGAAATTGGCGGCATCCCGCCGCCGCGAACAAAGGAAAACTGGCTTTTCTGATAGACGACGCCGCACAATGTTGTCGGGAAACGTCCTGATTTCGAACGCGCCATCACGACTCGTGCAACAGCAAGCTGCCCGGCAAGCGATTCGCCCTTCGATTCGAAATATACCGCGCCGGCAAGGCAGCGTTCTTCCGACGTGAGCGCGTCGTCGGTGTCCTGTTGGCGCACAAGTTCGGCCAGTGAAGACGCCGAGATCGCATCGCCATTGTCGGATTGCGCAAAATCTTCGGATTGCGTGTTCATGACCGGCGCTCCGCCATTGCCAGGAACAAATTTGATGTCGCCATTTTCGGCGAGCGTCGCGGTCACTTTACCATCTTTGGCACGTTCGGCGGCTTCCTGATCAGCGCTGAGCCGCGCTGCATCGATTACAATAGTGGAAGCATTTAATGATATGCTCTGGTCGTTACCAAAAGCAAAACCGGCATCTGCGGTAATGACTGCAGAAACCAGCGTAAGCGAAACGGCCGCCACAGAGGCAGCCCGAAACATTTTCAACATTTAACGTACATTAGTGCGGCGGCAGCAGCGGATGAGCCTTTAATATTCTGGTTTGGCTCTTCGTTTGTTGCATCCGACTCGCGTGTTTGTCCGGTCACCCCATTTGTGTCCCGCGCGACAACCTTCGCTACTCGTTAATGCGGCATTTATGATGCAGCGCAGCAATGTCAAGCACTGGTCGCCAAAAGCAGGTCCAACCGTTCTGTCGACGCGACGTCCAGTTCAAACACCCATAAATCCGGATCGCGATTGACGCGTCCCTGCCAATATTGGACAATTTTTTCCGTATTTTCATGATCTTGCAAGTCTATGGCCTGCCATTCCGAGCGCCCATCGAGCGACGGATAACGGTCGAAAACCACCGGATTTTGGCCCCTGATCTGGCCGACAAGCAGGATTGCGCCCGATGTTGAGTCGCCCTTGTGCAGCACAGTCGCAAAGTCGCCGCCGGCCTCGGCCAGCCGCTTTAATGCAGAAATCTGGAATTCGCTGGTTAAGCGCGGCTCAATCAAGCGGCGTCGCGCTCTTCGGACAAGGTTAAAAGCGCGTACATCGCCGCCGAATCCGCTGCACCGCGCAACTGCGTGCGGAATTTCTCATCCCGGAACAACCGCGAGATCTCCGCCAGCGCCCGCAAATGCGAGGCACCATCTTGCGCAGGCGATACCAAGGCACAGACCAGATCGACCGGCTCATCATCGACGGCATCATAATCAACTGGCTTCGACAAGCGCGCGAATACGGCAACGGGCATATCGATGCCGACAACCTTGCAATGCGGAATGGCGGTCCCACCGCCGAAGCCCGTAGGACCAAGGCGTTCGCGCTCGATCAGGCCATCATGGACGACCGCCGCGTCGAGAAAATAACTTTCGGCAGCAATATCCGAAAGCCGCGAAAGCAGGTCGGATTTGCTTGTGCAAACCACATTCGCAGTAACAGCGCCCTCAACGAGCCGTGTAGAAAGTCGAATCATATATGTTCAAATGCGACCGGTCAGAACCGGGGAAGCAAACCCCAAATATTTGAATGTGTTTACATTATTAGATTGGATGAGGCCGAATTCTAAGGTGCAGATTTTGGTTCAACCCACCCGATCGTGCCATCTTCGCGGCGGTAAACCATATTATGCCGCCCAGTTCCAGTGTTTTTGAAAAGTAACGCCGGGGTGTTGCGCAAATCCATCAACATCACGGCGTCCGAAACCGTCGATTCGGGGATATCGACACTCATCTCGGCCACAATAACCGGAGCTTGGGGCGCAGCCTCGTCTTCGACGTCAGCACCTGAATCGAATACGGTGTAGGCGGCTTCCTCCTCCTTCAGCGCGTGGGCCGACTGGCTGTGGCGGTCCTGAAGGCGCCGCATATACCGCCGAAGCTGTTTTTCGATCCGTTCCGCCGCCTGATCGAGCGCGACATGCGCGTCCTGCGCCTCGCCGCGACCTTTCAGCACAAGTCCCTGCATGACATGCATGACGATATCGCTGGTAAAACCGTCATGCGGCGCACGGCCGAATGTTGCGTGCGAGGACAGAGCTTTCGAAAAATACTTATCGGCAATGGAGGTAAGGCGTTTCTCTACATGGCCCTGAAGCGCTTCACCGGTCTCGACCTGATGTCCTGAAACCCTGATATCCATGCCTGTCTCCTTCTGTCAAAGCGCTGAGGCCGGCTCCAGCCACAACGCATCCTGTATCTTGCCAATGAATTCGGCATGGCGGGCCAGTTCGTCTGCCGATGCGGCGTGGGGCCGAGGCGTCCGATAGGTTCGGGAAATCTCGACCCGGATGCTGTGCGTTTCGGTATGACCGAAAGCTCCGATAGCATCGTCAACGAGGCCGAGCCCGATCTGGCGACCACCCGTCAGTTCAATATAAAGATGCGCCAAAAGTTCCGCGTCCAGCAATGCGCCATGCTTGACGCGGTGGCTGCGGTCGATGCCGTATCGCGTGCACAGTGCGTCGAGCGAAAGCTTGGCGCCGGGATGCTTGACCCGCGCCAGCGCCACCGTATCGACCATCCGCTCCATTGCAACCGGTGGCCTTCCGCAGAGTTGAAGCTCGGTGTTAAGAAAGCCGAAGTCGAAGCTTGCATTATGCGCGACCAGCGGGCTGTCGCCGAGGAACGCGATCAGCTCGTCGGCCTTGTGCGCGAATAACGGCTTGTCGGAGAGAAATCGGTCGGAGAGACCATGGACCTGTTCGGCAGCGGCGGGCATGGCACGCTGCGGATTGAAATAGGCGTGATAGGTGTTGCCGGTCATCACCCGGCCAATCATTTCGATACATCCTATTTCGACCATCCGGTCCCCGGTCAGGGGATCAAAACCAGTGGTTTCCGTATCGAAGATAATCTCTCGCATTCTGTTAGTGAATGTGAGCGTCTTTCACCGCTTATGCAAGACCCGCGCGCAGCTTTTTGACAAGCTCGCGGACATCATGCCGGGTATCGGCCATCGGTTGGCCGGTATCGATGATATGGTCGGCGCGCGCGCGCTTGTCGGCATCGTTCATTTGCAGCGCGAGTATATGTTCGAATTTCTCCGGCGTCATATTGGGCCGGGCGAGCACGCGCTGGCGCTGAACCTGCGCTGGTGCGGACACCACGACGGTAACGTCGACATGCTCGTCGCCGCCGGTTTCAAACAATAAGGGGATGTCGAACAGAACGATGTCGGCGTCCTCATGCTCTTTCAGAAAAGCCGCGCGCTGCCGCACGACCGCAGGATGAATCAGGGCCTCGAGTTTGGCTAACCTGTCCCGGTCGCCCAGTACTGCCGCGCCGAGCGCCTTGCGGTCAACGCCGTGTGGCCCGGTGGTGCCCGCGAACAAGGCCTCTATTTCAGCAACAAGTTCGCCGCCAGCCGCCTGCATTTTGTGCGCCGCTGCATCGGCGTCGAACACCGGCACGCCCTCGTCCGCGAACATCGCCGCAACCGCCGACTTGCCCATGCCGATCGACCCCGTCAGCCCGATCGTTAGAGGCTTACTCATGCCAGCAGCCTTGCGCGCAATTCGTCCTCGCCGTCATCGGGCGGCGCAACACCAAAAAACAACTCAAAGGCAATCGCCGCCTGCCCGACGAGCATCTCCAGACCGTCGACCGTTTCGAGATCGCGCGCGCGCGCTGCCTTCAAAAGCGCGGTTTCGATAGGCGCGTAGACGAGATCATAGACCAACGCATATTCGGGCAGTGGTGACAGGTCGATGGCGAGCGGTTCCTGCCCGACCATGCCAAGCGGACTGGCATTCACCAGCAACGCCGCATCGGGTAACCGTGCGTCCAGAGGCAGCACGCGACCCTTAAGCCCGAAATGCGCCAACAAACCTGCAGCCTTCAGCGCATTGCGCGCGAGCAGCACCACCTCGCCGATATCCGCCTGCGCCAGCGCGAACAGCACTGCGCGAGCCGCGCCGCCCACGCCAATCACTACCGCAGTTTCGCCTGCAATCGGTACGTCGGCAATCGGTCCGTAAAAGCCGCCGGCATCGGTGTTGGTGCCGACCAACGCGCCGACTTCATTGCGAAAAACGGTATTGATAGCGCCAATCGAGCTTCGCACCTCGCCGGGATCGGTCACAAAATCGAGCGCGGCGATCTTGTGCGGGATTGTGATATTGCACCCGCGCCAACTTTCATCGGCGGCACGCTCTTTGAAATAGGCCTCAAGATTCTCAGGCAAAACATCGCGCGGCTTATAGTCGGCAACAATGCCAAGCCGGTCGAGCCAGAATAGGTGAATGAGCGGCGATTTCGAATGCGATATCGGATGCCCGATGACTTCCGCATATCCTGAGCTGTGTCGAAGGGCCTGTCCTGAGCTGTGTCGAAGGATCATGACGGTAAAAAACCCCTCACCCGCAAATAGTCAAGTACCGGCAACAATGGCAGTCCAATGATGGTAAACTGGCTGCCGCTGACACCGGCAAACAGCTGCGCGCCCTCGGCCTCGATCCGGTAGCAGCCGACGCTGTGGCGGATATGCTCCCAATAGGCCGCGACATAATGTTCGATAAATTCCTCGCTCAACGCCCGCGTCGTCATCTGCGCGGTATCGACGATGCGCCACACAGGTTCGCCATTTTCGCAGATGACCGCAGCGCTGATCAGGCGATGCACCTTGCCCGACAGCATCGCCAAATGCGCGCGCGCCGCGTCCGGGCTTCCCGGCTTGTCGAGTATCTCCCCGTCAGCGGTCACCAGAATCTGATCGGCACCGAGGACCAGCGTGCCTGTGAACTTGCGCGAAACTTTCCGCGCTTTGGCTTCGGCCAGTGCATCGGCAATATCGCGCGGCTTGGCCCCGCTTGCGATGAGCGATTCCTTGATGCTCGCCTCATCGACCAAAGCGGGATGCGCCTCGACCTCGACCCCGGCAGCGCGCAACATCGCAATGCGTCCGGCGCTTTGCGAAGCCAGAATCAGGCTCAAGCGGGAACCATCTGTTTCAGCTCGCGCTCGTTGAACAGGTTGATGATCGCGGCAGCCGTCTCCTCGATCGACCGGCGCGTGACATCGAGCACAGGCCAGCCATTGTCGGCAAACATCCGCCGCGCATGGGCAACCTCGGCCTTCACCTTTTCCTCGTCGACATAATCGGTATCGGGCGACTGGTTCAGCGACAGCAGCCGGTTGCGGCGCACCTGGATCAGCCGCTCGGCGCTGGTCACGAGCCCGATGACCATGGGATGGCGAAGCGTGAACAGGATAGGCGGCGGTGGCGCTTCGGGAACGATGGGAATGTTCGCGGTCTTGTAGCCTCTGTTAGCGAGATAGATACTCGTCGGCGTTTTGGAAGTGCGCGAAACCCCCGCCAAAACAATATCGGCCTCTTCCCAATTCTGCGAATTGATCCCATCGTCATGCGCGATCGTGAACTGGATGGCATCGACCCGGGCAAAATAGGCGGCATCCATCGCGTGCTGGCGTCCGGGGCGCGCTTGCGCTTGCTGCCCCAACATATTCGACATCGCATCGCTGACCGCATCGAGCGCCGCCACCGCAGGAAGGCCCAAAATGCGGCAATGGTTTTCAAGCGTTCGTCTTGTATCGCGATTGACGAGGGTGAACAGGACAAGGCCCGGGTTGGCGGCAACATCGACCAATATCCGCTGCAAATGACTTTCCGAACGCACCATCGGCCAGAAATGCTTGACCACATTTTCCGCGCCGTCAAACTGCGCAAGCGCCGCCTTGGCAATATTTTCCAGCGTCTCGCCAGTGGAGTCCGACAGCAGATGAAGATGAAATCTTTGGGTCACGGGTCAACCTTGTTGGCAGGCTGGGGATAAATCAAGGGACAAGTTTAGCGTACCCATTCGGTCCCCATTAGCCGCGATTAACCTCTCGATTCGGGCACAGCCTGTCCACAGGGGCAAAGCGCCATCCACAGCCTGTGAATAACGGGGATGGATTTTGCGACTCTGCCGGAGTCTGCAAAGCCTTTCCCGTCAAGCTGTTGGCAATATCCGCAAAAGCTTTTATGGGCGGGGTTATCACCAGCACATCATCTTTCATCATCCTTATATAAATATATATTTTGATTGGACTCACGCCTCGATGTCAGCGCTACCCCAAAAGAAACTGCTCAATGTCCTGAAGGGCAATCAGGAGGACATTCCTCCCGTCTGGCTGATGCGTCAAGCCGGGCGCTATCTGCCCGAATATCGCGAATTGCGCGCGCAAAAAGGCGGTTTTCTCGAGCTTGCTTATGACAGCGATTCCGCCGCTGAAATCACCTTGCAACCCATCCGGCGCTTTGGATTTGATGGCGCGATCCTGTTTTCCGACATATTGGTTATCCCACACGCGATGGGACAGGATCTGTGGTTCGAAACCGGGGAAGGCCCAAGGCTCGCACCGCGGCTGGCGACAAGCCATCTTGGCGAGCTGACCCCCACCCCGCAACGGCTCACCCCGGTTTTCGAAACGGTGCATAAAGTGCGCGCCGCATTGCCCGACACAACCACCTTCCTGGGCTTCGCTGGAAGCCCGTGGACGGTCGCTACCTACATGGTGCATGGTCAGGGGAGCAAGGACCAGTCAGAGGCCCGCCGCATGGCCCATGCAGAGCCAGCGCGCTTTGCCGGGCTTATCGATGCCATCATCGCTGCCACAGTTGATTATCTGGCTTCGCAAATCGAGGCCGGCATCGATGCGGTGCAATTGTTCGACAGCTGGGCAGGTTCGCTCTCGCCCGCGCAATTCGAAAAATGGGTAATTGCGCCCAATGCCGAAATCGTCCGCCGTTTGAAGGACCGCCATCCCGATACGCCGATCATCGGCTTTCCCAAGGGTGCCGGTGGCAAGCTTGCGGCCTATGCCGAAGGAACCGGCGTCGATGCGCTTGGGCTTGATGAAACCGTCGATCCGCATTGGGCAAATCGCGAGCTGCCAAAAGGTCTGCCCGTGCAAGGCAATCTCGATCCGCTAGCCTTGATCGCTGGCGGAGCCGATCTCGAAAGCGCCGTGGACAATATCCTGTCGGCATTTGCCGATCGTCCGCATATCTTCAACCTCGGGCATGGAATTCTGCCCGACACACCAATCGATCATGTAGAACAGCTGCTCACTCTGGTCCGCAAGGGATAAAGGCATGATCTATCGTATACAAAAGACCGTAGCCCTGAGCCTCTCGAACGAAAGTTCGAGAGAAAGTCGAAGGGTGTTTTCCGGCTGAGAGCCGCCCTTCGACGGGCGCAACCGCTTCGCGCCTGCTGCTCAGGGCTACGGTGTAAGACATTGGGCAACCTTCATGACGGAAACCATCGCTGTGCTTTATATCTGGCTGAAATCGGCCCATATCATTTTCGTGATTTTCTGGATGGCCGGGCTGTTCATGCTGCCGCGATTCTTCGTCTATCATCAGGAAAGCGCCGAGGCTTCCGAAGAAGCCGCAAAATGGGTCGAGCGTGAAGCCAAGCTGATCAAGATCATCCTTAACCCCGCGATTATCGTCGTCTGGGTCGTCGGATTGCTGCTCGCCTGGAATATCAGCGCGATGCAGGAAGGCTGGTTCCACGCCAAATTATTGTTCGTGCTTGGTCTTTCGGCCTATCATGGCTGGATTATCGGTTACGCCAAAAAACTTGCGCGCGGCGAGCGCCGGTTGACGGGCAAGCAATTGCGCCTGTTCAACGAAGTGCCGGGCGTTGCTGCGGCTATCATCGTCGTGCTGGTTGTGGCTAAGCCGTTTTGAGCTGAGATTGGTTTGATTGATCGCTAAATGGGAACTCGGGTTCCAAGGTAGGTAGGCCAAGATCAGTTCTTAGTTCGGTTCGCAAATTGTCTAAGTCGATGATGAACGAAAACGTCAATTGACCTTTTTTTGAGAGATCAATCAAGGAATCCGAGTCCTTCCTCAAATATACGCTTTCCGCGCTGACAAACAGATAACGAATGATTTGGCCGTGATTTTCAAGCGTAACAGGATCTGCAGACCATCGGATTTTTTGAAAATCTTGGAGTGACTTTTTTAACAACGAAACGGATGCCCCCGAATCCAGCAAACGCTTGATCGCCTTCAATACGAGCAAATCTTTAAACGAAAATTCGCGTCGTTTTCCTCGCTGTCGCCCTTTCTTTAGATGGGGTTTGAATACGCCTGTACGTTGAAGATAGTCGATCATTGCAATCGTCTTAAAACCACACAGCTGTTGTGCCTGCCTTGGCGAGTAATTGTCTAATATCTGAGTCATGCTCAGAACTTGATATATTTTTGGCAGAAAAGCTAGGGGTTCCGGCAGAGACCGACCTTGTATCTATATTTTGTTTTAATAATCAGTTTACCACACAACATATTGTGTCATGTTGTTCAGGCTTGGATATTAGGCCAGCTAGGAAGGAGGAAATTATGTACTTCGAAAAATACAAAAGTGGCGACCAATGGCGTTGGCGCTTGAAAGGTGCCAATCACGAAATCGTTGCATCAGGTGAAGGATACTGGAGTGAAGCCAGTTGCGATCACGCAATCAAACTCGTGAAAGGCACCACTGACCATACGCCAGTAATTCAAAGCTAAACGGGGGGCCGGGGAAGAGCAACCCGGCCCTTGGTATTTCACAGGCTGCACCAGTCCATTTCAAGGATTGGGTATAATCCACTTTCCTACAACCACTCTGTTCAGGCATATACTGGCAGATGAAAGATATGGCCTTCCTTGTTCGACCACTCGCTCGTTTCAACGGCGGATTAAAGGCCTCCCCCAGCCGTTCGTGGAGGTGCCAACTTGTTGCCAACTTCCGCTGTAAAGGCGCAGTTTCCCGTGCAGACCATCTTAACGTTCACCGCACAATGGTTGACGCAGCGCCAATCGCAGGCTATTTGATCTTCCAAGCCCGTCCTGGGCATGAGGCGCGACCTTTACAAACACCGCGCCACCAACCTTACATTCTCCCACCGGTAGCTTTTACGAAACCGGTCGTCATTTCGGGCCCAAGGTCCATCAATGGAATAAATTTATGCATTTGAAAGAGCTGAAAAGCAAAAACCCCGCCGACCTCGTCTCGATGGCCGAAGAGCTCGGCGTCGAGGGCGCATCGACGCTGCGCAAGCAGGATCTGATGTTCGCGATTCTGAAAGAACTTGCCGAAGATGGCGAGCAGATCATGGGTCTGGGCACGATCGAGGTATTGCCTGACAGTTTCGGCTTCCTGCGGTCGCCCGAGGCAAACTATCTCGCTGGACCCGACGATATCTACGTCTCGCCCAACATGGTGCGCCAATTCGGCCTGCGCACCGGCGACACTGTTGAAGGCGAAATTCGAGCGCCGAAGGATGGCGAGCGTTATTTTGCCCTAACCAAGGTCATGAAGATCAACTTCGATGACCCCGACGCCGTTCGTCATCGCGTCAATTTCGACAACCTCACGCCGCTCTATCCCGACGAGAAGCTTACGCTCGATTCGCTCGATCCGACAATCAAGGACAAGTCGGCGCGCGTGATCGACATCGTCAGCCCACAAGGCAAGGGCCAGCGTGCACTGATCGTGGCCCCGCCGCGCACCGGTAAAACCGTGCTCCTGCAGAACATTGCCCGCGCAATTACCGAAAACCATCCCGAGGTTTTCCTGATCGTTCTGCTGATCGATGAGCGTCCCGAGGAAGTTACCGACATGCAGCGTTCGGTGAAAGGCGAGGTTGTCTCCTCCACCTTCGACGAACCGGCGACCCGCCACGTCCAGGTCGCCGAAATGGTGATTGAAAAGGCGAAGCGTCTGGTCGAGCACAAGCATGACGTCGTCATCCTGCTCGACTCGATTACGCGTCTCGGCCGGGCCTACAACACCGTCGTTCCGTCGTCGGGCAAGGTGCTGACCGGCGGTGTCGATGCCAACGCCTTGCAACGCCCGAAGCGCTTCTTTGGTGCTGCCCGGAACATCGAGGAAGGCGGTTCGTTGTCGATTATCGCGACTGCCTTGATCGATACCGGCAGCCGCATGGACGAGGTTATTTTCGAAGAGTTCAAGGGTACAGGTAACTCCGAAATCGTGCTAGATCGCAAGGTTTCCGACAAGCGTATCTTCCCCTCGCTCGACGTCGGCAAGTCCGGCACGCGCAAGGAAGAATTGCTGGTCGAGGAAGGCAAGCTCAAGAAAATGTGGGTGCTCCGCCGCATCCTCATGCAGATGGGCACCGTCGATGCGATGGAGTTCCTGCTCGACAAGATGAAGGATTCGAAGACCAACGAAGACTTCTTCGATTCGATGAACCAGTAGCTTGACGTGTGCCGTTCGTCCTGAGTAGCTCTGAAGCCGGATGGCTGAAGGGTGTATCGAAGGACCCTTCGATACGGCACTTCGCTATCGCTCAGCACCTACTCAGGGCGAACGGAACAAGGAAAAATAGGTCGTGTTTGAATTTTTGATTGCTACTGCGTCGTTGGGTGGTCCGGCCGATATCTGGGCAGCCATCGTCAAGGATTTCTCCAACATCACCGAACCGGCAGCCTTCGCCGCGTTTCTTCAGGTGTTGATGATCGATCTGGTGCTGGCTGGCGATAACGCGATTGTCGTCGGCGCGCTTGCCGCTGGCCTGCCTGCAGACCAGCGCAAGAAGGTCATCCTGATCGGTGTGCTGGCGGCGCTGGTGTTGCGGATCATCTTCGCGCTAATGGTAACATGGCTACTCGGTATCGTCGGCTTGGTGCTGGCCGGTGGTTTGTTGCTTCTGTGGGTAGCATGGCGGATGTACCGCGACATCAAGGGCCATGAAGGCGAGTCCGTCGGCTCCCCTGAAATAGCGGGCGACGAGCGTTCGGGCCTGAAATCTACCAAGACCTTTGCCGGTGCCGCCTGGGGCGTTGCAGTTGCCGACGTGTCGATGAGCCTCGACAATGTCCTCGCCGTCGCTGGCGCTGCGCGTGAGCATCCGGGTATCCTGATCGTCGGCCTGATCTTTGCGGTCGCCTTGATGGGTGTCGCTGCCAACATCATCGCGCAGTATATCGAGCGCTATCGCTGGATTGCCTGGATTGGCCTGGTCGTGATTGTGTATGTTGCGGGCAAGATGATCTGGGAAGGCTGGCATGAAGTGCAGCCTTATGCGATGAGCTTCGCCGGGATGTGAGTCCCTGAAATTAGGGGATTCACAGGATTCGGCGATTCTGTTAAGGTTTTTTCATCGGGCGGAGAAGTTGGATGAAAAACGATCTTAAAGCTGAAGTCGACCGGAACTATGATTTCTTCCAGCGAAATCTTGCGCGATATTTGGCCGACCATGAGGGGCAATATGCGCTTTTGAAAGCGCAGAAGCTTGTTGGTTTCTACGATGGACCTGGCGAGGCATATCGGGCCGGTTTGGCAAAGTTTGCCGACGAGCTTTTTTCATGCCAGAAGGTAACAGATCAAGTTGATGATTTAGGACTTTTTTCCGTTGCCATTGCTTGAAGGCCGCCACAACGGTCGGAAAATATTACTTCCAGCGGTAGTATTGGATATAAAAAATCCCAATGATCTAAGTTTCGTGGCGGTGACGGCGCTTTTAGACACAGGAGCGACAGGTGGGGCGATTAGCCCGACGGTAGTTGAGAAACTGAACCTGGCACCATATGAGAAACGATATTTGAAGGTCGCAACCGAAGATCGGCTGGTCAATTATTATTTTTACCGGATCGGCCTTCACCCGGACAACGGCCAGCCCGGAGCATTGACGCCACAATTGCCTTATATCTTTGCTGAAGTTGACGGCTTCGAAATGCAGAAATCCGCCGATTTCGATATTATAATAGGTATGAATGTTCTGAGTCAGTGTGATTTTAGAATGACGCGGAACGGCAATTGGGCGTTGAAATTCGGCTAAGCTACGCCAAATGCCCGGCAAAAAACGCTGCAGTCCGTGAATCGGCCAGCGTGGCTCCGGCGTCGTCCCGGCGGTCGCCCAGCTCGGTGGCAAAGCCGTGATCGAGGCCTTTATAGTCATGAAGTGTCACCTTCGGATGGGCGTCAAGCCCGGCGTGGATCGCGGCCTGCGCTTCTGGCCCGACAAAATGGTCCGCCGTCGGGATATGCAGCATTAAAGGGTTGGCGATGGCGTGGCTTTCGTTCAGCATCTGGTCGATCATCACGCCATAATAGCCCACCGAGGCACTAATGTCGGTGCGCGCCGCGGCCATATAGGCAAGCCGTCCACCCAGACAATAACCGACACAGCCGACCTTTTGCACTGGCGCTTGGCCTGATAGCCCGCCACGGATGGCGTGGATGACGGCCTCGATATCCTTTACTCCGTCATTGGCATCATACTGGCCGAAATAGCCGAACGCCTGTTGTAGATCGGCCTCGACATCGGGGTTGAGCTCGACCCCGGGAGCAAAGCGCCAGAAGATGTCGGGCGCAACGGCAAGATAGCCGTCCGCCGCCAGCCGGTCGCATTTCTGCCTTATGCCCGGATTGACTCCGAAGATTTCCGGAATGACAATGATGGCGGCCGCTGGCGATGCTACAGGCGCAGCCAAATAGGCGGGGAAGAGCGCATCTTCGCCCAGTGCATTGATCTTCACCATCTCACCCATTTTCAGCTCCTTCTTCCGCAATTGCTTGATTCGGCTTTGTCACTATAGTGATTGGCATATCAGCGCCAAGAGGAGGGCGGTCCTAATGAAAATGAATATCGAGATCGACTGCTCGCCCGAAGAAGCGCGCGCCTTGCTTGGTCTGCCCGATGTCACCAAGGCCAATGAAGCCTATGTGGAGAATGTCACCAAGCTGATGAAAGGTGCGGGCGGGATTGAACAGCTTCAGGAAATCGGCAAACAGATCGCGCCGATGGGCCAAATGGGTCTTCAGCTATTTCAACAGCTTATCGAAACCGGCGCCAAGGCAGCGATGTCGGGAATGAGTTCGAAAGACAAAAAGTAAGCCAGCATTATGAATGCCGCCGACACGATCTTTGCGCTGTCGAGCGGTGCACCTCCGGCGGCAATTGGCATCATCCGGATTAGCGGATCCGCCGCGTTCGGCGCCGTGCAGGCATTGGCGGGCCATGTTCCAGATGCACGCCGTGCAAAGCTTATGAACTTGAAACATCCCGATGATGGGGGTCTGCTCGATCAGGCGCTTGTGCTGATCTTTCCAGGTCCGAACAGCGCGAGCGGCGAAGATTTGGCTGAATTGCACGTCCACGGCGGCCGCGCCGTAGTGCGCGCGGTGGAAAACGCGCTTGCGACTCTGCCTGGATTGCGCCGCGCCGAGCCGGGTGAGTTTACGCGAAGGGCTTTCCTTAATGGTCGAATCGATCTGAACGCGGCCGACGCCCTGGCCGATTTGCTTTCGGCGGAGACCGAATGGCAGCGCCGTGCGGCGAGCATGATGATGGCAGGAGGTTTCGCGACAGCAATCGAGCAGTGGCGAACGGAATTGCTCAAATTGTCGGCGCTGACCGAAGCGCAACTCGATTTTTCTGACGAAGATGACGTTCAACCCCAAGATTATAGTTATATATCAGATGGATGCCTTAATCTTCACGGTTCCATCACGCACCTGCTTCACGCGCCAGCAGCCGAGAAGTTGCGCGAAGGCTTGCGCATTGTGTTGGGCGGGCCGCCAAATAGCGGGAAGTCGACTCTGTTGAACGCGCTGGTCGCACGTGAAGCGGCGATTGTGTCGGACATTGCGGGTACAACACGCGATGTGATTGAGGTGCCGGTGGCTCTGTCGGGAATTCCCTTGGTGTTCGTCGATACGGCCGGTCTTCGCGAGGCGTCCGAAGATGTGATCGAGCGCATTGGCATGGGCCGGACCCGCGCCGAGATTGCTCAGGCCGATCTGCTATTATGGCTCGGCGAAGAGGGTGGGGGACCGGACAATGTCCCGGTGATCGAGATTGATGCAAAGGCGGACCGGCCACAGTCCGGAGGCAAGAGCTCTAAAGCTATCCGGATTTCAGCCGTGACGGGTGAGGGCATGGCCGAACTCGTCGCAACGATAGTGAATGAGGCGACGACGATGTTGCCGCCACCCGATCAATTTGCAATCAATCAGCGGCAAAGAACGCTGCTGGCCGACTGTGCAGATTCATTGACCGAGGCAGCGGAAGCGGTCGATTTGCTTATCATTGCCGAGTGTCTGCGGCGGGCCCGGCTCGCTCTCGATGCACTGACTGGGCGAACCCACACCGAGGACTTGCTCGACACGCTATTCGGGAAATTCTGCATCGGCAAATAGCCTTTTGGCCGAATAGGCCGCTAGCTGTTTTGACCTGAAGACGGTCTTCGGCTATGCGCGCTCGCATGGGCACAACGTTCGATATCATTGTTGTGGGCGGCGGTCATGCAGGCACCGAGGCTGCGGCCGTCGCGGCCCGGATGGGCGCCCGGGTTGCTTTGGTCAGCTTCGACCGCGACACGATTGGAGCAATGTCATGCAACCCGGCAATCGGAGGCTTGGGTAAAGGTCACCTCGTTCGGGAGGTAGACGCCTTCGACGGTTTGATTGCAAAGGCAGCCGATGATGCTGCGGTCCACTACCGGATGCTCAACTCGTCCAAGGGCGCGGCAGTTCAAGGCCCGCGGGTGCAGGCGGATCGCAAGCTATTTAAGGTATCGATCCAGCACCAGCTTGCGCAACATGCCGACCTTACCATCATTGAGGGCGAAGCTGCAGCGTTGCGTTTTGCGCCGGGCAGCAATAGCCGGATTACAGGCTTGGACCTTGCGGATGGCACCGCTTTACGGGCGTCGGCGGTTATACTTGCCACCGGCACATTTTTGGGCGGGAAATTGTTTCGCGGCGAAGAACGTCTTTCGGGCGGTCGGATTGGTGAATCCTCTGCATTGCGGCTGGCTGAACAAATCCGCAGTGCCGGGTTGCCAATGGGGCGGCTTAAGACAGGCACGCCTCCGCGGCTCGATGGCCGGACAATTGACTGGTCCAAACTTGAAGTTCAGCCATCCGATAACGGCACCTGGACGATGTCGATGATGCGCAGGGAACGATCCTTGCCCCAGCTGTTTTGCGCCATCACCCGCACCAATGTCGCCACGCACGATATCATTCGTAGCGGACTTGACCGGTCGCCATTGTTTGGCGGCTCTATCGAGGGCCATGGGCCACGCTATTGCCCTTCAATCGAGGACAAGATTTTTCGGTTCGGCGACCGTGACGGGCATCAGGTGTTTCTGGAACCCGAAGGTCTCGACAGCCATCTGGTCTATCCAAACGGTATTTCGACGTCTTTGCCGACCGACATCCAGGAAGCGATGGTCCGGTCCATGGAGGGGCTTCACGATTGCAAGATCGCTATTCCGGGCTACGCGGTTGAGTATGATTATATTGATCCTAGGGCACTGGACTCGACTCTTGCTGTGCGGGGCTTTGAGGGATTGTACTGCGCGGGACAGATTAACGGGACGACGGGCTATGAGGAAGCTGCAGCGCAAGGCCTGATCGCGGGCCTCGGCGCTGCGTCCCGGCTTTTCGGGCGCGACATGGTGAGGCTCGACCGAACCAACAGCTATCTTGCAGTAATGGTGGATGACCTGATCTTGCAAGGGGTGACGGAGCCTTACCGAATGCTCACAGCGCGCGCGGAGTACCGTTTGCGATTACGCGCCGACAACGCCGCGTCGCGGCTTACAGAAATTGCAATTGAAGCTGGCACCACTCAAGATGACAGGAAAGCGGCGTTTCAACAGCGCTCGACCGAAAAGGCCGGATATGAGTCGCAGTTATCTCACACGCTTAGTGCGGAGCAACTGATATCGCGCCAGGTCGACGTCAAGCCCGATGCGGGCCGAATGACCATGTTTGAATGGCTTAAATATCCGGATGTTGCCGTTCGGGATATGGCGACCGTTTCACGTGAAACACCTTGGACGAACGATATATTGCTCGAACTCGAGCAGGATGGCCGTTATGCACCCTATCTTTTACGACAAGATGCCGAGATCAAAAACATTGCCGCAAATGATCAGATATTCTTGCCACATGACATTGAGTACAGCGCAATTCCCGGCCTATCCAATGAAATGGTCGAGCGATTGAATATCAGTAAGCCCGAAACATTGGCGTCTGCATCGCGCGTTCGCGGAATCACACCGGCAGCCTTGACCGCTATATTGGTATATTCAAAGCGCGCCAAACAACCGACCACGATTCCCGCATGAACGAGCGGGAGGCGCGTGCCTGGTTGCAACAAAATTTTTCTGTTTCACGTGAAACATGGGAAAAACTGGAAGCGTTCGTTGCGTTCCTGACAACCGAGGCTCAGTATCAAAACCTCATCGCTCGTTCGACTATGGAGGAAATTTGGGCGCGCCATATAATCGACAGCGCGCAGTTGTTGAAATGGCTCCGTCCCGAGCATTACAACAGCAATTGGATAGATTTGGGTTCTGGCGCCGGGCTGCCTGGCATCGTCATAGCTTTGCTAAGTGATTTCGACGTTACACTGGTTGAGTCGCGGGCAAAGCGGATCGATTACCTCAGACGGACGGTCGCGCTGCTCGACATCGACCGCCGGGTCACAATAAAGGGAATGCCGCTCGAACGCCTCGAAACTGCCCCGTTTTCGGTCATCAGCGCACGCGCCTTTGCGCCCTTGCCCCGACTATTCGATCTCGCCCAGCGATTTTCCACAAATAACACTTTATGGTTGCTGCCAAAGGGGCGTAATGCCGCTAAGGAATGGAATGATATAAAGGAGAGCCGGAAAGGCGAGTTTAGGGTGGAACAGAGCGTCACCGACGCAGACGCCGGCATATTGGTTGGGTATTTGCACAGCTGAGCCGCGCAACAAGCATCGCCAAAGGTTCGAAAGGCAGCAGCAACGATGATTCGCATTGCCATAGCAAATCAAAAAGGCGGGGTAGGGAAGACCACGACCGCAATTAACCTGGCGACGGCGCTCGCCGCCAGTGGCTGGCGCTGTGTTCTTGTTGATCTCGACCCGCAGGGCAACGCGTCCACAGGGCTCGGTCTTAAGCAGGTCGACAGGGTGCACAGCAGTTATGATTTGCTGTTGGGTGACGCGTCGCTGAAGGATGCGGCAATTCCCACACTCATCCCGAATCTCGATCTCGTTCCGGCTACCGTCGATCTTTCAGGCGCCGAAATAGAACTGGTCGAATTCGAGGATCGCACAGGCCGCCTGAAAGCGGCGTTCGACAAATCGGACGCGCACTGGGATATTTGCCTGATTGATTGCCCGCCATCCCTGGGTTTACTGACGATCAATTCTTTGGTCGCGGTTGATTCGATATTGGTCCCCCTGCAATGCGAATTTTTTGCGCTCGAAGGATTAAGTCAATTATTACAGACGGTTGAGAGAATTCAAAAGCGATTCAATCCCGATCTCGCGATTATGGGTGTTGCGCTGACAATGTACGATCGTCGTAACCGACTTACCGACCAGGTAGCCGACGATGTTCGCAGCTGTCTTGGCAACCTTGTTTTCGAAACTGTTATTCCGCGCAACGTCCGGCTGTCCGAAGCGCCGAGCCATGGCCTTCCGGCTTTGGTTTACGATCACCGTTGCTCAGGCTCAGAGGCATATATGAAACTGGCGCGCGAATTGATCGGGCGGCTGCCTGCACGGGAACTTGCCGCATGAGTGTTGAGGAAAGGGGCGAACGGACGCCGCTACGTAAAAAGATGGGTCTTGGCCGCGGGCTCGATGCCTTGCTCGGCGAAGCCATCCGTGGAGATACGAACCCGGCACCCGCGCCCAGCGCACAATTGCCAAGTCAGGGCGTCGCAACGATTGCAGTCGCCCAAATTCATCCGAATCCCGATCAGCCTCGTCGTCACTTCTCCGATGAAAAGCTGGACGAACTTGCGGCCAGTGTCAGTCGCCATGGAATAATCCAACCAATCGTGGTCAGGCCGCATGCCCGCGGATTTCAGATTGTCGCCGGTGAACGCCGCTGGAGAGCGGCACAGCGAGCCCAAATTCACGATATTCCGGCGATTATCAGGGATTTTGATGATGCCGAAACGCTGGAAATTGCGCTTCTTGAAAATATTCAGCGCCAGGATCTGAACCCTATTGAGGAAGCAGAGGCGTATAAGAAGCTGACCGAACTTTTTGGTCACAGCGCCTCGGCTTTGGCTGACCTCGTTCACAAATCGCGCAGTCACGTTGCGAATATGCTTCGGCTGCTTGATCTGCCCACAGTGATTCGCGACCTCGTGATCGAAGAAAGGCTTAGCATGGGCCATGCCCGCGCATTGCTGGGAAGCAATGATTCGGTTCGCCTCGCGATGGTCGTCATCAAACAGGGCCTTTCGGTTCGTGCCACAGAGGCGCTCGTAAAAAAGGAGCGCTCGCCGAAAGCGGGCAAGACCAATGGCGATGCCGGAAATCCGGCGCACGCTGACATTCGGGCCGTCGAAGCGCATCTGGGCGATCTCTTGGGCCTGAAGGTCAAAATCAATCAGCGCAACGCTACCGGAGCGGGGTCGGTGACCTTCGATTATGGCAGTCTCGATCAGCTCGACATGCTGTGCCAACGGCTAACCGGCGAAAAATTCTGACTATTTTCAGAATTATTTATCCAGCCGATTTTATACCGTTAATATTTGCCGCATCGCTTAACGTGCTTTTTCCGGGAGTTTTCCGGCAAAGTTAAGGAAATTAACCCCGTTCGATCATCCTTAACCGTAAGATGTTGTTAACCATAACGAACAGCAAAGCCTTATGATTCGATGTGCATAAGAGACGGTGAATGCAGTGGGGCATTCCGAATCTGCTTTTGTCACGAAGGACCAGTATATGTTGAACAAGAAAATCGCCCTGTTGGGCGCAGCGGTAGCAGCTTTGGCTTCGACCGGTGCCAACGCCGCAACCCAGACCGCGACTGCTGAAGTCGATATCATCGCCGCTGTCCAGCTCGCGCAGAATGATGGGCTTGATTTTGGTGTCGTAGCTTCGAGCGCCGTTGCCGGCACCGTCGCGCTGCCTGCCACTTCAAACACCCGCGCATGCTCGGCTGGCGTAACCTGCGTTGGCACTGCCCTTCGCGGCCGTTTCACCGTCAGCGGTGCAACTTCGGGTTATGTTGTCGCGATCAGCGTTCCTGCTTCAACGACGCTCTCGTCGGGTGGAAACAACATGACGTTGTCGCTGACGCCGTCGATCACGTCGTTCACCTCGACCGGTGCAGCTGAAGTCTTTTACGTCGGCGGCTCGCTGGCTGTTGGCGCCAACCAGGCTGCAGGCACCTACACCGGTACCTACGCCGTTTCGGCCGACTACCAGTAATAGTCGTCAGCGTTTCTGACGCTGACCAGTTAAAATAACCCCTGCAGGCCAAGCCTGCGGGGGTTTTTTATGGCCTAAAAGATATCGTTAGCGGGATGGTAACCATATTGCGGCATGCCTGCTCCCGGACCAGCGCAGGCGACGCGAATATCGAACGCCGCCCGTGCGAAAAGTGGATGGGAAAATATATGCGCACTTTGCTTGTAAAAGCGTGCCGGGCATTTGCGATGCCCTTGTTCAGTGTGGTCTTCGTGGCCAGTTTGCCAATCTCTAGTGCTCAAGCGGCTGGCGATCTGCTGATCGCGCCTACACGAGTGATCCTCGACGGACGACGCGGCACCGAAGTGATTTTGAACAATATTGGCGATGAAGAGGCGACATACCGCATCACGCTGGAACTTCGGCGGATGAACGGTGAAGGTCGGCTCGACGACATCGATCCTGCAGTGGCCACCGAAAAGGAAAAGACTGCGCTACAGATGATACGTTACGCGCCGCGACGGGTGACATTGCCGCCCAACCAGCCCCAGTCGATCCGTATCGGCTTGCAACCGGACGAAACCATTCCCGACGGCGAATACCGCGCCCACATGCTTTTTCGCGCGATTCCGAAGGCGCCGCCGGTCGATGCCGGGCAGAATGACAATCAAGGTCTCAAAATACAGCTTATTCCGATTTACGGGATCAGCATTCCCATCATCGTCCGCAAGGGAACGTTGCAGGGAACGGCGGTGCTCGACAACGTCCGCCTGGCCAACGACAATGAAGGCCGCACGCTCGAATTCACGATGACGCGAACGGGCAACAGGTCGGTCTTTGGCGAAATTCATGTGACCAAACCCGGCGTTTCAGATCCGATTTCCGTCGCCAAGGGCATTGCAATCTATCCGGAAATAGAAAGCCGGGTCGTGTCGTTGCCGTTGCCGACCGATGTCGAGGCGAAAATGCACGGCGAGATCCTTGTGTCCTATTACGAGGCACCCGAAGCAGGCGGCGGCCTTATCAGTCAGGTTCGCACAGTCCTGCCATAATTTGGCACGGCTCGAACCGAGTCCGATATGACCTCACTTTTCCATCACGCCGCCAGGGCATTGGCATCGCTGGCTGTCGCAATCGGGTTGCTATCGCTCCCGGTTGCCTCGGCGCATGCCAGCAGGCAGCCCGGTGAGGATAATGCATTGTTATTCGACGTTCGGGTCGGACAATGGCGGGTCGGGGATGGCGTGCGCGGTTACCAGACCGATAATGGCGTCTGCGTGGACCTCGCCGATATTATCATGGCTTTCGATCTGCCGGTAAGGCTCGACAAGAAGTCGCGCCGCGCAACTGGCTGGTTATTCGAAGAAAGCCGCACCTTCACCCTCGATCGCGAAGCCAATATAGTACAAATCGTGAACAAAAGTCAGAACGTAGGAGCGACCGATGTCAGGGATGTTCCGGAAGGCTGGTGCGTGGACACCAGAGTTCTGGCCAACTGGCTTAACGTGGAACTGAAGGCCGATCTTTCCAATGCGCTCCTGCTTGTGAGCGCTGACCGCAAGCTGCCCTTCGAAATGGCCGAAGAGCGCAAGGCCCGGGTCGGGAAAATACGTCCGGCAAAAGAATTCGACCTGTCGTCGCTGCCCCAGGCGCGCAACCCTTACAAGATGATCCGCATGCCCTCGATTGACGTCGTGGCGTCAGTCGGCGGGTCTCGTGACAAACGCGCTGGCCACCGGCTCGATGCACGATATGAAATTTATGCGAGTGGCGAAATTGCGGGCGCGTCATTCGACGCGCGTCTTTCCTCGAACGATCGCGGTCTTCCGGAAAATCTTCGCTTGCGCGCCTATCGCACGGACCCCGATGGAGGACTTCTCGGACCGTTGAAGGCAACAAATTTCGCGCTTGGCGATGTCTCGACCAACAGCACGCCGCTGGGAATTCAGACAACCGCGGGACGCGGTGCATTTGTCACCAACCGCCCGCTCAATCGTCCGGCAAGTTTTGATCGAACCGTGTTTCGGGGCGAACTGCCCGACGGCTGGGATGCCGAACTCTATCGCAACGATCAGCTTATTGGCTATGTGCAAAGCCGGGGCGACGGTCGCTACGAATTTGTCGATGTCCAGTTGCTCTACGGTCAGAACCGGTTCGAGGTCGTGCTCTATGGTCCGCAGGGGCAGATCCGCCGCGACGTGAAGGTCATCCCCGTCGGGCTGGATTCGATCCCGCCGCGCGAAACCTATTATTGGGCCGCAGTCCAGGATGCTGGCCGTGATCTCATTAACCTCAATGGTGTCGAGCCCAGCGAGTTTTTGGGTCTGCGCGGCGGATTCGGACTGGAGCGCGGGCTTGACCCGAAGACGTCTGTCGCCGCCTCGCTCTTTACTTCGGTTCTCCGCGATCGGCGGCAATATTATCTCGAGGCTTCGATACGACGGGCCATCGGTCCGACTTTGGTCGAACTCGCCACCGCGGCCAACCTCGTCGGCGGCTATGCCCTTCGCGGACAGGTGCTGGCGCAGGTCGGTCAGACGCTGATTACCGGTGAAAGCGCAGCGCTGTTCGGCAATTACCGCTCCGAACGATATGACCGGGACGTCCGGCGTTTCAACAGCCTGTCGGTGGACCACAGTATCCAGATCGGTCGCCGCAGTTTGCCGTTACGCGCTGAAATACGCTATATCGACCGCATCGATGGCGGCAGTCGGCTTGAAGCAGGCACAAGATTATCATTTAATATCAGTAAGTTAAATGCAAGCGCGGAACTCGAATGGGTGAGGGACCGGAATCCGTTTGGGGGCGATGCCGATCCCCGGCTCGACGCCGCGCTTCGCCTGTCAGGACGGATCGGCGGTCTAAGGCTGCGCGGCGAGGCCACAATCGGTCTGGCAGGCGAACGCGGTTTTCGCGAGTCCAAACTGACCGGCGAATGGCGCGCCGGCGAGACGTCCGACTGGAAAGTCGAACTTGGCTATTCAAACGGAAATTCGCGCGGCAGGCTGGCTTTGGGGCACACGAGGCGCTTCAAGCATTTCGCGCTAAGTGGTCAGGTTGAAGCGGCAAGCGACGGTTCGGTTGCGGCGGGCCTGAGTCTCGCCTTCAGCCTTGGGCCGAACCTGCACAATGGCGGCATTCGGGTGGCTTCGGAAAAGCTCGCCTCCTCGGGCCAGGCGTTTGCCGTCGTTTTTCAGGACGAGAATGCCGACGGTATCCGGCAAGCGAACGAACCGGTGCAGAAAGCGGTCGAACTGACAGCGGGACTTAGCGCCCGGGGTGCGCCGACCAATGCTTATGGCCGGACAATCATTGACGGGCTTCAGCCTTATGAGCCGATCCTTATAGGAATTGATGCATCCAGCCTGCCCGACCCGTTTGTTCAGCCTGCGACCAGCGGCGTGGTAATCGTGCCACGGCCGGGTGTACCGGTAACTATCGAATTGCCACTGGTTTCGGCTGGTGAGATATCGGGTACGCTGCAACGTGAGGGCGGCAAGACGCTCAGCGGTGTGGATATCGAACTCATCGACAAAACCGGCCGCGTCGTCAAAACCACGCGAAGCGAATATGACGGCTTTTTTCTGTTTGAATTTGTGCCGTACGGAAAATACAGCCTTCGCGTAGCGGTGCTTTCGGCAAATGTGATAGGTGTCGAACCTGTTTTACCGGGGCTGGCGGAGCTCGGAAAATCCAGCGGCACGGTAGATCTCGGAATCGTCTTCGCAAAAGCGGCTGTGCGGATTGCCGGGATCGCGAACGGAAATAGCAACCCGGCGCACGCACCCTAAGAAAATGCCGCGACTGTAACCTTCGCAATAGTGTTGCCGAACTACC
>CALRMO020000004.1:0-45713 GCA_943369235.1 Sphingomonas paucimobilis
GGACGGGGCATGCTTCAAAATTCAGGGCTGGATTTTTAGCGTCACGCCCTCCTGGCAATACTGCCAGCCGGGCCTCTGACATAGTTGGAGTATGGATCATGCGCACTGGCGTGATCGCGAAAAAGATGGGTATGATGCGCCTCTTCCAGGAAGATGGCCGTCACGTACCTGTGACCGTATTGGCGCTGGAAGGCTGCCAGGTGGTCGGTGAACGTAACCAAGAACGCGATGGCTATTTTGCCGTTCGTCTAGGTGCCGGAGCCCGTAAAGCGAAAAATGTAAACAAGCCGCAACGTGGGGAATTCGCCAAGGCACAGGTCGAGCCGAAGGCCCGCGTTGCCGAATTCCGCGTTGATAACGAAGATGGCCTGCTGCCCGTTGGCGCAACCATTACTGCCGATCACTTCATTGCCGGCCAGATGGTGGACATCACCGGCCATACGCAGGGTAAAGGCTTCGCCGGCGCGATGAAGCGTTGGGGCTTTGGCGGTATGCGTGCATCGCATGGTGTGTCGATTACCCATCGTGCCCATGGTTCGACTGGCCAACGCCAGGATCCAGGCAAGGTTTTCAAGAACAAGAAGATGGCCGGCCATATGGGCGACCGTCAGCGCACCCAGCAGAACCTAATGGTTGTGCGCACCGATGCAGGTCGCGGCCTGATTTTCGTTCGCGGTTCTGTCCCCGGCGCAAAGAACGGCTGGTTGCTGATCCGCGACGCGGTGAAGCTGCCATTACCCGAAGGTGTACCGTTCCCAGGTGCCATGCGCCGTAATGCCGATGAGACCGCTTCGGAAGACGCACCAGCCGGCATGGTTGAAGAAGCCGCAATCGTCGAAACCGACACCGGCCCAACGACCGAAGAAGCAGCTGCAATGATTGCCGAAGCGGATGTAAAGATCGCCGAGCAAGATGCCGACATGGCTGCGGATGCCGCTGAAGAAGCGACTGCCGAAAAGAAGCCTGAAGGCGAGGGAGCGTAAGCCATGAAACTCAAGGTTCAAACCCTCGACGCCAAAGGTAAGGGCGACATCGACTTGAATGACGACGTATTCGGCATCGAGCCGCGTGCGGACATTCTGCACCGTGTTGTTACCTGGCAGCGTGAAAAGGCCCGCGGTACGGCTCGTCCGACCCGTGAGCGTTCGGACGTTGCCCGCACCGGCAAGAAATTCGGCAACCAGAAGGGTGGCGGTACTGCCCGTCACGGTGACCGCGCTGCTCCGATCTTTATCGGCGGTGGTAAGGCTCATGGTGCGCGTCTGCGTGACTTTAACCCTTCGCTGAATAAGAAAATCCGCGCACTTGGCCTGAAAATGGCCTTGTCGAGCAAGGCGAAGGCTGGAACGCTTCTGGTGTTCGAAGATCTGAACTTGGCTGATGTCAAAACGAAAGCATTGCTGGGTCAACTCGGCAAGCTCGGTTTCGGCAAGACCACTTTGGTCATCGACGGCGACGGCGTGAATGATAATTTCCGCAAGGCTTCGGCTAACCTCATAGGTATCAACGTGATGCCTGCGGTTGGCGCCAATGTGTATGACATATTGAAGCATGAAACGCTGGTCTTGACCCGCGCTGCGGTCGAGAAACTGGAGGCCCGTTTTAATGGCTAAGGATAAAGCAATCGACGTACGTCATTATGACGTGATCGTTGCCCCGCACATTACCGAAAAAGCGACCCTGCTTTCCGAACATAACGCTGTTGTGTTCAAGGTAACGGGCAGCTCGACCAAGCCGCAGATCAAGGCAGCTGTTGAAGCCCTGTTCGACGTCAAGGTTCTGAACGTGAACACGCTCGTGCAAAAGGGCAAGACCAAGCGCTGGAAGGGCAAGCCCTACACGCGTTCGGACGTCAAAAAAGCGATCGTTACTTTGGCCGAAGGCCAGAGCATCGACGTGACAACCGGTATTTAAGGGCAGATCATGGCACTTAAGAGCTACAAACCAACCAGCCCCGCCCGTCGCGGCCTCGTGCTGGTCGACCGTTCAAGCCTTTACAAAGGTAAGCCGCTCAAGGCGCTTACCGAAGGCAAGAGCAAGACCGGCGGCCGCAACAACAAGGGCCATGTCACTTCGCGTGGCATCGGCGGCGGTCACAAACAGAAATATCGCGTCATCGACTTCAAGCGTCGCAAATGGGATATGCCTGCAACGGTCGAGCGTCTGGAATATGACCCCAACCGTTCGGCGTTCATCGCACTCGTAAAATACGAAGACGGCGAACAGGCATACATCATTGCACCGCAGCGTCTGGCTGTGGGCGACACCATCGTCGCTGGCGAAAAGACCGACGTGAAGCCAGGTAACGCCATGCTGTTGTCGCAGATGCCGGTTGGCACAATCTGCCACAATATCGAGATGAAGCCAAACAAGGGCGGACAGATTGCCCGTTCGGCAGGCACCTACGTGCAGCTCGTCGGTCGTGATGGTGGACGGGTCATCGTTCGTCTGAACTCGGGCGAGCAGCGCTACATCCTTGGTACGTGCATGGGCACAGTTGGCGCGGTTTCGAACCCCGACAACTCGAACACCACGCTTGCCAAGGCAGGCCGCAACCGCTGGCGCGGCATTCGCCCGCTGACCCGCGGTGTTGCAAAGAACCCAGTCGATCACCCGCATGGTGGTGGTGAAGGCCGTACTTCGGGTGGTCGTCATCCGGTTACGCCTTGGGGCAAGCCAACCAAGGGTGCGCGCACTCGCAGCAACAAGTCGACCGACCGGATGATCATCCGTTCGCGGCATGCTAAGAAGAAGAGGTAACTCATGTCTCGTTCCGTCTGGAAAGGTCCGTTTGTTGACCTCTATCTGCTAAAAAAAGCAGAAACCGCTCAGGATGCATCGAAAGCTGCGCCGATCAAGACCTGGTCGCGCCGTTCGACGATCCTGCCACAATTCGTCGGCCTGACGTTCAGCGTCTATAACGGCCACAAGTTCATTCCCGTTTCGGTGAATGAAGACATGGTCGGCCACAAGCTTGGTGAGTTCGCTCCTACGCGGACCTATCACGGCCATGGCGCCGACAAGAAGGGTAAACGCTAATGGGTAAAGCATCCGCCCCCCGTCGCGTCGCCGACAATGAAGCTTTGGCAGTCGGCACAACCATCCGTGGTTCGGCGCAGAAGCTCGGCCTCGTTGCCGCGCTGATCCGTGGCAAGAAAGCCGAAGACGCGCTCAATATCCTGAAATTTTCGACCAAGGGAATGGCAGATGATGTCCGCAAGGTTCTGGCTTCGGCCATCGCCAACGCCGAGAACAACCACAATCTCGACGTCGACGCTTTGATCGTTGCCGAGGCAAGCGTTGGCAAGGCGCTGACCATGAAGCGTTTCATGGCGCGTGGCCGCGGCAAATCGAGCCGGATCGTCAAACCATTCAGCCGCTTGCGCATCGTTGTGCGCGAGAGCCAAGAAGAGGCATAAGTCATGGGTCAAAAATCAAATCCTATCGGTCTGCGTTTGCAGATCAACCGTACCTGGGACAGCCGCTGGTATGCCGAAGGCGCCGAATATGGCCGCATGCTTCTGGAAGATATCAAGATCCGCAAGTTCATCTTTGAAACCCTGCCACAGGCCGCGATTTCAAAGGTCGTGATCGAGCGTCCTGCCAAGAATTGCCGCGTGTCGATCTACGCAGCCCGTCCCGGTGTTATCATCGGGAAGAAGGGTGCGGACATCGAGAAGCTGAAAAAGCAGATCAACAAGTTCACCACTGCTGAAGTTTCGCTGAACATCGTCGAAATCCGCAAGCCGGAAGTTGACGCGAAACTGGTTGCACAGGGTATCGCCGATCAGCTTATCCGCCGCATCGCTTTCCGTCGTGCCATGAAGCGCGCGATGCAGTCGGCAATGCGTCTGGGTGCAGAAGGCATCAAGATCACTTGCGGTGGCCGTCTCGGCGGCGCTGAAATCGCGCGCGTCGAATCGTACCGTGAAGGCCGCGTGCCTGCGCATACGCTGCGCGCCAACATTGACTATGCCGAAGCCGAAGCGCTCACCGCTTATGGTATCATCGGCATCAAATGCTGGATCTTCAAAGGCGAAATCCTGGGTCACGACCCGATGGCAACCGACCGGCTGATGATGGAAGCGCAGACTTCCGGCGTCCGTCCGCAGTCCGACCGCCGCTAGAGGTTAGGAACACAACATGTTGCAACCAAAGAAAACCAAGTTCCGCAAGCAGTTCAAGGGACGCATCAAGGGCGAAGCCAAGGGCGGTTCCGACCTGAATTTCGGTTCTTACGGCCTGAAGGCGTTGGAACCCGAGCGTATCACTGCGCGCCAGATCGAAGCGGCTCGTCGTGCGATTACGCGCCATATCAAGCGTCAGGGACGTTTGTGGATCCGCATCTTCCCGGACGTGCCGGTCACGAAGAAGCCTGCCGAAGTCCGTCAGGGTAAGGGCAAGGGTTCGATCGAATATTGGGCAGCCAAGGTTAAGCCAGGCCGCATCATGTTCGAACTCGATGGCGTTCCAGGCCCAATCGCTGCTGTCGCTTTCCAGCGCGCTGCGATGAAACTGCCAATCAAGACCAAGGTCGTGGCGCGTCTCGGCGACACGTCGCATTTGGGAGCATCATAACATGAGCAAGACTGAAGATCTGCGCGTTAAAACCGACGACCAGCTCGCCGTTCAACTCGGTGAACTGAAGCGCGAAGCGTTCAACCTGCGTTTTCAATCGGCCACTGGCCAGATGGAAAAGCCGGCACGCGTTCGTGAAGTGCGTCGCGACATTGCCCGCATCAAAACCCTGCAAGGCGAGCGTCAAGCCGCTGCTGCAAAAGCAACGGCGTAAGGAACAGACTATGCCAAAACGTATCCTCACCGGGACCGTGGTCTCCGACAAGAATGACAAGACGATTGTCGTTCTGGTCGAGCGCAAAGTGAAGCATCCGCTTTACGGCAAGATCATCCGTCGCACGAAGAAATATCACGCCCATGACGAAAACAATGTCGTCAAGGAAGGGCAAGTCGTCCGCATCGAAGAGTGCGCGCCGATTTCGAAGAACAAAACCTGGCGGTTGGTCGCTGATGCAGCTGCTCCGGTAGCTACAGAAACAACGGAGGCTTGATTCCATGATTCAAATGCAATCAAATCTCGATGTTGCGGACAATAGCGGTGCAAAGCGCGTCCAGTGCATCAAGGTGCTTGGCGGTTCCAAGCGTCGCGTAGCCGGCGTTGGCGACATCATCGTGGTGTCGATCAAGGAAGCAGCTCCCCGCGGCAAAGTGAAGAAGGGCGACGTGCACAAGGCCGTCATCGTTCGCACCCGCAAGGACATTCGCCGTGCCGATGGCTCGGTCATCCGTTTCGACTCCAACGCTGCCGTGCTTATCGGTAACAACAAGGAGCCGATTGGCACCCGTATTTTCGGACCGGTTGTTCGCGAGCTCCGCGCCAAGAACCATATGAAAATCATCAGCTTGGCACCGGAGGTGCTATAAACATGGCTCTCGCAAAAATCAAAAAGGGCGACACGGTCGTCGTGCTCGCCGGTAAGGACAAGGGCAAGTCGGGGGAAGTTACCGCCGTGATGCCAAAGGACAGCAAGGTCGTCGTTTCCGGCGTCAATGTTGCCGTGCGTCACCGCAAAGCTTCGCAGGCCAACCCTCAGGGTGGTCTCGACCGCTTTGAAGCGCCGCTGCACATTTCGAATGTTGCATTGGCCGACCCTAAAACAGGCAAAGCAACGCGCGTTCGCGTTGAAACCAAGGACGGCAAGAGGGTTCGCGTGGCCGTGAAGTCCGGGGAGACGATCAGTGGCTGATTCCAAATACACTCCGCGCATGAAGCAGAAATATGACGACGCCGTCGTCAAGGGTCTGACCGAAAAGTTCGGTTACACCAACCGCTTCGCCGTGCCGAAAATCGAGAAGATCACGCTCAACATGGGTGTGGGCGAAGGTTCGCAAGACAAGAAGAAGGTCACGACCGCTCTTGCCGAAATGGAACTGATTGCCGGTCAAAAGCCAGTGATCACCAAAGCGAAGAAATCGATCGCTGGCTTCAAGCTACGTGAAGGGATGCCGATCGGCGTCAAGGTCACGCTGCGCGGCGCCCAGATGTACGAATTCCTCGACCGTCTGGTGACCATCGCAATGCCCCGCATTCGCGATTTCCGCGGCCTGAATCCAAAGAGCTTCGACGGCCGTGGCAATTTTGCGATGGGCCTCAAAGAACAGATTATTTTCCCTGAAATCAGCTACGACCAGATCGATACCGTTCGCGGCATGGATGTGATCGTAACGACTTCGGCAAACACGGACGACGAAGCGCGCGAACTGCTTAAGCTGTTCGGCTTCCCATTCCCTGTTGAAGAGACTGAAGAAAAGGCGGCTGCATAATGGCTAAACTGAGCTCCATTAATAAGAACGAGCGTCGCAAGAAGCTGGTGAAGAAGTTCGCCGGTCGCTATGCGAAACTGAAGGCGATGGCCAAGGACCAGTCGCTTGACGATAGCGAACGTTTGATTGCTCGCCTGAAAATGGCTGAAATCCCCCGCAACGGCAACCCGAACCGCGTTCGTAACCGTTGCGAAACGACCGGACGTCCACGCGGCGTGTACCGTAAATTCAAGCTTAACCGTATCGAACTGCGCAATCTTGCCAACAAGGGCATGATTCCAGGCGTTACGAAGTCAAGCTGGTAAGGACAGACAAGATGGCAATGACCGATCCTTTGGGTGATATGCTCACCCGCATCCGCAACGGCCAGCGGGCGAAGAAAGACTCTGTAGTCTCGCCGGCTTCGGGTTTGCGCACCCGCGTTCTCGACGTGCTTCAGCGCGAAGGTTATATTCGCGGCTATAGCGAAGAAGAACTTGGCAAGCACAAGGGCATCCGCATCGAACTGAAATATTTCGAAGGCGCGCCTGCGATCCAGCATGTTGCCCGCGTTTCAAAGCCGGGTCGCCGCGTATATTCGGGTTCGCAAGAACTGCCGGTTATCCGTAACGGCCTTGGTATCACCATCGTTTCGACGCCTAAGGGCGTTCTGTCCGACGCCGAAGCGCGCGCGCAGAATGTCGGCGGCGAAATTCTGGCGGAGGTATTCTGATGAGCCGCATTGGTAAGAAATCTGTTCCGATCCCGGCGGGCGTAACCGCCAGCATGGGCGAAGGCACATTGTCGGTCAAAGGGCCGAAGGGCGAATTGAAGATGCCTATGAGCGACCTCATTTCGTATGAAATGCAGGACGACGGCCTGTCGGTTCGCCCTGCAAACGACAGCAAGGCTGCTCGTGCGTTCTGGGGAATGCAGCGTACTTTGGTGCAGAACCTGGTCACTGGAGTGACCGAAGGGTTCACCAAGGTTCTGGAAATCACTGGCGTTGGCTATCGTGCAAATGTTCAGGGCAAAAACCTGAAATTGCAGCTTGGATATAGCCACGACGTCGATTTCGCGATCCCCGAGGGCATCGATATCAAAACGCCCGATAACACCACGGTGGAAATTTCGGGAATCGACAAGCAGAAGGTCGGGCAGGTTGCTGCCGAAATCCGCCGTTGGAGAAAGCCGGAGCCTTACAAGGGCAAAGGTATCAAATATCGCGGCGAGTATATCTTCCGCAAAGAAGGAAAGAAGAAGTAAGCCATGGCGAACCTATCTCTTTTTGCAAAGCGGCGCCAACGCGTCCGTTCGAAGTTGCGGGCTCAGGTTGCCGGTCGTCCGCGCCTGTCGGTGCACCGTACTGGCCGTCATATCTACGCGCAAATCATTGACGATTCGAAGGGTGCAACCCTTGCGTCAGCTTCGACGCTCGACAAGGATGTGAAAGCGAAGAACGGTTCGACAAGCGAAGCTGCCGCCGAAGTCGGCAAGCGGGTTGCGGAAGCAGCCAAGAAAGCTGGCATATCCAGCGTGGTTTTTGATCGTGGCGGATTTCTGTTCCACGGTCGCGTCAAGGCGCTTGCCGAAGCGGCGCGCGAAGGCGGATTGGAGTTCTGATGATGGCTGATGAAAACACACCAGTAGCCGGCCCTATCACCGATGGCGCTTCGACCGAGACGTCGCCGGTAACCGCACCCGCATCCGAAGGCCGTGGTCCACGTGGCGCACGCGGTGGCGGTAATCGTGGCGGTGGCGGCGGTGACAACCGTGGCGGTGGCAATCGTGGTCGTCGTGATGGCGGTCGTCCGGCTCCGGAAGAAGATGATGGCACGATCGAAAAGCTCGTGCACATCAACCGCGTTTCGAAAACCGTCAAAGGCGGTAAACGCTTCGGTTTTGCTGCGTTGGTCGTTGTTGGCGATGGCCAGGGCCGCGTCGGCTTCGGTCATGGCAAGGCACGCGAAGTTCCGGAAGCGATCAACAAGGCAACCGCCGCAGCCAAGAAATCGATGATCCGCGTTGCGCTGAAAGACGGCCGCACGCTGCATCATGACGGCAAGGGCCATTTCGGCGCAGGCAAGGTAACCGTTCGTTCGGCACCAGCCGGTACCGGCATCATCGCCGGTGGTCCGATGCGCGCTGTCTTTGAATCGCTTGGCGTTGCCGACGTTGTGACCAAGTCGGTCGGCTCGTCGAACCCCTACAACATGGTGCGCGCCACGTTCGCGGCTTTGTCTGAGCAGACCAGCCCGAAGTCGGTAGCGCAGCGTCGCGGCAAGAAAATCGTCGATCTTCTGGGTCGTGGCGGCAGCAAGACTGCTGAAGCCGACGCCGAAGCAATTGCGGAGTAATCGAGATGGCCCAGTCCGAAACAAAAACGATTAAACTCAAGCAGACCGGTTCGCCGATCCGCCGTCCCGCGTCGCAGCGCGTAACCTTGATTGGCCTTGGGCTAAACAAGATGAATCGCGTTGTCGAAATCGAAGATACCCCCGAAGTGCGTGGAATGATCCAGACAGTTCGGCACATGGTCCAGATTCAGGACTAATAACGTATAAGGTTCCAGCATCCGCTGGGGCCAGCGCGAATTAAAGCGAAAGCGAGTGCACGACATGAAATTGAATGACATTAAAGACAATGAAGGCGCCCGCCATCGCCGTATGCGCGTTGGCCGTGGTATCGGTTCGGGCAAGGGCAAGACCTCTGGCCGCGGCCAAAAGGGCCAGACCAGCCGATCGGGTGTTTCGATCAACGGCTTTGAAGGTGGCCAGATGCCACTTCACATGCGGATCCCGAAGCGCGGCTTCAATAATATTTTTGCCAAGGATCACGCCGAAGTGAATCTGGGCATGATCCAGAAATTCATCGATGCGAAGAAAATCGACATCAAGAATATTGTCGACCATGCCGCATTGAAATCCGCTGGTCTTGCACGCGGCGGCAAGGACGGCGTTCGCCTGCTTGCCAAGGGTGAGCTGACGTCGAAAATCAATCTTGTGGTCGCCGGTGCCTCGAAGGCCGCTGTCGAAGCTGTTGAAAAGGCGGGCGGAACTGTCGAGGTCATCGTCAAGGTGAGCTCCGCAGAGAAGGCAGCGGCGAAAAAATCGTCGGTCAAGAATGCCGCTAAAGATGCGGCAGCCAAGAAATAAGACAGGCGGCAGATAGTTCGCTCTTGTCATGCCAGCCCCGCTTCCCGATATGGGCTGGCGGGGTTTGACATTTCTGGGGGGTACCGGCGAGTGTCAGGCAGATTTTGGGGTTAAGCTGCAGTTCGCATATTTTGCGGTGCGGTTTTGATCCGGAACTAAGGAAAGTACATCATGGCATCTCGGGCCGACCAAATGGCCTCGAACCTCAATCTATCGAAGTTCGGGCAGGCAACAGAGCTTAAGAACCGCATCTGGTTCACCATAGGCGCACTCATCGTTTTTCGAATGCTGAGCTTTGTGCCTTTGCCCGGCGTCGATCCCATCGCTCAGGCATTGCTCTATGCGAATAATGCCAGCGGCGGCGTTCTTGACATTTTCAACACATTTTCGGGCGGTTCGCTTGAGCGCATGAGCCTCATTGCGCTTGGCGTCATGCCCTACATCACCGCGTCGATCGTCGTGCAGTTGGCCGCGTCGCTGTCGCCGACGCTCGCCGCGATCAAAAAAGAGGGCGAGAGCGGGCGCAAGAAGCTGAACCAGTATACGCGCTATGGCACGGTTTTCCTGACGGCGTTGCAAGGCTATTTCCTCGCCGCAGGGCTTGAGAGTCTTGCCGCGGCCAACGGCATCGGCGCCGTGGTCGAGCCTGGGCTGATGTTCCGCATAGTCGCTACGATCAGCCTTGTCGGCGGTACGATGTTCCTGATGTGGCTTGGCGAACAGATCACCTCGCGGGGTATCGGCAATGGTATCTCGCTCATCATCATGGCGGGTATCGTCGCCCAACTGCCGCGTCTGGTGGTGAACCTGCTTGAAGGCGCGCGTACCGGGTCGATCAGCGGTTTCCTCATCATCGGCTTTATCGGGATGTTTGTCGGCCTGACACTGATCATCTGCTTCATGGAGCGCGGCCAGCGTCGGGTGCTCATCCAGTATCCGAAGCGCGCGACTCAAAATGGCATGATGCAGGCAGATCGCAGCCACTTGCCGCTCAAGATCAACACCGCTGGTGTCATCCCGCCAATCTTTGCCTCGTCGCTGCTGCTGTTGCCGCTGACTGTTACGCAGCTTGCGGGCAACAAGGTGACCGGCGAAAGCACAATGGGCGATTTTGTGATTTCGCTGAACCAGTATCTTCAACACGGCCAGCCTGTCTATCTGCTGCTCTATGGTCTTGGCATTGTCTTCTTCTGCTTCTTCTACACGGCGGTGGTCTTCAACCCCGAAGAAACATCGGAGAATCTGAAAAAAGCCGGTGGCTTCATTCCCGGTATCCGCCCGGGCAAGAATACCGAGACCTATCTCGATTTCGTGCTGACCCGCATCACCGTATTGGGCGCTGCTTATCTTGCGCTGGTCTGCCTGTTGCCGGACTACGTCCTCGGCGCGACCGGCTTGCAAAGTGTGTTCGCGGTTGGCGGTACCAGCCTGCTGATTCTGGTCAACGTGACAATCGATACGATTTCGCAAATCCAGAGTCATTTGCTCGCGCATCAATATGGCGACTTGCTGAAAAAAGCGAAGCTGAAGGGTGGACGCGCCCGTTAACCGGCGCGCCATCGGACCGGAACAAGGCCAGAAACGGTAGGGGAAGCGTTTCCATGAATATCATCCTTTTGGGGCCTCCGGGCGCGGGCAAGGGCACGCAGGCCGCTTTCCTCGTTGAAAAATATGGCATGGTCCAGCTGTCGACGGGAGATATACTGCGCGCTGCGGTGAAGGCCGGAACACAGGTTGGCAAGATGGCCGACGAAATCATGAAGGCGGGCAAGCTGTTTCCAGACGAATTGATGGCTGAAATTCTCGGCGAGCATATGAACGCTATTCCGGCCGACAAAGGTCTTATCTTCGATGGTTATCCACGCACCGCCCCGCAAGTCGCATTGCTGGATGGTCTGTTATCCTCGCGCAACCGTGCGCTCAACCGTGTCATTGAACTCGTCGTCGACGAAGACGCGTTGGTTGAACGCATTGTCGGCCGCTATACATGTGCCAATTGCGGTGAAGGCTATCACGACAGCTTCAAGCAGCCAAAGGTTGAAGGCACCTGCGACAAATGCGGCGCGCATGAATTCAAGCGTCGCCCCGACGACAATGAGGAAACCGTGCGCACCCGCATGGCCGAGTATCGCGCCAAGACAGAACCAATCCTGCCACTCTACGACGCGCGTAGGTTGGTCAGCCGGGTAGACGGGATGGAAGCGATTGGCGAAGTGACCAACGCTATAGAGGCGATATTGGGCTAGCCTTCCGGATCGACGTCGGCCGAAATCAAGTTCAGCGTGACGGGGGCGTAAGGGGTTGTTAGAACCCCGTCCATGAAATATCTTATGTTCACTGCGGCAGCGTCCGCTGCAACTGCTTCGCCTGCGTTTGCCGAAGTGAAGGCGACGTCGGACAATGGTTTTAACATCGTCCACATCGCGTCGGTTTCGGCAACGCCGGACGAAATATGGAAGCGGCTGCTTGCGCCCAAAAACTGGTGGAACAAGGCGCATAGCTGGTCGGGATCGTCCGACGGCTTTTACATTGATGCGCAGGCCAATGGCTGTTTTTGCGAGCTGTTTCAGGAAAAGGGTGCCGACGGCAAGTTGAAGACCGTCGGCAGTGTCGAACATATGCGCGTGATTTTTGCGCAGCCCGGCAAAGTGCTTCGGATGCAAGGTGCCCTCGGGCCGTTGCAGTCAGAGGCTGTAATCGGGACGCTGACTGTCGCGATGGAGCCCGCGAAAGACCCGGCAATTACCAAGGTCAGCTTCTCTTACGTCGTCGGCGGCTACATGCGATACAAGGTCGCTGAAATCGCCCCCGCCGTAGACAATGTGCTGGGCGAGCAGTTCAAGAATATGCTTGAGCCGTTCGCGCGGGCGGGCGCCGGGGAGGCAAAGACCGATGGCTTTTCGCTTGATGTGGACGCCCTGAAGGATGCCAAGACGGACGACGTTGCGCTCCCTGAAAATTCTGCTGCGGATCCCGAATAGCCGGTGTCAGGGGGGGCACAAAAACAGCGGAGCGCCAGCAAGGTTGAAATTGGCTGGTGCGAAATGGTCGACATTCCAAGTCTCGGCCTCACCGGGGTTCACGCCAAGATGGACACAGGCGCCGCGACATCGTCGATCCACGCGACCCGGATCAAGGCCGTCGACCGAAATGGCAAGGCGTGCGTCGAATTCTGGTTTCGATTGAACGCAGGCGAGAAGCCTAAGCGTTACGAAGCCCCGGTGCTCGACCGGCGGATTGTGCGGAGTTCCAATGGCGAGGCGCAAGAACGCTATGTCATCCCGGCGCAATTTTGCTTTGGTACGCTGTGCTGGAACGGGCAGCTTACCCTGGCAAACCGGCGGTCAATGGCCTTTCCCTTGCTTATCGGGCGAAGGGCACTAAGGCGCGGCTTTCTGGTTAACAGCGGACGGCAATGGGTGCTTGGCAAGCCGGCGCAAAAGGAAAAGTAACAATGAGAATTGCAATGTTGGCGCGAAATGCCAACCTCTACTCCCACCAAAGGCTGGTGGAAGCAGCACAAGCGCGCGGCCACGAGATTGAAGTGCTGAACACCTTGCGGGTGACGATGAACATTACGTCGCACCGCCCCGAAGCTTATTATCAGGGCGAGAAACTGGGCCGCTACGACGCGGTCATTCCGCGCATCGGGGCTTCGGTAACATTTTACGGGCTGGCGGTATTGCGCCAGTTCGAGATGATGAACGTGTGGTCGCTGAACGAAAGCGTCGCCATCGGACGCTCGCGCGACAAGCTTCGTTCGCTTCAACTGTTGGCGAAAAAGGGTCTTGGCCTGCCCGTCACGGCCTTTGCCCACGACCCGCGCCAGACCGATGAAGTCATCAAGATGGTCGGCGGCGCGCCGGTTGTCATCAAGCTTCTGGAAGGCACGCAGGGAATCGGCGTGGTGCTTGGCGAAACCGAAAAATCGGCGCGGTCGGTGATTGAGGCGTTTCGCGGCGCAAATGTGAACATCCTCGTCCAGGAATTCATCAAGGAGGCCAACGCCACTGACATTCGCTGCCTGGTGATCGGCAACAAGGTAATTGCCGCGATGCAGCGTAAAGGGGCAGAGGGAGACTTTCGGTCCAACCTGCACCGCGGCGGATCGGCAGAACCGATCAAGATTACCCCTGAAGAGCGCTCTACGGCAGTTCGCGCCGCTCGTGTTATGGGACTGAACGTTGCCGGCGTCGACATGCTGCGTTCGAACCACGGCCCGGTGATCATGGAGGTGAACAGCTCTCCCGGTCTGGAAGGCATCGAAAAAGCGAGCGGCAAGGACATTGCAGGCAAGATTATCGAATTTATCGAAGAGAATGCCGCGAACGGCAAAACCCGCACCAAGGGCAAGGGTTGAGCCTCCGCTACGCTTGACAGAAACCGCGACTCACCCTAAAGTGCTTTCATTCCGAACATCTGGTACAGCCAGCAGCGCTTTATCGCGTCCGCTGGTTTTGTGCGTTTCGGGACATCATCAGCGTTGAGATAGGGTTCGTCCTTAGGGGCACCTGTGGAGCAGGAGTAAATAAATTGGCACGTATTGCCGGAGTTAACATTCCAACCAACAAGCGCGTGATCATTGCGCTTACCTATATTCACGGAATCGGTCGCACCAAGGCGCTCGAAATCGCGGACAAATTGGGAATTGATCATAGCCGCCGCGTGCAAGACCTGTCGGATGCCGAAGTCCTGCAAATCCGCGAAACCATCGATGCGGGTTATACCGTTGAAGGTGACCTTCGCCGCAACACGTCAATGAACATCAAGCGCCTTATGGACCTGGCCTGCTATCGCGGTCTGCGTCATCGCAAGGGTCTTCCGGTTCGTGGACAGCGCACTCATACCAATGCGCGCACCCGCAAGGGCAAGTCCAAGGCGATTGCCGGTAAAAAGAAATAACAAGCTGGCTTAGGCCGCATTTCTTTTCGCAGATTTCAGACAGGATAATTCATTATGGCACGCGAACCACAGCGCATTAAAAAGCGGGAGCGCAAGAATATTTCGGCAGGTGTTGCCCATGTCAACGCCAGCTTCAACAACACGATGATCACGATCACCGATGCCCAGGGCAACGCGATCAGCTGGTCGTCGGCGGGCACGATGGGCTTTAAGGGATCGCGTAAATCGACCCCTTATGCAGCCCAGGTCGCAGCTGAAGACGCTGGCAAGAAGGCGGCCGAACATGGCGTCCGTACGCTTGAAGTCGAAGTCAAGGGGCCTGGTTCAGGCCGCGAGTCTGCACTTCGGGCCTTGCAGGCAGTGGGCTTCACGATCACCTCGATCCGCGATGTGACCTCGATCCCGCATAATGGCGTTCGTCCTTCGAAACGTCGCCGCGTCTAATTTCGTCGGGAACGGGCTGCCCCGGCAGTCGTTCCCGCTTTCGACCAGGGGCGGTCTCCAGCCGGAGGCGGTCCCTTGAAAAGTTTCAATCGGTCTGACCGGACGGTGCACCAAAACCCGTTCAGGCCCAACACCCAAGGGGAAGTCCATGTCCGTCAATATCAAGAACTGGCAGGAACTAAAAAAGCCCAACGCCCTCGAGCTCAAGTCGGGCAGCGATGCCAAGCGTAAGGCGACCTTCGTTGCCGAGCCACTTGAGCGCGGTTTTGGCCTGACATTGGGCAACGCGTTGCGTCGCGTTTTGCTTTCGTCGCTGCAGGGCGCAGCGATCACTTCGATTAAGATCGAAAATGTGTTGCACGAATTCTCGTCGCTTGCCGGCGTTCGCGAAGATGTGACCGACATCGTGCTGAACATCAAACAGGTTGCCTTGAAAATGGAAGGCGAGGGTCCAAAGCGCATGCAGCTTTCGGCGACGGGCCCTGCCACCGTCAAGGCTGGCGATATCGCGGTATCGGGCGATATTCAGGTTATGAACCCTGATCTCGTCATTTGCCATCTCGATGACGGCGCCAGCTTCAACATGGAAATCACCGCCGACAGCGGCAAGGGCTATGTCCCCGCCGTGGCCAACCGTCCGGCTGATGCGCCGATTGGTTTGATTCCTGTGGATAGCCTCTACAGCCCGGTTCGCCAGGTTGCCTACAAGGTCGATAATGCACGTATCGGTCAGGAACTCGATTACGATAAGCTGAGCCTGACCATCGAAACCGACGGAACCGTGACCCCCGAAGACGCCGTGGCTTATGCCGCACGAATCCTTCAGGACCAGTTGCAAGTATTCGTCCACTTCGAAGATTCGATGGCCGCATCTTCGCCAATGATCGGCATGGCCGCGCCTTCGGCGTCGTCGGAAGAATCGGATGCGAACCAGCTCAACCGTTATCTTCTCAAGAAGGTCGACGAACTCGAACTGTCGGTCCGCAGCGCAAACTGCCTGAAGAACGACAACATCATCTACATCGGCGACCTCGTACAAAAGAGCGAAGCCGAAATGCTGCGCACCCCGAACTTCGGCCGCAAGTCCTTGAACGAAATCAAGGAAGTGCTGTCGTCCATGGGTCTACGCCTCGGCATGGATATTCCGGGCTGGCCGCCGGAAAATATCGAAGAAATGGCCAAGAAGCTTGAACAGGAATTGCTTGGTTAAGCAAAGAATCCCCTCTCCCCTGAAGGGGAGAGGATAGGTAGGCTTGGCAACTGGTTGCCTAGCCGGACTTGGAGAGGGGCTCCCCTCTCCGCTGCGACTAAGGCCTGCTTTGCAGACCAAAGTCTCGCTCCTCTCCCCTGAAGGAGAGAGGAGAAAAAGGGCAAAGGCTCCCCCTCAAGCGGGCCGGGATCGGGCTACCTTATACGGGCCCCCTACGAACGAAGGAAATATTTATGCGCCATAAAGTTGGCCACCGTAAGCTTCAACGCCCAACCGCGCATCGCAATGCTATGCTGCGCAACATGGCGGCGTCGCTCATCAAGCATGAGCAGATCAAGACCACCTTGCCCAAGGCCCGCGAATTGCGCCCGTATGTCGAAAAGCTGATCACGCTGGCGAAAAAGGGTGGCCTGTCCAACCGCCGCCTTGCGATGAGCCGTTTGATGGACGATACGCAGTTGGTTAAACTGTTCGACGAATTGGCAACGCGCTATGCCGGCCGTGACGGCGGTTACACGCGCGTTATCAAGGCCGGGTTCCGTGGATCCGATGCCGCTCCGATGGGCGTCATCGAACTCGTAGATCGCGATGTTTCGGCCAAGGGCCAGGATTCAGGTCCAGTTGACATGGACGACATGGACGAAGCTGCCTGATCGGCGCCTCATCATAAGATTGCAAAAGGGCGGTACCGGAAGGTGCCGCCCTTTTTGTTTGTGTTCAGCGCGACCGGTTGGCCGTCTGGAACAGCGCGCTCGATATCAGCCAGGCGCACGAGAGGATTATGGTAAAGATACCGCCGCGCATGTCGCTGCCGAGGACGCCCACAAACATACCAATCGCGGCTTGAACCAGTCCTGCAGCCAGCGTTACAATGGCCATATTGGCTTTGCGGAAGCGCGATAGGACCGCGCCACCAATAGCGATTAGTAGCACAACCCCGAACCACAAATTGACCGGATTATCCTCGTTCCCGATCATCCCCACTGCGAGGTTGGACCACACAACCATAAAGCCCGCCAGCACCGCAAACATTGCACCAAGGCGGAAATACCAGTTCGAGGAGAGCCGGACGGCAAGCTCGATTAGGCCGCCCACGATGCCGAATATAATGGCCGCCACGATGAAGTCGGTTTCGTCCCAATTGACCTCACGCGTAAACTGCATCGCAACGAGCGGCGTAAGGATGAGCGCAATCGCCCCGCCCCAGCCGATAATCCGCCAAATGTTTTTGCGCGGTGTGGTTATGTGTGTTGTGTTTGTCATTTCATTGCCCTTGGCTGTTTTTGGAGGCAAATAGCTGTCATGTCTTGGGGTGAGTGGCATGAGGGGCCCGTGAGCAATTGGTGAAAAATGACAAAAGCTAGCATCGCCTTCGACCGTTTTGTGCTTGATGCACCGAACCGGATATTGCTGCGCGATGGCGTGCCTATCGAAATTAGCGCGCGTTATCTCGACGCATTGGTGCTCCTGGCCGGGGATCCCGGGGCTTTGGTGTCCAAGGTTCGCTTCATGGATGAGGTCTGGAGGGGCGTGCCGGTGACCGACGAAGCGCTCACCCAATGTATCAAGGCATTGCGGCGCGCTCTTGGCGATGATGCATCGCGACCGAGGTTCATTGAAACCGTCCCCAAGCATGGCTACCGGTTCATCGCGGCACTGAACCAAAGCGAGCGGAACAACTCTTCGGCAACCGCTCCCCTCCGTCCTACATTTAGCTGGAGGCAATTTCTCTTGTTGGGCGGCGCCGGCGTAGTCGGTGGCGGGATTGCCGGGCTGCTTGGCGGGGCTTTCTATGGGTTTGCGGGGGCGACCCAGCCCTTGGAGCCTGGCATGGGCGCGGGCTCAATCGTCCTGGTGTTGACCTCGCTGACGGTCCTGATCGCGCTCATCGGTTCGGCAGGCGTAAGCTTCGGCATAGCTGCGGGCCTGACGCGCGGCGGCTGGCGGTGGACAGTCGGCGGTGGCACGCTTGGCGGCATGGCCGTTGGCGGCGTTGTAAAACTTCTCGGTCTTGATGCCTTCAACCTGCTGCTTGGGCAGTCGCCTGGCAATATCACAGGCGCGTTGGAAGGTGCGGCATTGGGCGCAGCTGTTGGACTGGGCGTATCGTGGGCGGATCAAAAAAGCAGCATAAGCATTTGGCCCACCGCGCTGACCGGGCTTGGCGTCGGAATGGCGATCCCGGCGCTGGGCGGCAAGTTGCTGGGCGGCAGCCTCGAGCAACTGGCAGGCGTGTTCCCGCAATCGCGATTGCGGCTCGATCAGATCGGCGCAGTCTTCGGCAAGAGTGGCTTTGGCCAAATCAGCCAGATCGTGAGTGGAGGGATTGAGGGTATGCTGTTCGCTGCGTGCGTGGCCACGGCGATGCTCGTCGCCAAAAGACAAATGGAAGCCAGCTGAATTTTCGACAAACGCGCGACATTATCTTGCGAACCTGACAGATTTGTTGGCTATTCACCGCCGACTCTTTAGACGTTTCCAATGATATTCGAGAACTGGGGATGAAATTATGGGTAAGGCGCGTTTGCTTGGGGTGGCAGCTATGATGATATCGATACCGGGCGCGACGATGGCCGACGATGCGGCGGTGACGGCTGCGGACAGCTATACGGTCCTGAAATACCCACAGACCAAAAGGGTCGATGTCGTTGAAGAGCAATTTGGCGTGAAAGTTGCCGACCCGTATCGCTGGCTTGAGGATGATGTCCGCGTCAACCCCGCCGTAGCCGGCTGGGTAAAATCGCAAAACGCGGTTACCGATACGTATCTGGAAACGCTCCCCGGCAAGGATGTGCTCGCCGCGCGGATGAAGAAGCTGTTCGACTATGAACGCTTTGGCCTGCCCGAAAAGGCAGGCGGCTATTACTTCTTTACCAAGAATGACGGCTTGCAAAACCAGTCGGTGCTTTATGTGCGCAAGGGCCTTGGCGGAAAGGATCGAGTGCTGATCGATCCAAACAGTTGGGCAAAGGATGGCGCGACCGCTCTCGACAGCTGGGTTCCATCAAAAAATGGCACGTTGCTGGCTTATGCAATTCAGGACGGTGGGTCGGACTGGCGCACGATCAGGGTCATCGATACGACAACGGGCGCAGTACTCGACGACGAAATCAAATGGGCGAAATTCACCAACATCAGCTGGCTGGGCAATGAGGGGTTTCTCTATTCCCGCTTTGCAGAACCCAAAGAGGGAGCAGCCTTTCAGCAGCTGAACTACAATCAGACGGTATATTTCCACAAAATCGGCACGCCGCAGTCCGAGGATAAGGCGATTTACGCGACGCCGGAGAAGCCCGAATACGGCCATAGCGCCCAGGTAACGCATGACGGCAAATGGGTCGTTATCACGACATCGTCGGGGACTGACGAAAAATATGCCGTGCATATCATGCCCGCCGGCAAGCAGCCGACATGGCAGGCGAGGGCGCTAATCGACAAGCTCGAAAACGACTGGCAGTTGATCGAGGGCATTGGAAACCGGCTCTATTTTGTGACTAACAAGGATGCTGCCAAGTTGAAGGTCATTTCGGTCGATGTGTCGGCAAAGACGCCGGTATTCACCGATGTCGTTCCCGAACGCGCCGAAACACTGTCCCGTGCGCAGATCGTCGGCGACCGGTTGGTCCTGTCCTACATGAAGGACGCGGCGTCGATGGCGCTGATGACCGACCTTGCCGGCCGGCCGGTAAAGGAGATCAGCCTCAATAGCATTGGCACCGCAAGCGGGTTTTCAGGAACGCCCGGCGATCCTGAAACCTTCTATGGCTTTTCAAGCTTTAACCAACCCGGCGCGGTCTATCGCTTCAACTCCAAAACCGGGGCGAGCACCGTTTTCGCGCAGCCCAAGCTAAGTTTCAACCCAGACGATTATGCGATCAAGCAAGTGTTCTATCCATCGAAGGACGGCACCGAGATCCCGATGTTCATTGTGCACAAACAGGACCTGGATTTGTCGAAAGGCGCGCCGACCTTGCTCTATGGCTATGGCGGCTTCAACATTTCGTCGACACCGAATTATTCACCCACGCGTATGGCCTGGCTTCAGTCGGGCGGGGTCTTTGCGATGGCGAATCTGCGCGGCGGCGGCGAATATGGAAAGCCGTGGCACGACGCGGGGCGATTGCAGAACAAACAGAATGTGTTCGACGATTTTGCCGCTGCGGGCGAATATCTGATCGCCAAGGGCTACACCGCGAAAGGCAAGCTTGCCATTGAAGGCCGGTCCAATGGCGGTTTGCTGGTCGGCGCATCGCTTAACCAGCGCCCTGACCTGTTTGCGGCGGGTCATGCAGCGGTGGGCGTGATGGACATGGTTCGTTTCGACCGATTTACTGCGGGGCGCTACTGGGTAGATGATTATGGCTATCCGAGCAAGGAAGCCGATTTCAAAATGCAACTGAGCTATTCGCCTTATCACAACATAAAATCAGGCGTGAACTACCCGGCGGTGATCGTTTCAACCGCCGATACCGATGACCGCGTAGTTCCGGGGCACAGCTTCAAATATATCAGCGCGCTTCAGGCAGCCAACACTGGCGACAAGCCAAAGATTATCCGGATCGAGAGCCGTGCAGGCCACGGGTCGGGCAAACCCACCGACAAGATTATCGACGAATATTCGGACATTTATGCGTTTCTGGCAAGATGGACGGGGCTGGAGTTGAAAGCGGAATAATTGTTCATCAAAGGCGTCATTTTCCTGAACGACGGCTGACAGGTCAGTTCAGCCTCTGCTCAAATCGAACAGCTTAGAAACTCCTCATGACACCGAAAAGCTTCGGTTTCACAGAGGAGAAAGACGATGAAGTTTCTGACCAAACGCTTGCTTGGCGCCGGGGCTGCTGCTGCAGCTTTGGTAACCGTCGCTGCACCTGCACAGGCGCAGCGTTACGAACGACACCACCGCGACCGCGATAGCATTAGCGCCGGTGAAGTCATCGCAGGCGCGGTTGTGCTGGGCGGTCTCGCGGCAATAATCGCGTCGGCCGATGACGACCGCTACAATGACGGTTATGATTACCGTCGCAGTGGCTATAACGATTATAACACCAATCGTGGTGGCGGCAGCCGCGCCGCGATCAACCGCTGCGTAAATCAGGTCGAGAACTGGGCGAGCCGGTACAGCCGGGCCGACGTGACGCAAATCCGCGACATCGATCGCACGCAGTACGGGTATCGCGTAAAGGGCAATCTGGTCGTGCAGGACGGCTGGCGCGGACGGGGCAGCGACCGTTACGGCTATAATCGCGGTTACGACCGAGGCCGTTTCACCTGCTATGTCGAGCGGGGCCATGTTGTCGACATCGATTATCGCGGCCTTGACCAGTGGCGCTGAGCGATAGGGAGTAATCATGGATGGTTCAGTCTGGCGACAGGCTGAACCATTTACGCGTTAAGGAACGGGGCTCATGCTCCGCAAACGGGAGGCAGATATGGGAAATTTTCGGAAATGTACGCTTGCGCTTGGCACGGCAGCGATTTTGGCGACATCAGTGACGCCAGCAATGGCCGCAGTTTCGCGTGAGCGCGAGCATTCGGTGCTGAAGACCGCAGGGGAATATCATGGCTGGGGCGGGCGCCACCGCTACCGTCATCGCGACCGCGTGGACGGTGGCGATATTTTGGCAGGTATCGCAATATTGGCGGGCATCGCGATTGTTGCTGATGCGGCGAGTAAGGGCAGTCAGCGGGATCGCAATGCAGATCGCTATCCGACGGAGCGTTATCCCGAAAACGAGTCCAGCAACTCACGCGACGAGCGCAACAACGATGTTGGCCGTGCGGTCGAGGCTTGCTCCGCAGCCGCAGCGCGCGACGGCGGGCGCGTTGACGAAATCCGCTCGGTCACCCGCGATGGCGACGGCTGGCGGGTCGAAGGCGGTCTGTCGGACGGCGAGGATGAAAGTTTCATTTGCGGCGCGACCGACGGCGAGGTCGATTTCGTCCAGTTCGGCGACCGCGATATCTGATTAATTTTGGGCCGCTTTCCGGGCGACCCATTCGGATTTACTCTGGCCCCACGCGTGGACGGGGATATGTTCGAACGGGTCGGGCAGGCGCGTCGGACCCTGGTCAGAAGATCCCAGCCGTTCGGCGAGCGCAATCGATGCGGTATTGGCGGGGTCAATAGTGTGAATCACATTATGCCAGCCAAGCACGTCGAACGCATAATCGATGCTGGCGACCGCTGCTTCAAGGGCAAATCCCTTGCCGGCATATTGCCGCGCAACGCCCCAGCCAACCTCTGTGCCTGGCCAACCTTCGGGCATCCATGGCCCCGTGCGTCCGATCCACTGCCCGGTGTCGCGCAAGATCATCGAAAACATCGCGTATCCCCGCACGTGCCACGCGCCGACCATTGTACACAGCATCCGCCAGGCTTCGCCGCGCGCCTTGACGCCGCCCAAATGATGCATGGTTTCAGGGTCGGCACAGAATTCGGCCCAGCCATCGAAATCTTCCGCCGACGGAGGACGCAGGATAAGGCGCTCGGTCAAAAGAAAAGGTCCGTTGCTCATGTCCGCATTCTCCGTAGGTGGGCAGCTTATGGAAGCAGGCGGTGCGCATCACAAGAAAAAGCGGCGTCGCTCCGTTCGAACGACGCCGCAATGTTATGAACCGGGCAGAGGGGGAAACCCGGCTCAATTCCGGATTATGTTAACGGCAACGCGACCCGCCACGGTCGATTTCGCGACCAAGCAACGCACCACCAGCCGCGCCGAGGATCGTGCCAAGCGTTTTGTCACCGCGGCCGGCAATCTCATTACCCGCGAGGCCGCCAACGGCTCCGCCAATTAACAGACCGGTTGTGCCATCCTTGCGGCGGCAATAGGCCCGGCCATCGTCACCGCGCCACACGCGGGTGTTGCGACCGACGCGTTCGTCACGCCGTCCTTCGCGATATCCACGTTTGTAATCGCGATCACGGCGGCTGAGATAGTCGCTGCTTTGTGCGGCATAGGCGCCATCCGAGCGGCCTTCAAACGATGCGGCATAGCCGGCGGCTGGCAAAGTAAGCGTTGCGGCAGCCAGAGCGAGAAGTGTTTTCTGCATGATTTTTCTCCTGATTGAACCTTCGGCGGTGTAACCATCCCAAGCTGAACTCGGGTTGCACGCGCCATTCAGGAAAGGACGAGGCGTGGCCCCGTAACGATAAACGGAGTCAAATTCTCGCTTGCGAAACAACAGCATGCAGTCCTAGACTTCATACATGGCCAATCTTATTGCATTCTTGTTCGGACTCATTGCCCTCGTACTCGCGATTGTGGGCTTCATTCCGTTGCTTGGCTGGCTCAACTGGCTGATTATCCTGATCGCGGCTGTCGGCGCTGCTTTCGGTTTTGCATCCGAGAAGAATTCGGGACGAAATTTTTGCTTCGCGGTCATGGCGATCTGCGCCTTGCGGTTATGGATTGGCGGCGGCATAATTTGACCGCCCTCGCGCATCGCCAATAGTTTCATGGACAAGGAAGCTTTGCCGCAGCCCAGCGGGTTGCCATTCGCCATTGGCGCCTATCTCATCTGGGGTTTCGTACCTGTTTATTTCAAATTATTGAGGCACGTGCCGCCGGTCGAAGTGGTTTCGCAGCGCATTTTATGGTCGATCCCGCTGTTGCTCGTCATCATGTATTTTCGCTCGCAGATCGCAGAGTTCGGCGCAATCTTCCGTCACAAGGCGCATTTGCGAAACCTGTTCGCGTCGGCGACGCTGATTGCCATCAATTGGCTGATCTATATTTGGGCGGTGTCGACCGATCACATTCTGGCGGCCAGCCTTGGCTATTATCTGAACCCGTTGATCAATGTCCTATTGGGGCGGATATTTCTGGATGAAAAGCTTCGCCCGTTACAACTTGTTGCTGTCGCGGTTGCCGCGATTGGCGTCGCTATCCTGATCGGTGACGCGCTCGATACCCTTTGGGTTTCGGTGTCGCTTGCCTTCAGTTTTGGACTTTACGGATTAATTCGCAAGATTACGCCCGTCGGCTCGGTTCCGGGCCTCGCCATTGAAACGACCCTGCTCGCGCCATTGTCGCTTGCTGCAGCTTTATGGTTTGCAAGTGAAGGCGGCGGAGGCTTTGGCGACAACGCAACGACCACGAGCCTGCTGATTCTGGCGGGGGGCGTGACTGCGGTACCTCTGCTGTTGTTTGCAACCGCAGCGCGCCGGATGAGCTATGCCAGCCTTGGCTTCGTGCAATATCTGGCACCGTCGATTGTGTTTCTGATAGGCGTTTTTGTTTACGGCGAGCCGCTGAGCCTGACCAAGCTCGCCTGCTTCATCCTGATCTGGTTCAGCATCGCCATATTTTGCGCCGACGCCTTGCGGACCTATCGCACGGCCCGGGCCTAGCCCGAAAATTTCCAGCCGAGTGCGCCGCCTGCATGAAAGGGGACGATTGCTGTCCCGTCCAGATCGAGCGTTTCGGGAACGGGTGTTTGCGTGCGCGTCAGGCTTATCGTGCCGTCGTTGAGCGGAAGCCCGTAAAAAAGCGGACCATTTTCCGAGGCAAATGCCTCAAACCTGTCAATTGCGTTCTCTTCATCGAACACCGTTAAGTAGCTTTCAAGCGCATATGGCGCGTTGAAAATGCCCGCGCAGCCGCAAGCGCTCTCCTTGGCGGATTTGGCGTGGGGTGCGCTGTCGGTGCCGAGAAAATATTTGGGTGAGCCCGAAGTTGCGGCCTTGCGCAGCGCCAGGCGGTGCGTTTCACGTTTGGCAACAGGCAGGCAATAAGCATGCGGGCGAATGCCGCCCGCAAACATGGCATTTCGGTTGATATGTAAATGCTGCGGGGTAATCGTCGCCGCGATGTTTGGGCCGCTCCCTTCCACAAATGCCACTGCATCAGCCGTCGTGATATGTTCAAAGACCACCTTCAACTCTGGCAGATGGCGGATTAGCGGCGATAATATCCGATCGATAAAGACGGCTTCGCGATCGAAAATATCGACATCATGGTCGGTGACCTCGCCATGGATGAGGAGCGGCATACCGATGGCCGCCATCCGTTCGAGCGCCGGCATGATAAGCGCGATATCGGTCACCCCGAATGCGCTGCCGGTGGTGGCGTGCGCGGGATAGAGCTTGGCCGCCGTGAACACGCCTTCGTCGAATCCGTGCGCGATTTCGTCGGGGTCGATGCCGTCGGTGAGATATGCGGTCATCAGCGGCGTAAAATCGACGCCCTCCGGCACTGCCGCCAAAATGCGCTCCCGATAGGCAGCGCAAGCTGCAACGCGGGTCACTGGCGGGGACAGGTTGGGCATCACAATCGCGCGGGCAAATTGCCGCGCCGTAAAGGGCACGACGCCCGCCATCAGGACGTCATCGCGCAGGTGAACATGCCAGTCGTCGGGACGGCGGATCGTGATTATATCGCTCATGGCTTTCCTTTAGGCGAAGCGGACCCTATCTGTCACCTATGCCAAATCCGCGCCTGTTCGACCGTGCCGTCGTCCGCCTTTCGCCCACCGAAGCCGGCGAAGATGTGCGCGGATTTTTGCAAGGCCTGGTGACTCAGGACACGGCTGCGGAGTTTCCGCTGTGGGCAGGCTTGCTTGGCCCGCAGGGGAAGGCGTTGTTCGATTTCATTCTGTGGGCCGATGGTGATGATGTGTTGATAGATTGCGAAGGAGCACACGCCGAGGCACTAGTCAAACGGCTTTCATTATACCGGCTGCGGCGCAAAATCGCCGTAGTGATAGACGTCGACATGGGCGTGTTTTGGTCGAAGGAGGGTCACGGCGATCCGCGCCATGCCGACCTCGGCAAGCGCTGGCTTGGAAGTGTCGGTGCGGACGACGAAAATGTCAGCGAGATGTTCCGCGCCCATCGCCTGTTGCTCGGCATTACCGAAGGCGTTGCCGAATTGGGCAGCGATCAGACCTTGTGGCTTGAGGCGAATGCCGACGAGCTGGGCGGCGTTTCGTTCACCAAGGGCTGCTATGTCGGCCAGGAAAACACTGCCCGCATGAACTGGCGGCAAAAGGTCAACCGGCGGCTGGTGGTCGTGCCGGTTGCGCAGGCCGATGCGAAGCGGCAGCGCGTTGCCTATCCGGAACTGGGGCTCTCGGTCGAGCTGCGCCGTGTCGAAGATATGGCCGGACTTCACCTGCCCGCCTGGCAACGCGCGGCAATCGGCTGAATACATCGTAAATGCCGCGCGGGTTACAAATTCCCGCCGACCCAATGGGCGTTGGAAAGACGGCGTGCGATGTCCCAAACCTGCCGTCTGATGTCCGGCACCGCAGTCATCTCCCAAAATGTACCGCGCGTCAGCGGTCCCACGGCAAGCAATTGCTCGTTAGCCTGGCCATCCGAACCCAATGTTCGGCATTGCAGATCGACGTCGACGCCGATTTTCATCGGATCAGGACGGATAAAGCCATCCGCAAGAAGCCGATCCAGCAACGGTTGCTTTGCCCGCGTCAGGTCGCCGCCGGGGCCGGTGCAGTTGACGACACGGCCAAAAATTTGTTCAAGCGAGATGGGACTGCCCCTCGGTCGCCAGATTACCCGCACCCCACCTTCGCAAGCGGAAAAGCTCGTGGGCGTTCCTGCGTGAACCTGTAGCTGCCCGTCGGCTTGCATAATGTCGAGCTTGGCGGCGACTTCAGGTGCAAGCCTGTGCCGATGAACGTCCCACCAGGGGCGCAAATGGCGCAGAAACCGCGCACGCTCGGTGCCATCTGCCCGTTGCCAGATGCGCTGCGTTACAGGCCGCAATTCATCGACCGAGCCGCGCCAGCCATTTTCCAATGCCCGCTGTCTTACATATCCAAGTAACTGCGCAAAACGCGTTTCGCCCTGTGGAATTTCGGGGAGCGAAGGGGTACTTGGCCCGTGCGGACGCGGCAGCAATCCGCGACGGGACAGTGCGACTATCTGTCCACAAAAACCGTTATCACGCAGGCTCAACGCGGCATCGACCGCCGTCAGGCCCGTGCCGATTAGTAATGTACGATCCGCATTCGATAACCCCTCTGCGATGTTTGTACTCCACGGATCGCTTCGGTAACGTGATTGTAATGCCTCCGGGTCCAGCCCGGCTGGCGGATGCGGCGGCAAATTGCCAACGGCCAATATCGCCATGTCAGCCGACACGGGCGGCGCTCGGTCAACCGTTACGCGTACGTGCTTTACGTTTATATGGCAGCCGACGGCGGTCCCGGCGACCAGTTCTATTTTCGACGGGGCATCGACTTCAGAATCCAGCAGCTCCTGCAAATATCGGCCGTAAAGTTGTCGGGACGCAAAACCGTCGGCCGAGCCGCCATGCCTTTCGAACCATTTTGAAAAATGATCGGATTGATCGGGGAAGGCGCTCATGTTCGACGCGCGAACGTTCAACAGATGGGAGGCGTTGTGCGTTGCATAAGCAAGGCCCCGCCCGGCTCGGCCATGCTCGATAAGGGTCACGCGCGGTCCATTATGACGGATCAGATTTATTGCCAGCAAGGTACCGGAAAAGCCCCCACCGATGATGGCAATATGCTGGGGCGTAGCTGATGGGAGAGGGCGCATCGCCTCGTATTAAACCCCAATGTAAAATTGAAAATCCCTATTTACGTTACAATTGCGCGTACGAAGTCCGGCTTCAATCCAGCAGCTCCAGTCTGACCCGCGCGGTGCCGCTGCGGTGCATGCCGATCTGTTTGGCTGCGGCGTAGGATATGTCGATGATCCGCCCTTTGCCCCATGGCCCGCGATCATTGACCCGAACGACGACTTCCTGCCCGGTCGCGAGGTTTGTCACCACAACATGGCTGCCAAAGGCCAGCGTCCGGTGTGCGGCCGTCATCGCCCCGGGATCGAAGCGTTCGCCGCTTGCGGTCCGGCCACCGGCAAATTCATTGCTGTAATAGCTCGCCATGCCCTCGCCCACAGGGCTTCGGCTATCGCCCGCTTGCGCGAACACCGGCACGGCGGCGAGCGTTAACATCGCCAAGCGACTCATTTTGTACATGGACCCCTCCATGTGCTCTGCGTGCGCCGCCTGTCATATTGCCGCAATATGCCAATCGGCGCGATGCGTCAGGATTGGGTTAAACCGATGCTAAACGTCGAGATTTGCCACGTTCAGCGCATTTTCGACGATGAAATCACGGCGCGGCTCAACCACTTCGCCCATCAGCTTGGTGAAGATATCATCGGCTAGATCGGCCTGGTCGATTTCGACGCGCAATAAAGAGCGGTGGTTCGGATCGAGCGTCGTTTCCCACAATTGCTCGGCGTTCATCTCGCCCAGGCCCTTGTAGCGCGAGATTGCGAGGCCCTTGCGGCCTGCGGTCAATATCGCGTCGAGCAATTCGGAGGGCCGCGTGATGGCGCCTTTATTACCGATGCCGGAAGTAGCGACGACGCGCTTGGCCTGGTCGCCGATGGCTTCGATATCTTCAACGTCGGTCTCGGCTTCCGGTTCGACTACTGCGGCGCTTGATTTCACCAACCGTGCCGGTGTCTCGTAACTCGCGCTTTCCTCGCTGGCGAGCTTGTGCAGCTTGCGGGCTTCGGCGGACATTAGGAAGGCCGCATCGATGATGTGGTGATCGGTAACGCCGCGCCACAGCCGCTCAAAATGATAGCCTCCGTCTTCGGCGACGCTGCCGCTCCATTTGCCCTCGACATCCTGCTCGCCCATCCAGGCGGCGGCTTTGGCGACAGCCGCATTGCGATCCTGAGCGTCGGGGTCGAGCGCGCCGGTAAGCGCCATTGCCTCGACTATGGTCGGGTCGTACCGGCGCGGAACAAACGCCATCAAGCTGCGCATACGGCGCGCGTGATCGACGAGCGCGCCAAGGTCGGCACCGGCGCGCTGGCCGCCAGCGCCTTCAAGCACGATACCGTTCAGACCGACATCGACGAGATGGTCGTCGAGCGCCTTGTCGTCCTTGACGTAAATTTCACTTCGGCCCTTGGCGACCTTGTAGAGAGGCGGCTGCGCAATGAAGAGATGACCGTTCTCGATAATCTCGGGCATCTGGCGGTAAAAGAAGGTGAGCAACAACGTGCGAATGTGCGACCCGTCGACGTCAGCGTCGGTCATGATGACGATCTTGTGGTAGCGCAGCTTTTCGATGTTGAAATCTTCGCGGCCGATGCCGGTGCCCATCGCCTGGATGAGGGTGCCGACCTCCTTCGATGACAGCATTCGGTCGAACCGTGCACGCTCGACGTTGAGGATCTTACCCTTGAGTGGCAAAATCGCCTGATAATGCCGGTCGCGGCCTTGCTTGGCCGAGCCGCCTGCAGAATCGCCCTCGACCAGGAACAGCTCGGATTTGGCCGGGTCTTTTTCCTGACAATCGGCGAGTTTGCCGGGAAGCGATGCAACGCTCATCACGCTTTTGCGGCTGGCTTCGCGCGCCTTGCGCGCCGCTTCGCGGGCGGCGGCGGCATCGATGACTTTCTGGATGACGGTTTTGGCGTGGCCTGGATTTTCCTCAAGCCACTCGCTCATGCGGTCGGCCATCAGGCTTTCGAGCGGCTGGCGGACCTCTGAAGACACAAGCTTGTCCTTGGTCTGCGACGAGAATTTGGGATCAGGAAGCTTGACCGATACAATCGCGGTCAGCCCTTCGCGCATATCGTCGCCGGTGAGCGTAACTTTTTCCTTCTTCAGCACGCCCGATTTCTCGGCATAATTGTTGAGCGTTCGGGTCAATGCCGAGCGGAATGCTGCCAGATGAGTCCCGCCGTCGCGCTGCGGAATATTGTTGGTGAAGCACAACACATTTTCGTAATAGCTATCGTTCCATTCAAGCGCGACGTCGATGCCGATGCCATCGCGCTGCGATGAAATGGCGATGGGTTCGGCCAGCAACGGTGTTTTATTGCGGTCGAGATATTGCACGAATGCGCCGATCCCGCCTTCGTAGAACAGGTCATGTTCCTTAACTTCGGAATGGCGCAGATCGCGCAGCAATATGCGTACGCCCGAATTGAGGAAGGCTAGTTCGCGGTAGCGATGCTCGAGCTTGTCGAAATCAAACTCAAGCACATTCTTGAAGGTGTTGGACGATGCCATGAAGGTGACGCGAGTGCCCTTTTTGCCGGGAGGGGCATCGCCTTTCACGATTAAAGGCGCAACCGCATCGCCATGCTCGAAGCGCATCCAGTGCTCCTTGCCCTCGCGCCAGATGGTGAGCTCGAGGAATTCGGACAGCGCATTGACAACCGACACGCCGACGCCGTGCAGGCCGCCCGAAACCTTATAGGCATTATCGTCCGACGTGTTCTCGAACTTGCCGCCGGCGTGCAGCTGGGTCATGATGACCTCTGCCGCAGACACGCCTTCTTCCTTGTGCATGCCGGTTGGAATGCCGCGACCATTGTCCTCGACCGAAACCGAGCCGTCGGCGTTGAGTTCGATCAGGACGAGGTCGCAATGCCCCGCCAGCGCCTCGTCAATCGCGTTATCCGAAACTTCGAAAACCATGTGATGCAGGCCCGACCCGTCGTCGGTATCACCGATATACATGCCAGGGCGTTTTCGCACGGCGTCGAGCCCTTTCAGCACCTTAATGCTGTCAGCGCCATATTCATTCTGGTTGGGATTGGCGGCGCTGTCGCCGGTGGGTTCTTCGTTGGTTTCGTTCATCGACGGACTATAGAGGAAGGAGGCGCAAAACCCAAGGGAAAGCCGTGTTTTTCCACATATTTCTGGGATATGTGCATTCGGCGTTTTGCTCCGCTGGAATGTTGTGCAATTTGTTTCGCGCGAAGGCGCGAAGTGGAACAAGATAATAAGGGCTAATGTCTTGAGCGTTGAAATCGAGCAACTGGTGAAGACGGTAATCGACACCGGGTTGAAACTTCATATCGACCTTGGGCAGGGGCTGTTGGAGTCGGTCTATGAAGCGGTGATGGCAGCACGACTGGAGAAACTTGGTATGCGTGTTATCCGACAGATGCCGATAAACATCAAAGTCGACGGGATGAATTTTCCTGAGGCATCGAGCCGATCTGATTGTGGAAGGCGGCCTCCTGATTGAACTAAAGTCTGTTGAAAACTTGATGCCGGTCCACGCCAAACAAGTGTTGACTTATTTGCGGTTGGCCAATTTGCCAATCGGCCTGCTTATGAATTTTGGTGCCTGCCAGTTCAAGGATGGTTTGAAGCGGTTGGTCAACAACCACATCACCGACTTTCGCTAAGTCCCTTATTGTCTTATTTCACTTCGCGCTTTCGCGCGAAATAACTGGCACAACGGTAATAATGATATGACCTTCGACCCGCAGACCGAACTCGAAAAGCCCTTCGGTTCATTCCCTGACCTAATCGCCCATTGGGGCAGCGACCGGTCGGACCGTATCGCTTTGGATGATGGCAATGAACGCCTGACCTGGGGCGAAGTCTCCCCATTGGTCGACCGGATGGCGACGCAGCTGCAGCGGAACGGGCTTGCCAAAGGGCAGGCGGTTGCCATTCTCGGAACGACGTCTGTGCGCTACGCGCTGATCTATCTGGCAGCGGTGCGCGCGGGGGGATGCGCAGCGCCGCTGACGACCTCTGCAGCGCCGGGGCAGTTAAACGCCATGATACGCGATTCAGGCGCGATGCACCTGTTCGTCGATAATGCGAAATGCGCCGATCTGGCTGGGGAAGAATTGCCGCCGCTCAAGACGGTCATGCTCGACGCCATTTTCGACTGGATGGCAGTAGAAGGCGCAATGCCAGAAGAGCGCGGCTGCACCGCCGCCGATCCGTTTAACATCATCTATTCAAGTGGCACAACCGGCACACCCAAGGGCATCGTGCATTCGCGCGGGATGCGGTGGAAACATGCGGCTGTTGGCACAAACGCCGGCTATGGCGAGCCGGGACAGAAGACATTGCTGTCGACGCCGCTCTATTCGAACACGACGCTGGCGCTGGTGATGCCGACTTTAGCTTATGGCGGCTCGCTCTACATGATGCCGAAGTTCGATGCCGGTCGCTATCTCGAGATCGCGGCGCGCGAACGCATCACGCACACGATGCTTGTGCCGGTCCAATATAAACGCCTGATGGAATATGGGGGTTTCGACGATTTCGACCTGTCGGCTTTCCAGATTAAATATTGCACCAGCGCGCCATTTTCTGCCGAACTGAAGGCGGAAGTCGTTCGCCGCTGGCCGGGTGCGCTGATCGAGATTTATTCGATGACCGAGGGTGGCGTGGTCTGCTTGCTGCACGCACACAAATATCCTGACAAGTTGCACACCGTTGGCCAGCCGGCGCCCGGCAGCGAGGTGTTCACCATCGACGAGGAGGGAAATCGCTTGCCCGATGGCGCTGTCGGTGAGCTCGTCGGTCGCTCGCCGACGATGATGTCGGGTTACCAGAACCAACCGAAAAAAACGCAGGAGGCGAGCTGGTATGACGAGAATGGCGATCGCTGGCAGCGCATGGGTGATATTGGCCGGGTCGATGCGGACGGTTTTATCGAGTTGGTCGGCCGCGCCAAGGACATGATTATTTCGGGCGGGTTCAACATCTACCCGGTCGATCTCGAAACCGTACTCGCGTCTCATCCCGAGGTCGAGGAGGCTGCCGTGATCGGAATGCCGAGCGAACGTTGGGGCGAGACCCCGGTGGGTTTCGTGACTGCAAAAAGAGGGGCGGACATCGACATCGATGCGGTGCTTACCGCGACCAATGCCAAGCTCGGCAAGACCCAAAGGCTCAGCGCGCTTTATCCAATTGCCGATATGCCGCGCAGCCATATCGGCAAATTGCTGAAAACCGAGTTGCGCGATATTGCGGCGGAGATGCAATATGGGGGATAAGTTCGGACCCGATCTCGCGGCTGTCATTTCGGTCTTGCAAACCGCTTTGACGCCCGCCTTTTTGCTCGTCGCGGTCGGCAGCCTGCTCAACGTCCTCACAGGGCGACTGTCGCGCATCGTCGATCGTTCGCGCGACTTGCAACGGCAATATGCAGAAACGCAAGGAGACGCCCACGCCCGTGTGGTCAGCGAATTGCGGATTATCGAAAAGCGCATGCGCGTCGTCGGTTCTTCGATCCTGTTTGCAGTGCTGTCGGCGATCACGGTGTGCATCATGATCGGACTGCTGTTCCTGATGGGGCTGAGCAAATTTTCGGCGGCGTGGGTTGCGGTCGCGGTGTTCATGACTGCGCTTGCCCTGTTGTCGGCTTGTCTTCTCCAGTTCGTTCGGGAGATCCGGCTGGCGACCTATGCCATCTATGTGCCGGAGGAATATCTTGAATTGCCCGCACCGCAGAGCAAGCGCACCTCTGCGCGGCGGCGGGTCAGCTAGCGTGGGGACCGTTGCCATCGTTATCTTCATCGTGTCGGCAGCCTTGCTTGTCGGCGCGTTGTGGGGAGTATATGGCAAATTATCCGACCGAACTGAGGGTTTTATCGTCGCTATCGCAGGCGGCGCGATCATCATGTCGATTATCGGCGAGCTGGTCGAGCCATCTGCGCGTGAAAGCAATGTTTGGGTCGTTATTGCGGCTTTAGCCGCCGGGGCTTTATTGTTTTCGGCTGCCGACTACTGGATCGACGAACGGATTCAGTCGGAAGAAGGTTTGGGCTTGCTCGCCGCGATCACATTTGACGGTGTCCCCGAAAATCTCGCATTGGGCGTGGCGTTGATTGGAGCGACGCCCGCCGAGGTCGCCGCGCTGGCGGGTTCCATCTTGTTGTCCAATCTGCCCGAGGCCGCTGGAGGCGCGCGCGAAATGAAAAAGGGCGGCATGAAAACGCTGACCATATTCGCCTTGTGGGGCGGCGCGACATTGTTGCTCGCTGCGGCTGCGCTGGTGGGTAATATCGCGCTGGAAGGCGCAAATGTGCATGTGCTGGCTGCGATCCGGTGCGTCGCGGCAGGTGCGGTCGTCGCCTCACTCGCGACCGAGGTTTTTCCCAAGGCGTTCAAGGAAGACCATCATCTTGCAGGCGTCGCCACGGCGCTCGGCCTGATCATTGCGATTTTGCTCGAAAGCCTCTCAGGCTAATTGCCCTTGCGGCCAAGCTTTTCGACGCGGGCAACGACCTCGCCGCGGATCGCGGGTGTCACGAATTTCCCGATCTCGCCGCCATAGAGCGCGATTTCTTTAACCAGGCGGCTGGCGATAGGTTGAAGCGCCACATCGGCCATCAGGAATACTGTCTCGACGCGGTTGTTAAGCTGCCGGTTCATTCCTGTCAGCTGATACTCATATTCGAAATCGGTCACCCCGCGGATGCCGCGAATGACGGTGGTCGCATTCAGCGATTCGGCAAAATCCATCAGCAACGAATTAAATCCGACCACGCGGATGTTAGCGTCTCCGATCGCCGCGACCTCGCGTTCGACCATCACAATGCGCTCGTCATCGCCGAACATTGGCGACTTTGCGGCGTTGGTGGTAACCCCGATAATCAGTTCATCGACCAGCCGCGCGCCACGCTGGATGATGTCCATATGGCCCAGTGTGATGGGATCGAAAGTCCCCGGATAAACGCCGATGCGATGTGTCATTAGCGGTCCCTCTCCGTAATGTAATTGGCGATGGCGCGCAGCAAATCCGCCTCGCTGCCATAGCTGATGAGATGCTCGTTCGCTTGCGCGACGAGCATTGCGGCCTGCTGTTTTGCACGCTCGATCCCCATGAGCGAGACGAAGGTCCCTTTGCCGGCATCGGCATCCTTTTGCAGCGCCTTGCCCGCCAACTCAGGATTGCCTTCAACGTCCAATATATCGTCGGCGATCTGGAAGGCGAGGCCGATGTCTCGGGCATAGCCTTTCAGGTGCACGCGGCCTTCGGGTGGGATATGACCAAGGATGGCGCCCATCTCGACGCTGGCGGCAATCAGCGCGCCGGTTTTCAGCGCTTGCAATCGGGTGACGGTAGGCAGGTCGAACGTCGCTTTTTCGGCTTCGAGATCCATCATCTGACCGCCCGCCATGCCGTCAGGGCCGCTCGCCAGCGCCAGCGTCGCAATCAGTTCGCTGCGGATGAACGGGTCGGTGTGCGTCCGGGTGTTCGACAGGATTTCGAAGGCAAGCGCATGAAGCGAGTCGCCGGCCAACACCGCCGTTGCATCGTCGAACGCGCGGTGCACCGTGGGCTTTCCGCGGCGCATGTCGTCATTATCCATACACGGCAGGTCGTCGTGAATGAGCGAGTAAACATGAATTGCCTCGACTGCCGTCCCGACCCGCAAGGCAACATCGCGATCGACATGAAAGAGCGAAGCCGTTGCCGTAACCAATAACGGGCGCAAGCGCTTGCCTCCGCCAATGGCGGCGTGCCGCATTGCCGCATACAGCCGGTCGCGGCTGTCGCCGGGCAGTTTAAGCAGTTGGTCGAATTCCGCATCGACGTCGGCCGCGATCTGACGCAGCGCCTCGGCGAGCGGGTTTGGTGATTGCCCCTCCGCCAACTGTTTATCCGGCATCAAAATTTGTTGTGCCGGTAGGTGTGCCATCCGGGCCGAGGGTGATCGCCTCAATTCGTGCCTTCGCCGCGTCCAGTCGGCGCTGGCATAAGGCGCGCAGGTGGTTGCCGCGTTCGTACAACGAAATCGATTCGTCGAGCGGGGCTTCGCCGCTTTCAAGTTTGTGCACAATCTCTTCGAGCGCGCGCAACGCTTCTTCGAAATTCATTTCGGCGGCATCCTGGGTCATACCGATTGCAATGACGCCGCCGGACTTTGCGGTCAAGTGGTTCGCGCCGCCGATTATTTGTCCAATCGTGGACAATTTTACTTTCAAACTTCGCTGCACTGCGGCAAAAAGGGCGCTCTATGAAAAAAGCTCTCCTTATCCTCGCCCCCTTGTCCATGCTGGCGCTCGCCGCATGCAACAAATCCGAAACCCCTGCAGCCGACGAAGCTGGCGCCGATGTCGCAGCGACGCCTGCTACGCCAATCGAGCTTCCGCCCGCGATTACTGCCACCGGTACCTATCGTTGCGCCGATAATACGATTTTATATGTCGATTTCCTCGGCAAAAACGAGGCCGCCGATATTCGCATCGGCGACAAGTCCGCAACTGCGGTGCGCGTGACGGCTCCTGCGGCTGAAGCTCCGGCTGCTGACACCGCGCCAGCGGCTGAAGCCGCGCCTGCCGGTCCGATGAAATCGGCCGATGGCGAAAATTCGCTGTCGGGCGAAGGCAAACAGATCAACGTGAAGCTTGCCGGAAAAGGCGCGCAGACCTGCAAAAGCAGCTAAGCCATTCCTTATGATTAAAAAAAGGGTCGGATTTATCCGGCCCTTTTTTGTTACACGCCAGATTTCAGCAGCCAGTCGTGGAAGATTTTAACTGCGCGCTGCTTAAGCGCGCGAGGTCTGCATACGAACCAGTAACTGTACGGACTTTCAACCTCCAGGTCGAATAGCCGGGTCAGGCGCGGGTCGCGCGCGTCGGAAAAATGGCTGCCATGCATGATCGCAACGCCCAGCCCATTTGCCGCTGCCTCAAGCATCAACGGACCGCTATCAATATGGTCGATGGCGGCGGGCTTTAGCCGGGGTTTGCCGACGGCCTCACGCCACGCATCGAAGATCATTGGCATATCGCTGTGCACCATGACGGTATGCTTGGCGAGATCGTCGGGGGTTTCGATGGACTGCTCCTTTGCCCAATTCTCCGACGCGATCGCATAGACCACATTGCGGTCGAGCCGGACGCTGTAGAGTTTGGGGTCAACCTCCGCAGCAATGATAATCGCGGCATCGACGACATCGCCAAGCAAATTTTCGGCATGGCCCGACGTATCGACATCGATGTGAAGCTTCGGAAATGCCTTGCGCAATTCGGGCAAGCGCGGGATCAGCCTTTGTGTGCCGAAAAGCGGGAGCACGCCAAGCCGCAGGCGATATTCGCCGCCGCGACCGGCAAGCTCTTCGACAGCCTCGGCCATGGCGTCCATTGCAGGCTCCACCGCCGCGAGCAATGCCTCACCGTCGGCGTTGATGACCATCGCCTGTGCGCGGCGGTCGAATAGTGATTTGCCGATGAAATCTTCGAGCGCTTTTATCCGGCGACTTAATGCAGGCGGAGATAATGCAAGCTCGCTTGCCGCAGCTTTGGCAGAACCGAGCTTCGCAACACGCAAAAATGCTTCCAAAGACCATAATGGGGGCAAGCGGCGCATTATTCTCTCCCAAATTTATCGCACTGCAACAAAGTTTATTATGTTTCGCAGTTTGGCGAAATACGGCCAAAGCCATTATGAAACATATATTACGCAGTTGCATAATTCGCAACTGAAATTGCATTGTTCGCACTTGCACAATAATGGAAAGTTTCACATATGGGACGGGCCTTTTAGGCATCCTCTCCTAAAGACTTTTTAAGGGTCGGCGCTGCCGGCCCTTTTTTTGCCTGAAATCCGGACGTTGGATTCGCAATTTCCGGAACAAGGCTTACCTTAACGTCTTAACGATTATGAGGCAGCCAATGTCCCCCAAAAGCAAATCCCCCAAATTGCAGGTCGCGAACGCCAAGCTTGAAGATTCAGGCAGAGGCCTTGCGCGCATGACTCGCGAATTCATGGCTGCCAACGCCATCGTTCAAGGCGACGTCGTCGAAATCGTGGGGAAACGAAGCACCGCCGCGCGCGCCGTTGACCCCTATCCCGAGGATGAGGGGCTTGAAGTCGTTCGCCTTGACGGCCTGCAGCGGGCCAATGCCGGGGTCGGCGCGGGCGATCATGTCGAGGTCCGGAAAGTCGAATCAAAGCCGGCAACAAAGGTCGTGTTTGCGCCGGCACAGCGAGAGATTCGGCTGGAGGGGCCAAGTCAGGCGCTGAAGCGGAGCTTTTTGGGGCGGCCCGTGGTTGCTGGCGATGTCGTGGCCACGCACGGCCAGCAACGTGTCGCGCCCGACGACATGCCCGCGCAATTGCGCCAAATGCTCGCCGCCCCTGCCTTTGCTCTGGCAGAAATACGGCTGACCGTTGTCTCGACCGTGCCAAAAGGCATTGTCCACATCGACAATGATACCGAAGTTGAGCTGCGCGCAGAATTCGCGGAGGCGAAGGAAGGGCGGCGCGCCGACGTCACCTATGACGATCTTGGCGGCATGGGCGATACCATCAAGCAACTGCGCGAAATGGTCGAGTTGCCGTTGCGCTATCCCGAATTGTTTACGCGTCTTGGTGTTGATCCGCCGCGCGGGGTGTTGCTTCATGGCCCCCCGGGGACGGGCAAGACCAGGCTCGCGCGCGCGGTTGCGAATGAAAGCGAAGCCGAATTTTTCCTGATCAACGGCCCGGAAATCATGGGTTCGGCCTATGGCGAATCGGAAAAGAAGCTGCGCGAGATATTCGAAGCGGCAACCAAGGCGGCACCGTCGATCCTTTTCATCGACGAAATCGATTCGATCGCGCCCAAACGTGATCAGGTGCATGGCGAGGCTGAAAAGCGTTTGGTCGCGCAACTGCTGACTTTGATGGACGGGCTCGAGCCCCGCACCAATCTGGTCGTCATCGCCGCAACCAACCGACCCGAAGCGATCGACGAGGCGTTGCGCCGTCCGGGGCGCTTCGACCGGGAAATTATCGTTGGCGTTCCGGACGAAAACGGTCGTCGTGAGATATTGGCAATCCACACGCGCGGAATGCCGCTCGGTCCGCGTGTCGATCTGAAAGAGCTTGCACGGACAACCTACGGATTTGTCGGCGCGGATTTGTCCTCGCTTACGCGCGAGGCAGCGATAGAGTCGGTGCGCCGGATCATGCCGAAGCTCGATTTGGCGAGTGGTACCATTCCCGCCGAGATCCTCGAAAACCTGAAAGTCACCCGCGATGATTTCTTTGAGGCGCTGAAACGCGTCCAGCCGTCCGCGATGCGCGAAGTTATGGTGCAAGCACCCGATGTCCGCTGGGAAGATGTCGGCGGCCTCGATGAAGCGCAGATGCGGCTGAAGGAAGGCGTCGAATTGCCTTTGCGAAACCCCGATGCTTTCCGGCGCTTGGGGATTCGTCCGGCCAAGGGCTTTTTGCTCTACGGGCCGCCCGGCACCGGCAAAACCCTGCTTGCCAAAGCCGTGGCACGCGAGGCGGAAGCGAACTTCATTGCGACGAAATCTTCGGATCTGCTGTCCAAATGGTATGGCGAAAGCGAGCAGCAAATTGCGCGCCTGTTTGCGCGCGCGCGGCAGGTTGCGCCTTGCGTGATTTTCTTCGACGAAATCGACAGCCTTGCGCCGATACGCGGCGGCGGACGCGGCGAGCCCCAGGTTACCGAGCGCGTTGTCAACACCTTGCTGGCGGAGATGGACGGGCTGGAGGAATTGCAGTCCGTTGTTGTCATCGGCGCTACCAACCGCCCGACATTGCTCGACCCTGCGCTGCTGCGACCAGGGCGCTTCGATGAGCTGGTGTATGTCACCGTCCCCGACAAGGGCGGCAGACGTAGGATATTGGGCATTCATACCGCCAAAATGCCGTTGGGCAAGGATGTCGATCTCGACGAAATCGCAGTTCGCACAGAGCGCTATACGGGTGCCGATCTGGAAGACCTTGTCCGCCGCGCTGGCCTCTTTGCCTTGCGTGAAGGCGGCAATGAGGTGAGCGAGGTCAACATGGTTCATTTCAGTCAAGCGCTCAATGCCAGCCGCGCGACAGTCACTGTCGAGATGGAGGAAGAATATGGCGCGATGGAATCGAAGTTGAAAACCGCTGCGCTGCAACCGCAGGGCATGGGTTTTGTTTCGCCGGGTATGGTGAAGCCTGTACGCGATTCAAAACACGAACCTTGAAAGGCTCAGGCGGGCACCACCAAAGCCCGCCGTCCCCAAATGATCAGAAAGGCAAGCGATGCGGCGATCAGGATAAAGGTCGCTGGTTCCCAATAATTGAATAAGGCGACGCCGACGGCTGGCGCAAAAATATAGGCAGCACCGTTAATCGCGGCGATCTTGCCTGCGACGTCGCCTTGTTCATGCCGCCTGACCGCGAGCGAGGCACCTGCGGTAAAACCGGGACGAAACAACCCAAAGCCAAGCGATGCGACCGCAAAGCCGGTGCTGATGCCATAAAAATCATAACTCGCACCTGTCAGCACCACCCCGACAAAGGCAAGTGTTGCCCCAAGCAAGACCGAGCTTCGGGCAGCCAGCGACAACATCGGAATTAGCCCCCATTGGGCAAGCAATGTTGCCATTGCGCCAATCAGCATCACAGATCCGCTCGCCTGCACCGCTTCCCACGGCCGGTCGTGCAATCCCAGCCGGTCGCGGACGAGAAAGCCGACGACGCCGAGCAGAATCGCCTGCGCATGACCCCCGATCAGCCCTGCGGCCAGCCAGGCTGCCATACGTTCATCGCGCCACGGCAAGCGGATTTCGGCATCTGGCAACGCAGCGTCAAGCGCCTGGCCTTCGACGTCCTCATCATTCGGCGAATTCATCGAAGCCGAATTCGGATAGGCGGCTACCGAGCCTCTGGCTGAAAAGCGCGGCGTGTCGTTCGGTAACATTATATGAAGCGCGATGAGTACACCCGTACCGAACAAGGCGAACATGATAAGCGGTCCCGCCAGTCCAAAGGGCGGGAACAGGAAATAATGCGCAGTGGCTGGGCCAATGACTGTGCCAACGCCAAAGGACGAAGCCAGCATCGACAACGCCTTGGTCCTCTCGGCGCGTTCGGTGCGCGCCGCGACATAGGCTTGCACCGCTGGGGGTGCGGCCGAGCCAAAGCCGCCATACAGGCTGCGAAAAATCGCGAACAGGACAAAGGTGACAACCGGTCCGATCAATCCTGCGAGCCCGAGCCACAACACCAGTCCGCACATGCCCATCGACGCGACGAAGCCGATAATGCCAAGGCTCATCAACTGCTTGCGGCCGCGTCTGTCCGACATCCGCGCCCATTTCGGCGCGGTGATGACCCACAGCAAAGCAGACCAGCTGAATGCAAGGCTGACCCAGACATCGGGCATTTTCAGCTGGCTTGCGATAGCGGGCAGCGCTGATTGCATGGCGGTATTGCCCGCAGCGGCCACCAGCATCACGAGAAAAAGCACGACCACCCGGCTATTGGGGATCGCCGGAACCGTATTCATGGCTTTTTCCAGTCATAGCTGCGCGTCACTTCGGCAACGTGAAGGCTATAGTCGCTATACCAGCGGTCGCGTCCGGCATCGCGAATTGCGGCATGTCCGGGATGATCGCGCCACGCCTTTGCGTCGGCGTCGCTTGCCCAATAACTTACGGTTATCCCAAGCCCGTCGGCACCGCGCACCGAATCCATTCCAAGATATCCTGGCTGATGTGCCGACAGCGCGTCCATTTCCGCCGCCGCAGCAGCATAGCCTTCACTATCGAGGCTGGTGCGTTGCGCTACAAAAATCACCGATACGCTGCCTTTGGGAAGTGTCGCCATATCGGGTGCATAAGGTGCGGACGGGGTGGAACGCAACCTGCCGCAGACAGTTTGTGCTTAATGCAGTTGCATATTGCCCCCTGATTTGCGAGTGCAGATACCTCTTGAAAACAGCACTCAGGCATTTTGCATGACATCTTCCCTGGCGAAAACATCGCTGCCCGACCGCATAAAGAGCCGGGTAAGTCGGTTCTTCGGGCCGTGGGGCGTATTTTTCAAAGGCTTTGTGAAACATCCGGTGATGGTTGGCTCGATCATTCCTTCATCGGCGCGCACCGTCGCCAAGATGCTGGGGCCCGTCGACTGGAACACCACCAAGCTGTTCGTTGAATATGGCCCGGGTGTCGGCACATTCTGCCAGCCGGTGCTCGACAGGCTTCGGCCCGACGCGACCTTGCTGGTGATTGATCTCAACGAAGACTTCATCGAATATCTTCGCAAGACATTCCGCGATAGCCGCTTCATTGCGGTCCACGGCTCAGCGGCGGACGTGAAGGAAATTATCGCGCAATTCGGGTTTAAACACGCTGATTATATATTGTCCGGCCTTCCTTTTTCGACATTGCCTAATAATCTGGGGCCGGTAATTGCCGAGGAAACTGCAAAAGCGATCCGCCCCGGCGGTGCCTTTCTGGTGTATCAGTTCCGTGCCCGGGCGCGCGATTTCATGGCACCGCATTTCCGCAAGATCGACAGCGGCTTTGAACTTTGGAATATCTTGCCCTGTCATCTGTTTTGGGGCTGGAAAGAATAATCAGCCTTTCGGCGATAGCCGGAATTTCAGCCTCTTGCCGATGCTGTAATCTACCGAGTTCACGAGGAAATAGGCGAGACCCGATTTGAACCGGCTCCAGACCGTGTCCCGACGTTTTAACAGCTCGGGAGTCTGTTCCTCGGATTGCGCAACCAGCTCATCGACCAGCCCACGCATATATGCCGCGAAACCTGCGTCTTCGATCCGCACCATGATTTCCAGATTGATAAACAGGCTCCGGATATCGAGATTGGCCGACCCGATAAAGGCGACATCGTCGATGATGAAAAACTTGCTGTGCAACGGGCGCGGCTGATATTCGTAGATTTGCGCTTTTCGCCTAAGCAGATAGCGATAAAGCAAACGTGCTGCGCCGATGGTAGCGCCATTATCTGTCTTTCCCGCCATCACTAGCCGCGAACCTTTCTTCCTGCGCGTCACCTTGGCAATGCGCCGCAAAATGGTCTGCGACGGCGAGAAATAGGCGGCGACGATATCGAGCCTTTTGGCATTGTTGAGCGCATGCTTGAGCGCCAGGCCCCATGATGAAATCCGGTTCGTTGGCCCGCCAACCAGCCAGATCAGATTCCCGGTTCCAGGCTGCCAGTCGCGGGTCAGCCGCCGCATCTTGTGAAACTTGACGCGGCCAGCCTCGCACAGGGCATCCATCTCATCATAGTAAGCGGCAAGGACTCGTGCCTGTGGGCCCGATACGATCAGCCCGAGATCCTCCCAACTGTCCGCCCCTTTGCGATCGAAATATTGGTCGGTGATGTTATAGCCGCCAATCAGCGCATGCTTGCCATCGGCAATCAGGATTTTTTGGTGGTTCCGCACAAAATAGCCCACACCCCAGCGCGAACCGAAGCAGTCATATTTGCCGCCAGCAGCGATCAGTGGGTCGAAAAAGCTGTGCGGAGTGTTGGCCGAGCCGAAGCTGTCGATCATCAGGCGCACAGCTACGCCGCGCGTTGCCGCAGCGACCAGCGCGTCCAGGACTTCCCGCCCAGTCTGGTCGGCTTCAATCATGTAGAAGAACATCCGGATCGATTCTGTGGCACCACCGATCAGCGTCAATATCGCCTGCAACCGATCTTCGGCGCTATGCACGAGGTGGAGCGCATGACCCGCGACCTCGAACGCCTTGCCGGGAAGCCCATGATGTGCAGCGTGCGCGGTCATGGGTCCGACCTAGTGTCTTCACTCCCCACGGGCAACCCGCATGCCGTTTTCATTGACATTTTGGCGCACTAACCCTAGGTGCGCTCGACTTTCCGAAAAATTCGAAGAATCAGGAGCCAGCATGGCACGCGTTACCGTTGAAGATTGCATTGATAAGGTCACTAACCGCTTTGACCTCGTATTGCTCGCCGCCGAGCGTGCGCGCGAAATTTCGGGCGGCGCCGAGCTGACCATCGATCGCGATCGCGATAAAAACCCGGTCGTTGCCCTGCGTGAAATCGCCGAAGAAACCGTGCAGCCTGCGCATTTGCAGGAGGGCCTGATTCAGTCGCTGCAAAAGGTTCAGGTTGATGAGGACGAAGAGGCCGATGAAGTCGGTTCGATCAGCCTGTCGGCCGAAGCGCTTCGCCTGACGGCAGCTGCGCCAGCTCGCGGTGCCGGAATGCAGCGCGATTACGACCGGTAGACTGACGCACATCGTGATTAAAAAATGGCCCGGCTTGTTCGGGCCTTTTCTTTTGGCAAAGTGCGAGCGGCTTGATAGACGACGCACATGACGGGCGAATTTGCAGGGGCAGCAGACATCATCACCGGCGCGGCTCTGGCCCGCTCGGTCGAGCCTGAGGCAGGCGAGGGACGCGTGGCAATTGGCGGTAATTGTCTGAATTGCGGAGCTACGCTGGTTGGTCCGCACTGCCATGTTTGCGGACAAAAGGCGAAGGTTCACCGGACGCTTCACGCCTTTGGTCACGATATTCTGCACAGCGTTTTGCATTTCGACGGCAAAATCTGGCGCACCTTGCCGATGCTATTCTGGAAGCCCGGCGACCTCACGCGGCGATATGTCCATGGCGAGCGCGCGAAATTCGTATCGCCGCTGGCGCTGTTCCTGTTTAGCGTATTCCTGACCTTTGCAGCCTTTACCTGGCTGATGCCAAGCGATGCGAGCGCCGACAGTGCGATCAGCAAAACGGCTCAGGTCCAATATCATGCCGATCGCAAAGAAATTCTCGACAATATTGCCGAACTGGAAGCGGACAAGAAGGAAGCCATATCGGATGGCACGCCGGGATATGAATGGATGGATGCCGAGATCGCGCGGCATCGCGAGAGCCTGAAAACACTGGATGAGGCAACGGGCAAGCAGCTTCGCCAGAGCGAAATGACCGCCGACAAATTCACCGAGGAAAAGAAACGGATTGAAAGCGAGATTGCCCGGCTCGAAAGCCGGATCGCGGCCGAACGCAAGGCAGGCAAACCCATCGAAAGCTTGCAGGAGCAATTGGAGAGCGAGAAAATCGGACTAAGCGTCGTTACCACGGCGGCAAACAGCTTTACCGGAAGCAGCGACGGGACGATGATAACGAGCAGGTTCACCGACCTCGACTTCCCCGGTTCCAACGCGCTGAACGCAGCCGTCGCCAAGGCAAAGAAAAATCCGCAACTGTTGCTCTACAAGATGCAGTCGAATGCCTATAAATATAGCTGGGCGCTCATTCCCATTTCCGTTCCGTTCGTATGGTTGCTGTTTTTCTGGCGGCGGCGGTTTAAGCTGTTCGACCACGCGGTATTCGTGACCTATTCGATCACTTTCATAATGCTGCTGGGCATATTATCGGCCGTGTTTATCAACATACCGGCGCTGGAGCCGGTTGGCGAAATGCTGCTTGCATTCTATCCGCCGATCCACATGTACCGTCATATCCACCATGCCTATGAAACTTCGCGGTTCGGGGCGTTCTGGCGGATGTGCTTGCTGTCGGTTTTTGCAATGACCGCGCTTACATTATTCGCGGTGATGATCGTTGCGCTTGGGATGACCTGACAGCAGGCGAAGCTGTATTCGTCCGCTTTCAAGATGAGGGGCAACAATCGCCGCCAGTCGAGCCTGACGCGATGTCACCAGCGCGCGGTTGAAAAAGCTGTTGGCGACGACATCGGCGAGTTGAAGTCCGGCCAGCATGTGGCTCATTGCCAGCGACGCGGTGCCAAGTGGTCCCACGAGCCTGCCCACCGAATTTCGGACAAGCGCCAGCGTTGCGTCGCCATAGCGGCCATCGTCGATAATCACATCGGGGCAAGATCCGCCTTGGCTTGCCAGCATCGATGCGATGACGTCATCGAGCAAGCCAGCGTAGATTTCAATGTCATGGTCGCCGCGGTCTTCGCCCGCGTCGGGCTTTAGCGCCGAAATCGCGATGCCGACGGTTGCATGCCAGTCGGCGGATTCGAGCAGCCCGAACAAAAGCACGCGCTCTTGAAGGTTAATCCGGCTGCCCTTAAGCTCGCCGATCAGGCCAGTCGCCTCGCGAAACCGGATGAGGACGTCGTCGGCGGTCTCCGCGCCAATCGAAAGCGCGGCAAGGGTCATTACACCTCTGCCAATGCCACCGGATTCATCACAATAAAT
>CALRMO020000005.1:0-44440 GCA_943369235.1 Sphingomonas paucimobilis
GATAATCCACCCGCAGCATTGGCCCAAAGATCTGGACTATGTCGGCAAAAAAGTTGTCGTCATCGGTTCGGGCGCGACTGCGGTTACGATTGTGCCGGTGATGGCGCAGGAAGGCGCGCAGGTGACGATGCTCCAGCGGTCTCCCACCTATATGGTTTCGCGCCCTGCCATCGATCCGTTCTCGAAATTCGTCCGCAAAATCATGCCCGAAAAGCTTGCATATGCGCTGACCCGCTTCCGCAACATCAATATGCAGCGCTTCACTTATTATTATGCGCGCAAAAACCCCGCAAAGCTTGGGCAGCGATTGATCGACATGGCGCGCACCGAGCTGCCCGCCAGCGTCGATGTCGACAAGCATTTCGTCCCCAAATACGGGCCATGGGAGCAGCGGCTGTGCCTCATTCCCGACAGCGATATGTTCAAGGCGATTTCGGAAGGGAAGGCGAATGTCGTTACCGACCATATCGACCGTTTCGATGCGACGGGCATAAAGCTACAGTCCGGCGAGCATCTTGACGCCGATATCATCGTGACGGCGACCGGCCTCAATCTCGTGACCATGGGCAAGACCGCGATCAGCCTCGACGGCAAGCCCGTCAATTTTGGCGAGCATTTCAATTACAAGGGCGTGATGTTCAACGACATCCCGAACCTTGCGAGCGTATTCGGCTATATCAACGCATCGTGGACGCTGAAGACCGATATTGTGGCGGATTATGTCTGCCGCCTGCTTTGGAAGATGGACGACAAGAACGCGCTGGTGGCAACGCCGGTTCTCGACGATCCGGATATGCCGAAATTGCCGTTCGTAACCGATTTCAGTTCGGGCTATTTTGCGCGCTCGTTCGACAAGCTCCCCAAAAACGGCGACCGTCATCCCTGGCGTGTGCTGCAGAATTACGCGGCGGAAAAGAAAATCCTGACGCAGGATCCGGTTGACGACGGCGTAATGATATTCTCTCGGCCGGAGCCTGCTGCCCGGGCATTGGAGCCTGTTGAAACGCTGCTGGCAGCCGAGTAATCAGTCGCCGTTATCCCGGACCGTTGCGGCCACTCGCCGTGTCTCAACGACCGGCTCGGGCGCGATGAGATGCGTTCGTCGCTTCACGACCCAGATCAGCAGCGCCAGCCCGAGTAGCGCCATTACCGCCATCCCGCCCATGAACCAGCCCATGAACGATTTCATATCCTGAACATGGGCAAGCACCTCGGGCGGCTTTGCCGCAGAATTGACGTCCCAATATTCGATCTCGAATTTGCCTTTGTCCGGACGGTACAGCCGCATCTCGGAGGTAATCCATTGCTCGCCGCTTTTCGTTGCAAAGGTCAGCATCACCTCGTCGCGGTCCGACCCGAACAATTCCTGCTTCGGCTGATAGATAGCAGGCACCAGCTCGGGTGATTTCTTGAGCAGCGCCGACATTTCGGCAAACTGGACGCGGCTGTCATCGACAAATCCATCGGCGATGAATTTTTCGGTAGCTTTTTCGTCGCCCCGCTTGACCGCCGCCAGAAATGGCGTCGTAACCGCCGCAACATCATCGGGCAGTTTAATGGGGTCGACCGGCTGGCGATTGCAGGCGGCGAGGCTTACGATCGCTGCGAACAGCAGAAAAATGCGTGCCATTTTCGAAATATCTCCCGTTTGCGCCCCGTTGCCGCTATCGCTGTAGCAATGCGTTATGACGATTTGATCCAGCCTGACAACGGCCAGCCTGCCACCCCCATTCACTTAATCGACAAGCAAGGGTTCGAGCCTTGGCTTGCGACGCAGCCCGATGCCGTCCGCTCCGCCGTCAAAGCGCAGAAGTTCGAAGGCAGCGCAAATGATATAGCGATCTTGCCCGGAGACAAACCCGGGGAATGGGCTGTAGTTGCGGGCGCAGCCGATGCCGCAGAGCCGGGCGTGTGGGCGCTCGCCAAGGCCGCCGATACCCTGCCCGAGGGCACATACCGATTGGCAGGCGGCGAAGCCGGCGAAGCCATGCTTGGCTGGATGTTGGGGCAATATCGCTATCAGGAATATCTGAGCGAGCCGAAGGTCACCGGTGCGCGCGTGCTGCTCGTCAAGGAACCGGGGCGAATCCATGCGATCGCGTTGCAAGCATCTGCAACCGCATTGGTGCGCGATCTGGTTAACCGGCCTGCAGGCGACTGCGGGCCGAATGCGCTTGAGGCCGAAGCAAGACGCATCGCCAAGGCGCATAAGGCCGAGATAACTGTTACTATCGGCGATGCGCTGGAGACCGGCTATCCGCTGATCCATGCCGTCGGCAAGGCAGCGATGCGCGAACATGCGCCGCGCCTGATCGAAATCGAATGGGGCGACCCGCGTCACCCTTGTGTGGCTATAGTAGGCAAGGGCATTACCTTCGACAGCGGCGGGCTGGACATCAAGCCCGCCAGCGGGATGCGGATCATGAAGAAGGATATGGGCGGCGCAGCACATGCGCTGGCGCTCGCCGAACTCATCATGGCCGCGCATTTGCCGGTGCGGCTGCATATGCTGGTCGCCGCAGCGGAGAACAGCATTGCGGGCAACGCGTTCCGGCCGGGCGATATCATCAAAAGCCGTAAGGGCATTACCGTTGAGATTGACAATACCGATGCCGAGGGACGGCTGGTGTTGGCCGATGCGCTGACCAAGGCAGTTGAGGACAAGGCTGGCTTGATTGTCGATTTTGCCACGTTGACCGGCGCAGCGCGTGTGGCTTTGGGGCCGGACCTGCCAGCGATGTTCAGCAATGATGACGAAGTCGCAGGCGCGCTCCAGCTCGCCGCCAAAGCCGCCAGCGACCCGCTGTGGCGGATGCCCTTATGGGCGCCCTATGCCGAGATGCTCGACAGCGACATTGCCGACACCGCGAACAGCGGTGGGGCTTTCGCAGGGGCAGTGACAGCGGCGTTGTTCATGCAGAAATTCGTGCCCGACGACGTGCCGTGGGTGCATCTCGACACTTATGCCTGGCGGCCAGCGAGCAAGCCCGGGCGGCCCAAGGGCGGTGAAGCGCTTGGTTTGCGTGCGGTGTTTCGGTATTTGACGGAAATCTATCCGGCGCGCTAAGGGCTTCTAAATAGTTGCACCTCTACCGTTCGTGCTGAGTAGGTGCTGAGCCGTAGGCGAAGTGCCGTATCGAAGCATCCTTCGATACGCCCTTCAGCCCTTCGACAAGCTCAGGACTTCAGGGCTACTCAGGACGAACGGAAGTTGGAGCAGGGTAGGGGTAAGTCTTTGGTCAACAGCCAAATCAAATCGGGCGATCGGCCAATCTACAAACTGACAGGCCACAGCCTAGTTGGCGACAAGCGCACGACGCCAATCCGGGGCGATTTGGCCGACATCAGCCTCGCGGGCAAACTCTTCGCGCCGCATTATGCGGTGCCGATGCTGCGCACGGGTATCGCACCCGTCACCGAGATTCATGCCGAGCCGCACGCGACGGCAATGCCCGTCAGCGCATTGATGCATGGCGAGGAATTTGCGGTGCTCGACGTCGCGGGCGAATGGGCGTGGGGTTATTGCCTGCACGACAATTATCTCGGTTATGTGCGCTTTGCCGAACTGGGCGAAGATTTCGACGCGACTCATATTGTGAGTGCGGCGGCGACGTTGATTACCGCCGCTCCGACGACCAAAGCGCCAGTGTTGGCGCGCTATCCGATGGGCGCGCAACTCGAATGCGGTGGCCTAAGCGAATGCGGCAAATATCTGGCCTGCGAGGGCGGCTTCATCCCGCTCGTGCATCTGTCCGAAATCGGCAAGGTCGCGGCGTCTCCAGCTGACCTCGCTGAGCAGCTGATCGGCACGCCCTATAGCTGGGGCGGGCGCAGCGGTGATGCGATTGACTGTTCCGGGCTGGTGCAATTGGTGTTCGGGCTTAAGGGCATCCTCGCCCCGCGCGATGCCGATATGCAGCAGGCGGAATTTGGCGAAGATTTACCCGAAGGCGAGGCGTTGCAGCGGGGCGATCTGGTCTTTTTCCCCGGCCATGTCGGTATCATGGCGGACGCCGAGAATATCATCCACGCCAATGGCACCGCGATGGCGGTGAGTGTTGAACCGCTGACGGATGCGGCGGCAAGATTTGGAGAGCATGAGGTGGCGATTGTGGCGCGGAAGCGGGTGATGTTGTGACTGGCCTAACAGCCGTGAATCCCTCTCCCCTTGCGGGAGAGGGTAGGGTGTGGGGTCGCGTCGCGTCTGCGACGCAAAAGAACCTGCAATCTTGCGGTATAGCGATGAGTCTATTGGGCGACTTGCCGTCGCCCGCACCCTCTCCAACTCCGACTAGGCAGCAAGCTGCCAAGTCTTCGTTTCCTCTCCCGTCAAGGGAGAGGGGGCGTTGCGCATGACCCATTCGATCTTCATCGACGGCGCAGCCGGCACCACCGGCCTCGAAATCGCCGACCGGCTCGCCGGGCGGCCAGAATTCCAACTCATCACCCTCGACGACGCCAAACGCAAAGACCCCGTCGCCAAACGCGAAGCGCTGAACGATGCCGATTTCGTCATCCTCTGCCTGCCGGACGATGCCGCAAAAGAGGCGGTCGCGATGACCACATCCGCCACTACGCGCATCATCGACGCATCGACCGCGCACCGCGTTGACCCGCATTGGGCTTACGGCTTCCCCGAATATCGCAAGGGCCAGCATGACCGCATCGCGAACGCTCGGTCGGTGAGCAACCCGGGTTGCTACCCCACCGGCTTCCTCGCGCTGGTCGCACCATTGGTGGCGGCTGGCCTGATTCCGGCGGACTGGCCCTATAGCGTCAACGCGGTATCGGGCTATTCAGGCGGCGGCAAGGCTTTGATCGAACGCTTCGAGAGCGGGGAGGGCGCAGACATCGGTTTCCGCACCTACGGCCTCGATTTGCAGCACAAGCATGTGCCTGAAATGCAGGCCCATGCAGGCGTGACCCACGCGCCGATTTTCGCGCCGTCGGTGATCAAGGCCTTTCGCGGCATGGTCGTCGAGGTTCCGCTGCCGCTCTCCGTCATGCCGGGCAGCGGGTCGCCGGACGCATTACGCGAAGCACTCGCAGCGCATTATGCCGGATCGCCGGTGGTGACAGTGCATGATGATGCCGCTCCGTCGGAATTGCTGATCCGCGAGGCGCAAGAGCCGTCCGACCGGCTCGACCTTTATGTTTTGGCCTCGCCCGATGGAGCGCAGGTGCGCTTGCTGGCGATGCTCGACAATCTCGGCAAAGGCGCCAGCGGCGCGGCGGTGCAGAACCTAAACATCATGGCCGGGTTGGACGAGACCAGCGGGTTGCGGCTCTAGCTTAAAAGCGATACCTGCTCGGCCAATTATTGGATCGAGCGGAGCAACAATGGAAATCACATTACCTCGTCTCCTGCTGAGAGACTTTGCTGAAACCGATCGCCCACTTTATCACGTATCAAATGGACCCGCGCTATTTGCGACTGTATGATTTCGATCCGGCAGATATTGAACGACCGAGTGAACTGTTTGATCTCTTTGTCGCATGGCAAAAGCAAGAGCCTCGGTTAAACTACCAAGTTGGGATATTCGACCGACAAACTTCTGCATTGCTAGGATGCGGGGGGCTCCGTATGACGCAAGCGGATACGGCTGTCCTAGGCATCGAACTGGCACCGACTGAATGGGGTAGGTTCAGAGTTGCTTTAGATGTGGCGGGAGCATTGTTGGAGCATGGCTTCACCTCCCTACAACTCGACCATATTGTCGGGGACACCGCTAGCGGTAACAAGCGTATTGAGAAACTCGCCAAATGGTTTGGTGCCGAAATTGTCGCTCGCCGCGCGGGTCCGAGCTGGATGCAGACGCGCGGCTGGGAGAAAGTGGATTGGGCTCTAACACGGCAAGGCTGGGCGAGGTCACCGCGGCGTTTTCAAGTCAATAAGGCGGCTTATCGAACCCCTTCGGACTCGCCGTAAATATCTCGTAGCCGTCTTCGGTGATGCCGATGCTATGCTCGAACTGCGCGCTCAGGCTGCGGTCGCGGGTTACCGCCGTCCAGCCGTCTTCCAGCACCTTGCCCGCGGCCTTGCCGATGTTAATCATCGGCTCGATGGTGAAGATCATGCCGGGGCGAAGCTCCGGGCCAGTCCCCGGGCGTCCGGCGTGGACGATTTCGGGGGCATCGTGGAATAATTGCCCCAGCCCATGCCCGCAAAAATCGCGGACGACGCCGTAGCGGTGTTTTTCGGCGTGGGTCTGGATCGCGTGGCCGATGTCGCCGACATGATTGCCGGGCTTGGCCGCTTCGATACCGAGCATCAGGCATTCATAGGTCACCTCGATGAGGCGCTTTGCCTTTACCGGCACGTCGCCGACGAGGAACATCCGGCTGGTGTCGCCGTGCCAGCCGTCAAGTTGCGGGGTGACGTCGATATTGACGATGTCGCCGTCCTTCAGCTTTTTCTCCGACGGGATGCCGTGGCAGATGACATGGTTGATCGAAATGCAGCAGCTATGCGTATAGCCGCGATAGCCCAAGGTCGCGGGAACCCCGCCACCGCGCATCGTCATTTCGCGAACGATATCGTCGAGTTCCTGCGTCTCCACACCCGGCACGACATGCGGCACCAGAGCGTCGAGAATCTCCGCCGCGAGCCGTCCGGCGCGGCGCATCCCTTCGAAGCCCTCGGCCCCATGCAATTTGATAACCCCGTCGCGGGTTTGGGCTGCCTCGGCGGGCGTAACGCTTACATATTGATCCATGCAGGCAATATAGAGGCTTATTCCCCGCTTTGCGAGGGGGTGATTTATGCTATCGAACCCGAATGACAGAATCCCGCATCTACACCGCCGCGCTTGTGATTATCGGCGATGAAATCCTCTCCGGCCGCACGCAGGACAAGAATATCAGCCAGATTGCCTTATGGCTGAATATCCAGGGCATTCGTCTGCGCGAAGTGCGGGTCGTTGCCGACGATCAGGGCGCGATTGTCGAGGCGGTGAACATCCTGCGCGCGCGTAACGATTATCTGTTTACCACCGGCGGTATCGGCCCGACTCATGACGACATCACCGTTGATGCCATTGCAGCGGCGTTGGGTGTCGAAGTCGTTATCCACCCCGAGGCGAGTGCGACGCTGCAGAAATATTATGAGACTCGCGGCGGGGTCAATCCGGGGCGGATGCGCATGGCACGCGTGCCGGCCGGTGCAGACCTTATCCCCAACAAGATGTCAGGCGCGCCCGGTATTCGGCATGGCAATATCTTCATCATGGCTGGAGTGCCCCACATCACCGCAGGAATGCTCGACGCGCTGACTGGGCAACTGGAGGGCGGCGCGCCCTTGCTGTCGCACCAGATCGGCTGCTGGGCGGCCGAAAGCGAAGTCGCCAAATTGCTCGGCGATACCGAAAAGCATCACGAAGGCTGCCAGATTGGCAGCTACCCCTTCTTCCGCGAAGGCAAGGTCGGCGCCAATTTCGTGGTCCGCACCACCGAAGCGCACAAGCTCACCGCATGTGTCGAGGACTTGAAACTCGGGCTTCGCGGACTAGGTTATGAAACCGTGGACGGTGGAATTTGATATTACCGTAGCCCTGAGCCTGTCGAAGGGCGCCTCTCGACAGAGCGCTGCCATCGAGCAGCGCCCTTCGACGGACGTAGCCGCTGCGCGACTACTGCTCAGGGCTACGGTGTGATTTGAACGATACTGCTCCTAAATCATTAGTCCGTTCATCTGCGGTCAACCCCGCTCCGCAATATTAGGCCCGCTCCGCAATATTAGGAACGTAATGCGCAAACTCTCCCACGCTCTCGCCCTCGCCACCCTGTTGCTGACTACCTCGGTCTATGCCCAGTCGGCGCCGACCTCCACAACTGCGACCAAGCCAATCAAGCAGCCCTGGCTGTATGAAGGTAGCGACGTCCCGGTCGACGACACATGGACCTTCGGCGAACTCCCCAACGGCTTGCGCTATGCCGTGAAGAAGAACGACGTGCCCGCAGGACAGGTCTCGATCCGCGTCCGCATTGACGCTGGCGCGCTTCACGAGAATAATGACGAGCAAGGCTTTGCTCACTTAATAGAGCATCTGTCTTTCCGCGGCTCGACCTTCGTCCCCGACGGCGAGGCCAAGCGAATCTGGCAACGTTTCGGCGTGACCTTCGGCAGCGACAGCAACGCGCAAACCACGCCCACGCAAACCGTCTACAAGCTCGACCTTCCCAATGCGACGCCCGAAAAACTCGACGAATCGGTGAAGATTATCTCGGGCATGATCCGCAATCCGCGCATTTCCGACACCGCCCTGAATGCCGAGCGCGCTATCGTGCTGGCCGAACTGCGCGAAGGCAGCGGCGCGCAACTCGTCTACAGCGACGCGCTGCGCCAGCACGCGTTTCAGGGACAGCGACTTGCCAACCGCTCGACGATCGGTACGCCCGAAACGCTTCAGGCCGCCGATGCCATCCGGCTGAACGCGTTTCACGATCGTTGGTATCGCCCCGAAAACGCGGTTGTCGTGATGGCGGGCGATATGGAACCGGCGCAGCTTGCCAATCTGGTGCAAAAATATTTCAACGACTGGAAAGGCACCGGTCCGCGTGCGCCTGAGCCGCCTTTTGGCGATCCTACCCCGCAAGGCACGCCGACGCGGATTTTGGTGGAGCCGACATTGCCGACCACCGTTAGCATTGCGTATCTTCGCCCGTGGCGGAAGGTTGACGACACGATTGCCTATAACGAACAATTGCTGATCGACGCGCTTGCCCTGCAAATCATCAACCGGCGTCTGGAGGTGCAGGCACGCAGTGGCGGCAATTTCCTGTTTGCCGAAGTCGCGCAGGAGGACATCTCGCGTACCGCCGACGCGACGCTCGTGTCCGTCACGCCCATCGGCGACAAATGGGAAGAAGCAACGAAGGACGTTCGCGCGGTTATCGCCGACGCCACCGAAACGCCTCCATCGGTCGCCGACATCGAACGCGAGAAAACGCTGTTCGGCAATTCGCTCCGCACCATGCTCGACAGCTATCCGTTCGAGGCTGCGGCAAAGCAGGCCGACGATATTGTCAACGCGGTCGATATCCGCGAAACGGTCGCCGCGCCGAAAACCGTCGTTCAGGTGTATGAGGCGATGAAGGACAAGTTCACGCCCGAACGTATTCTCGCATCTACCCAGGCCTTGTTCAAGGCTGATGCTACCCGCCTCATGCTGTCCTCGCCCGTCAATGTCCCGCAAGGTGAGCAGCGCGCTTTGGCCGCCTTGCAGGCTACCGTTGCGGCTAACAAAGGCGCGCGGCTGGCCGAGAATGCACTTGGCTTCGATGCGCTTCCCAAGCTCGGCGCGCCCGGCAAACTGGTCAGCCAGGAAACGCTGTCGCGGCTGGAAATGACGAAGCTTGAACTTTCCAACGGCGTTCGTGCACTGCTCTATCCGAATAAGGCAGAGAGCGGGCAGATCCGCGTACTGGTTCGTTTCGGTAAAGGCTATCAGGCGGTGACGCCCGACAAGGGCGGCCTGTTATGGGCCGGACCTTTAGTGCTGCCCGAAAACGGCATCGGCAAGTTGAAGCGCACCGATATCGATCAAATGGTCAACGGCCGCCGGATCGAACTTAATTTTTCGGTCGACGATGATGCCTTTGAATTCGGTGCCAACACGCGGCCAGACGATCTCGCCGACCAGTTGACGCTGATAGCGACCAAGCTGGAGCACCCGGGCTGGGATGCGGCGCCGGTCGAACGCGCCAAGGCGCTTGCCAAATCAGGTTATGACAGCTTCGAAATGTCGGCGACCTCGGTTTTGCAACGCGACCTCGAATATCTGTTGCGCAACAAGGATGCTCGCTGGAAAGCCGCAACGCCGGCCGATGTCGCGAAAATCGATGCCAGGAATTTCGAGGCTTATTGGAAACCGCTGATGGCACAGGGTCCGGTCGAGGTCATGCTGTTCGGCGACTTCGATAAAGCCACCGCGATTACCGCGTTGGAAAACAGCTTTGGCGCGATGAAGCCGCGCGCGCCGCTCGCGGTTGCACCGGCGGCGCTGGACGTGAACTTTCCAGCGGCTAACACTAGGCCGGTAACACTCACGCATCGGGGTCCGGCCGATCAGGCGGCGGCGGTCATGGCATGGCCAACGGGCGGTGGTATTTCGGGGATTACCGAAGGACGTCAGCTCGAAATATTGGCTGCGGTCTTCCGCGACCGCCTGTTCGAGAAGTTCCGCGCAGAACAAGCCGCGAGCTACAGTCCCGATATGGCGGCGAACTGGCCGAATGACTTTAGCAGCGGCGGCTATTTGATGGCCTATACCCAAGTGAAGCCCGGCGATGTCGATCGTTTCTTTGCCTTTGCCGACGAAGTTGCAGCCGATCTGGCGGCGAATCCGGTGAGCGCTGATGAATTGCAACGCGCGGTCGAGCCGACAAAGCAGGCCATCGAGCGCGCGTCGTCGGGCAACAGTTTTTGGCTGAACCAGCTAAAGGGCGCAACATATGAGCCAGAGCGTTTTGTCGCTTTGGGCAAGCTTTATAGCGATTACAGCAATGTCACGCCGACGGTGTTGCAGGCGCTTGCCAAGCGCTATTTCGTCAAGGACAAGGCGTGGAAACTGGTTGTGTCGCCGCAGGGCAGTGGCGCCCCCGTTACCGCAGTGCGGTAACGCCTAGCCGGACGGGAAGCGTTCGAATTTAGGCAAGTCTTCGGCGGTACGGGTCCAGTGCAGTTGCTCCGCCACCTGGACATGCGCCTGAGGCAGCAGCACTTCCGGATCGTCGAGCGTGGCCGTCTGGATGTCGACCAGTCCAGGAAGCACCTCTTCATTTACATAATATAATCCGGTCCCGCATTTCGGACAAAAATGCCGGAATGCCGCGCCCGACGAATTGAAGCTGCTGATCTCGCCGCTGGATTGAAAATCCGCAGAGGCAAATGCCGCCCAGCTTACGAACGGCGCGCCAGCGGATTTACGGCAATCGCTGCAATGGCAGATCGAGACATGCTGTGGCTCGCCGGTGACTTCGTATCGCGCCTGCCCGCAATGGCATCCGCCCTGATATGACATAGTCGCTCTCCTCTTAACGCCGCATCATATCAAATCGAAAGATCTGTCACAGCACATATTTGGATAGGTCGGTATCTTTGGCAATTCCCGATAACTGCTTGCTGACATAGGCTGCATCGACGGTCAGCGTCTCGCCCTTGCGGTCTTCGGCCTCGAAGCTGATATCCTCAAGCAGCTTTTCCATCACCGTTTGCAACCGCCGTGCCCCGATATTCTCAACCGATGCGTTCACGTCGACGGCAATGCGCGCAATGGCATCGATCGCGTCGTCGGTGAAATCGAGCGTTACTTCTTCGGTCGCCATGAGCGCGGTGTATTGCTGGGGCAGGTTGGCCCGCGTTTCCGACAGGATGCGAACAAAATCGGCATGCTCTAGTGCGCGCAATTCAACACGGATGGGAAGGCGGCCCTGCAATTCGGGCAGCATATCGCTTGGTTTGCAAACATGGAACGCGCCCGAAGCGATAAAGAGGACATGGTCGGTCTTCATCGGACCATATTTCGTCGCGACCGTCGTGCCTTCGATTAACGGTAGCAAGTCGCGCTGAACGCCTTCGCGGCTCACCGACCCGCCGCGCACATCGCTCACGGCAATCTTGTCGATCTCGTCGAGAAAGACGATACCATTGGCTTCGGCATTGGCGAGCGCGACGCGGTTTACATCATCCTGGTCGAGACGCTTTTCCGATTCTTCCTCGACCAGCTTGGTCCAGGCATCGGGAACCTTCATCTTGCGGCGTTTGAGATTGTCCTTACCGAACGCCTTGCCCATCATCTCGCCAAGATTGATCATCCCAACATTGCCGCCCATACCCGGAATTTCCATCGGCATATTGGGGCTGTCCGAAACTTCGATCTCGATTTCGACTTCGTCCATATGGCGGTCGCGGATGCGCTGGCGAAACGCTTCGCGCGTTGCCTCGCTGGCGGTGTCGCCCGCAAGCGGTTTGAGTATCCGCTCCATCGCGGCGGCCTCGGCGGCTTCGCGAACATGCTCGCGCCGCCGATCCTTTTCCAGCCGCACGGCTTCCTCGGCGAGATCGCGGGCGATTTGCTCGACATCACGACCGACATAGCCGACCTCGGTGAACTTGGTTGCCTCGACCTTGATAAAAGGTGCGTCCGCGAGCTTTGCCAGACGGCGGCTGATCTCGGTCTTGCCGCAACCGGTGGGGCCGATCATCAGGATGTTCTTGGGCGTCACCTCGTCGCGCAAATCCGCACCGAGCCGCTGACGCCGCCAGCGATTGCGCAACGCGACGGCTACGGCACGTTTGGCATCCGCCTGACCGATGATATGCTCGTCAAGCGCGGCGACGATGGCTTTGGGAGTAAGGTTCTGGTTCATGCTGGCCTAAATGGAAAATTTTAATGCCGATTCAAGTGGCTTACGCATTTTCACTTTGGTATTTGCTACCTATGCCGCTGCCTTCGCTCATGATTATCGACGACTTTCTCGCCGACCCATATCTGGCGCGCAACGCTGCACTCGCACTGGATTATGACCCATCCTCAAAAAAGGGAAACTATCCCGGTCTGCTGTCAACTGCACCATTGCACATTGCCGGGCTGGACGAGGCGGTCGCAAAAACCATCGGAACATCGGTCAAACCGCAAACTGGAACGGTCCATGGCCACTGCCGAGTAACGCTGGCCAATGACAAAGGTCTGTCCGGGGTCCATATCGATCCGTGCTTCTACTCCGGCATTTTGTATCTCAGCCTTCCCAAAGATTGCCGTGGCGGCACTGATTTTTTTCGGCACCGACGAACCGGCCTTGAACGTGTTCCGCAGGATACAGGCCAAATGCTGGCGGCAGGATACAGCGATATCAACCAGCTGATCGACGAAGTGGTGAATGCAGATACGCTGAAACACGCGCGCTGGGAAAAGGTGCTTACCGTGCCGATGCGTTTCAACCGGCTGATTTTGTTCAGTCCCTGGATGTTTCACAACTCCGGGCGTGGTTTCGGCAGCGGTCCGGACAACGGGCGGCTGGTGCACCTGATGTTTTTCGCCGCAGCCTAGTTTGCGCTATCGAGGTTTTCGACCGTAAGCTGATCGTTGGTGTAAACGCAGATTTCGGCCGCAATTTTCATTGCGTGCCGCGCCATTTTTTCAGCATCCTGCTCGTAATCAGCCAGCGCGCGCGCGGCTGACAATGCATAGTTACCGCCTGACCCGATGGCGGCAATGCCGTCATTCGGCTCCAGCACATCGCCATTGCCTGTCAGGATCAGCGTCACGTCCTTGTCTGCGACGATCATCATCGCTTCCAGGTTGCGAAGATATTTGTCGGTGCGCCAATCTTTCGCGAGTTCGACAGCCGCGCGCATCAACTGGCCGCGATGCTGCTCCAGCTTGCGTTCAAGCCGCTCGAACAAGGTAAAGGCGTCGGCGGTCGCCCCTGCAAAACCGCCAATCACGCTTCCATCATGAAGCTGCCGCACTTTTTTGGCGTTGGGCTTCATGACGGTCTGGCCCATCGAAACCTGACCATCGCCAGCGATCACCACTTTGCCGTTTTTGCGTACGGAAAGGATAGTTGTGCCATACCAGGTGGCGGGATTTGCGTGGGAATGATTGTCCATGAGCGGCGATATGGGGCGCGCCATCGTAAAGCGCAAGGGAGCCCTATCGAGCCTGAATGTCGCTCAGCTTGCGTTCCCACGCGAGCGCGTGCCGGACAATGGTGTCGAGATCGTCAAACTGCGGCTGCCAGTCAAAGCGTGCCTTTATGGCGCGATTGTCGGAGATCAACTCGTCGGGATCGCCCGCACGTCGTCCCTCGAGCTTGCGGTCCAGCTTGCGATTGGTCACGCGGTCGACGGCATCAAGTACCTGCATCACGGAATAGCCATGACCATAGCCACAATTCAGTGTGTGGCTTGCTGCGGGGTCGGCAATCAGCGCCTCCAGCGCCACTACATGTGCAGCGGCGAGATCGCTGACGTGGATATAGTCCCGGACACCCGTACCGTCTTCGGTCGCATAATCGGTACCGAACACGCTCACACTGTCGCGCTTGCCGAGCGCCGCCTCGACCGCAATTTTCAGCAAATGTGTTGCGCCGATGGTCGATTGACCGCTCCGCGCTTCGGGGTCTGCACCTGCAACGTTGAAATAGCGGAGCGCACAATAATTAAAATCATGCGCCGCAGCGACATCGCGGAGCATCATTTCGGTCATCAGCTTCGACGTTCCGTATGGATTGATCGGAAGCGTCGGCATGTCCTCGCGCACGGGGCTCGATTCCGGAATGCCGTACGTCGCCGCCGTTGAGGAGAAAATCATGTGCCGGACAGCATTGGTGACGAGCGAATCGATCAGGGCGCGCGTTTTTGCGGTGTTGTTGTGATAGTATTTCAGTGGATTTTCGACCGATTCGGGGACAACCACTGAGCCTGCAAAATGCATGACGGCCTCGATGCCCTCATCAGCTATGATGCGGCCAACAAGATCGGCGTCGGCAATATCGCCTTCGTAAAATGGCACAGCTTCCGGAACTGCCCAGCGAAATCCAGTAACCAGATTATCGATCACAACAGGGCGATGACCCGCATCTAACAATGCTAATACGGCGTGGCTGCCTATATAGCCAGCGCCGCCGGTGACCAAGACTGCCAGTTTACCAAACATCATGAACTCCCAACGCAATACGGTTTGAAAAGTTGCGTATTCCTGGCCTAACGCTTTGAAGTAAAGCAAAAAAAAGGCGACCGTCAAGCCGCCTTCTTAAATTCTATCCTGAAAAAATCAGGGGCTGGTTGGCTCATCATCGTCATTACCGGCAGCAATAACGATACCACCAATAACAGCAGCCGCAGCCAGCACAGCGATGATAACACCGCTTCCGCCAGCAAGCTTGCTTTCTTCCTTGGTCGCAGCGCCAACGCGCTTAACTGTCGAAGTGCCGACTGCCTTGGCAGCTGGCGAAAGGGATTGTGCCATTACAGGCGCGCTCACGAGTGAGGCAGCTGCTAAAGCGGCGAGAGAAATCTTACCGAAACGCATTGTGGTGCTCCTTTTTTTTTGCGAAGTGCATTGCACTCCCCAAATGCTTTTGCACATTGGATGTTCCGATTCAAGTGCTGAATGTTACTCGCCGGTGAAATTATCCCGATTTATCGGTCTGTTGCAAATTTAATACAATAGCAGACACGTCCGGACAGTGCAGTGCAAGCTGAGTTCGCTAGCCGAAAACTTGTCGAGCAAAGGTCAAAGACATGAAAATCGCAGTTCATCAGATGTGTAGCACGGTTCAACCCCAAACAAACATTGATTCCATTTGCGATGCCATCGGTCGGGCTTCGGCAGAAGGCGCTGTTATGTATTTTGCTCCCGAAATGTCGGCGTTGCTAGATAGGGATCGCAACCGTGCGAGACAGCATATTTTGAGCGAGTCGGCTTCTGATGTGGTGCAACAATTGTCTATCGCTGCGCGCGAGAACCACATTTGGGTCCATTTGGGGTCAGTGCCCTTGCAACAAGAGGGTGCCGAACGATTCGTTAATCGCTCCATCATATTCGGACCGAATGGTAAGGTGCGGGCGCGCTATGACAAGATTCACCTATTCGACGTCGATTTGGCGACGGGCGAAAGCTGGCGTGAGTCGGCGGCGTATGCCGGCGGTATCGAGCCAGTCGCGGTAACGACACCCTTGGGTTTGATGGGACTCGGCATTTGTTACGATCTGCGCTTTCCCGATCTTTTCAGCGCCTATGCCAGAGCGGGTGCCAATATTCTTGCGGTGCCGTCGTCGTTCACGGTACCCACCGGCATGGCGCATTGGCATGTCCTGCTGCGTGCGCGCGCCATTGAAACGCAAGCTTTCGTGATTGCCGCCGCTCAATGTGGTTCGCACGACGACGGCCGCCAGACATTTGGCCACTCGCTAGTGGTCGATCCGTGGGGCGATGTCGTTCTCGATATGGGTGATTTTATCGGGCTAGGTTTCGCAGATCTCGATCTCGCGCGGTTGGCTGAGGTTCGTGCTCAAATCCCTGTTCACGCCAATCGCCGCGACATTAATTTGCCGGTGCAAATATCTTAGATATCGGCATTGGTTACTACAGGCGCTTGACGCCAGACGGCGACCTTTCCAGATGCGCTTTATGACGTGGTTCGACGGACTTTACTGGAGCAATCATTTTTGGATAGCGATCGCTGTCTTTTCGGCAGTCCTTGTGCTGTTGAGCAGCCTTGCAGACCGGCGCAGGCACAAACGGCGCGACATCAACAATGTCGGCTTTGTTCCGTGGACCGCGATCACTGTGCTATCGGTGCTATCGACCGTCCTTGCCGCTGCACTGGCAATTAAAGGAGCTTAGCCCCAAGATTAGCCCCAGGATTAGCCGAGGCACGCCTCAAGGAACGGCTGATCGAAGCCGAACTGGCGCGCTTTTTCCAACGTGTAAGGACGGACGCCGCCGACGACCCATTCGCCGTGGATCTTGCCTTCGGCGTCCTCGTCGCGATATTCGAACTTGAACAGGTCTTGCGTGACGATGACGTCGCCTTCCATCCCGATCACTTCCGTGATCTGCGTCGTGCGGCGCGAACCATCGCGCAGCCGCTTGACCTGCACAATCATGTCGACCGATTCGGCGATCTGGCGGCTAATTGCTTCCTTGGGGATCTTGATGTCGCCCATCAGGATCATGTTTTCCATACGGCCCAGGCACTCACGCGGGTTGTTGGCGTGAAGCGTACACATCGAGCCATCGTGACCTGTGTTCATCGCGGCGAGAAGATCGAAACATTCCGCACCACGAATTTCGCCCAGGATGATACGGTCAGGACGCATACGGAGCGCGTTCTTGACGAGGTCGCCAATTGTGATCGCGCCATCACCTTCAAGGTTTGGCGGACGCGTTTCGAGCGGGAGCCAATGCGGTTGCTGCAATCGCAATTCCGCAGCGTCCTCAATGGTCAGCACGCGCTCACCGGGGTCGATCATTTTCGACAAAGCATTGAGCATTGTCGTCTTGCCCGAACCTGTACCGCCGGAAATAACGATGTTCATGCGGCTGGCACCTGCGATTTTCAGCGCAGTCGCCATCGGTTCCGACATCGACCCAAAGCCCTTAAGCATGTCGATCGTGATCGGCTTTTCGGAGAATTTACGAATCGAGATCGCGGTGCCGCGCAAAGACAGCGGTGGCACGATGACGTTGACGCGTGAACCGTCCTTCAAGCGGGCATCGGCAAGCGGCGTGGTCTGGTCGACACGGCGACCGACCTGGTTAACGATCCGCTGCGCGATCTGGAACAGGTGCTCTTCATCGCGGAACTGGATCGGTGCGATGGTCAACTTACCCTTTTTTTCGATATAGGTTTGGTTGGGACCATTGACCATGATGTCGGTAATGTCCGGGTCGCCAAGCAACTCTTCGAGCGGCCCGAAACCCAGCAGTTCGTCGACCAGCACTTTTTCGAGCGCGAATTGCTCGCGGCGGTTGAGCGTGAGCTTAAGCTCGGCGAGCACTTCAAGGATGATTGGACGGAATTCTTCGGTCAGCTCTTCCTTGTTCAGTGACGCGGCGGCTTCGGGGTCAACGCGCTCGAGCAAGCGCGGCAGCACCTGTTCCTTGATCTTGTGGACCGATGCTTCAAAGCCTTGCGGGCCTTCATCGACGGCTGCGGCGTTATTAGCGCGGTCCGAAAGCCGCGACATGGCATCCTGCATGGCGGTGGGCGGTGCGCCCGCGCCGGGAAGGTCAACCGCCGTCAAAGGCGGAAATTGATCCCCGCCGGACGGTAACTCAATCTCTGGCTGTTGCGGTGTAACCGGCAGCGGCGCTGCGTTGGAAGATGAACCGGAGCCCCCGCCGGTCATCGGCCGGGCAACGCCAAACGAAGGGCGTCCTGGAGTTAGGCCTGGTTTTTTGCCAAATGCGCTCACAGCTTTTCCGCTCCAATGTAATCGGGGTATAACAAGCCGTCGTGCTACTGCGAAATGGTGAATAAATCGGTAATGGTCATTCAGGCAGTGCCATATTTGGTTGCCGGGCAGGGGGTTTCCAACAGAGATCCGCACCACTAGAGAGGGTGCAAATTCAGGGAATTTCTAGTGCGCTCACCGTCGGCCCGGTCCGGGCTTTTGTTCGCTTTATGTGGTTTTGCTTTATTGTCGTGCGGTGACGCTGTCATCAAGTCGATCGCTGGGGCGTGGCCGGGAACAGCAGTCGCAGCGCTACGATATTCGGTCGGGGCCTGCGGGCTTGGGGCGTTGCTTTTGATCAAGGGCGGCAGGCAAGGTTTTGCGCTGCCGTATCCCAAAATTCAGCTTTTGCGCGGGGCAGCGGTGGCAGCCGCAACCATCCTCTTTTTCTCGTCGATTTTCCTGATGCCGCTGGCCGAGGCAACCGCGATTGGTTTCACTTCGCCGATGATCACCGCAATGCTGAGCGCGCTGTTGTTGAAGGAACGCACGAGTCCGGCGACCTGGCTGGCGTCAGTCGCTGCCTTTGCTGGCGTGCTAATCATCCTGAGGCCCAATATCACAGAGCTGGGCTGGGTGGCGGTGATGCCGCTTGGCGCCGCCACCTGCATGGCCCTGATGATGATGGGAAACCGCGCAGTCGCCGGTTCCGGGTCGCCTTTGCTGATGCAGTTCCTCGTGGCCTCGATTGCCGTGCCGTTCGTGGTGAGCGCTGCAGCAATCGGACATTTTTCAGGATTTCCGCCGTTGCATATCGGGGTGCCCGACTGGACCATCGTCGCCAAATGCTGCCTGGTCGCGGTGTCGGCAAGTTTTGCGCACTGGCTTATTTATATGGGCACTACGCGCGCCTCCGCCGCCGAAATTGCGCCGATGACATATGTACAATTGCTGATTGCAATGGGGCTGGGGATCACGATGTTCGGCGACTGGCCGGATTTAACGGCGCTTTTGGGGTCGGCGATTATTATCGGTGCAGGGCTCTATTTGTGGCAAGCAAAACTAAGCTGATGCCGACTTGCTGATTTGCAGGAATGCGCAGAAGGATATCGACAGCGAACGCCGCTTCGTCAGCTTTTTTTAACCATATTCGCTTAATCGGTCTGACATGCTCGTTTCAAGCCTTGATACCGCAATACCGACCGCGCTGTGGAGAAATAAATTTTCGCCCTCGCTGTTGCTGGGTGGCTTGGTTGGCATATTAATGCCGCTCTTGTCGGGAATGATCTTTCCGACTTACTATCACATCCTTGCAACCCCATGGTTGGAATGGACGAAACTTCTCGAAGCGCCGTTTTTGTTGTCTGAAATGCTGGTGATTTGCCTTGCGATTTACCGGGGTATGGAAATTAAGGATTATATCGATCCACTTTCTAAAGATATGAAGATTGCGTCGGGACTGTTTATAGTCGGCTTACTATACAGCAGTCTTTTTGTCTCACAGGTTCCGGTCACATCGCTTGCAATCTCTATCGGTACGATACTGCATATTTTATTCGGTTTTTCGATATTTCATTTTTTCAAAAATACAGAAATCAGGCATTTCACACCTTTTTGGTTTTGCCTCGGCATCGGGCTCGTGCTGCTTGCACTATACACGGCATGGCGGTTTCTTTGGCCGATACCCGCATCGGAAGTTCCCGGTGGAAAAATCGAATGGGGCTTTTCGCTTCCTGGCTTTATCAGTGTGCGGTATTTTGGGACTTGGACAGGGGCGATTACAACATTTTTCTTGGCGTTGGTGATTCAACGAGGTGAAAAGACAAAGCCTTCGTGGCCGGATTTGTTTTTGTTGATTGCGATGTCGATGACGATTTGGTCCGGAACACGGGCAGCCGTTTTGGGCATAGTGTTTGCGTTTACGGCAATGTTCCTACTGAAAAAGCGGTGGCCCAGCTTCGCCCTGATGGGCCGAATCTCTATCACAACGGGGCTTGCCGCTATAATCGCATGGATGTTGATACCGTATGGCGAGTCGGACTTTCAGCTGTTTTCGTCCGAACATGTAAAGGGTGTTGGCGCATTTACGTCCGGTCGCACCGAATTATGGATTGCTACATATCAAAAATGGCTCGAAGCCCCATTTTTTGGCTGGGGCTCTGGCTCTATCTTTTGGGAGGTTTTTCTGGGATGGACCCATACCCAGCCGCATAATGCATTTCTGCAATTCTTGATCAGCTGGGGACTGGTCGGCGCTATCGGCACCTGCTGGCTTCTTGGCAGAGTCATAGTCACAGCTCAACGCAAAACATACGCAAACCCCGATCTATGGCCATTTATGGCCATGTTTTATTCGCTGCTGGCAATGAGCATGGTCGATGGAGCGTTATATTATCCGCGCTTTATCATGCTTGTCATGCTGTGCCTGGCCGTCATCCTTTCGGACCGACGCGACAATAGCGGGCCAACCCTCATAACGAGAACCGCTATTTAAGAACGTAGGTTATTCACTGACCCGTTCAGCCAAAACTGTCAGGCCTTTTTCATTCACCTCGGCAAAGCCGCCCGCGATGGACAGCTTCTCGGGTACCGCGCCTTGCGTGGCATAGATGTCGAGCGTAGCATCGCTGCGCAGCGTACTCATGACCGGGCTGTGGCCCTCGAGCACGCCGAAGTCGCCCTCGGTGCCGGGAACGACGACCATATAGACGTCGTCCGAGCGGTAGAGCTTTTCAGGAGTTACGAGTTCGAAGTGCAGTGCCATAACTATCTTCCTAAAGATTCCGCATTAGAAAACCAAGTGCCGCCTTGATCTCTTCCATAGCAGAGTAACGCAATCGCACCATAAAGTGCCGTATCGATCATGATGAACATGTTTAATATCGGGCTTGAATAAGTCGGCATTCCTAGGGTCGCTACCTCGAGTAGAGCAAGGACCAAGGGAGCGAAAACAAAAATTGATCGTGCCCACATTTTCAATCTTAAAAGTGCAAAAGCTGCGATGAAATGCACAAGCACGCCGACAAACAAAACCCCCAGCATTACATCTTGATTGATAACAGGTTGGTAATATTCAGCGGCGAGCGCATCAAATGCATAGGAAAACGCGAGATTCGCACCTAATGCAAGTTCCACTCCGACTATCACGATCAGAACCGGCAACGCCATAGATACAGCTTGACCAGCGTCCGAAAGGTTTTCAGATCAAGCCGGATCAGCATTCCCGCCTAAGCCGCTTCCGCAGCCATTTTGGCAGCCTTGGCAACCGCTTCCTCAATGCCGCCAACCATGTAGAAGGCGGATTCGGGAAGATGGTCATATTCGCCATCGACGACTGCCTTGAACGATTTCACGGTATCTTCGACCTGGACGAACTTGCCGGGGATGCCGGTGAAGACCTCGGCGACGTGGAATGGCTGCGACAGGAAGCGCTGGATCTTGCGCGCGCGGGTCACGGTCAATTTGTCGTCTTCCGACAATTCGTCCATGCCCAGAATTGCGATGATGTCCTGAAGCGACTTGTACTTCTGCAACGTTTCCTGAACGCGGCGGGCGGTGTCGTAATGCTCCTGGCCGACAACAGCGGGCGTCAGCACGCGGCTGACCGAGTCGAGCGGGTCAACGGCGGGATATATGCCGAGTTCGGAAATCGCGCGGTTCAGCGTGGTTGTCGCGTCCAAGTGGGCAAATGACGTTGCTGGCGCAGGGTCGGTCAAGTCATCTGCGGGAACGTAAATCGCCTGAACCGAGGTAATCGAACCCTTGTTGGTCGAGGTGATTCGTTCCTGCAGCTGGCCCATATCGGTCGCCAGCGTCGGCTGATAGCCCACAGCTGAAGGAATACGGCCCAAAAGTGCGGACACTTCGGAACCAGCCTGTGTGAAGCGGAAGATGTTGTCGACGAAGAACAGAACGTCCTGACCTTCTTCATCGCGGAAATATTCCGCCATCGTCAGACCGGATAATGCAACGCGCGCGCGCGCACCGGGAGGTTCGTTCATCTGGCCGAACACCAAAGCAACCTTCGATCCTTCAGGGGTCGGATTGCCGTCGGCGTCCTTGGCGATAACGCCGGCGTCGAGGAATTCATGATAGAGATCGTTACCTTCGCGGGTGCGTTCACCGACGCCCGCAAACACCGAAACGCCGCCATGGCCCTTTGCGATGTTGTTGATCAGTTCCTGAATGAGAACGGTCTTGCCAACGCCAGCGCCGCCGAACAGACCGATCTTGCCGCCCTTTGCATAAGGCGCGAGCAGGTCGATAACCTTGATGCCGGTGACGAGAATTTCTGCCTCGGTCGACTGGTCGGTGAACAGCGGCGCTTCTGCGTGGATCGGGTTGGACTTTGCAGCGCCAACTGGGCCACGCTCGTCGATTGGCTCGCCGATAACGTTCATGATGCGGCCCAAGGTCATCGGACCAACGGGCACCGAAATCTGCGCGCCGGTGTCGCGGACAGGCTGACCGCGGGTCAAGCCTTCGGTCGCGTCCATGGCGATGGTGCGAACGGTGTTTTCACCGAGATGTTGCGCAACTTCGAGGACGAGGCGGTTGCCGTTGTTATCGGTTTCAAGCGCCGAGAAAATGGCCGGGAGCTGACCTTCGAACGAGACGTCGACGACGGCGCCGATGACTTGGCTGATGCGGCCGGTCGCGCCGACGGTGTTTATCGCGGTCTGGCCGGAGCCAGCGACGGGGGCAGGGGCTGTGGTCGCGCGCGGCCTGCGCGGTGCTTTTGGTGCGGTGGGAGCTGCGGTTGCCATGAGTTTCTTCCTTGCCTTTATATCTACTTAGAGCGCTTCCGCGCCCGCGATAATTTCAATCAATTCGGTGGTAATCGCCGCCTGACGCGTGCGGTTATACTGGATGGTCAGCTTGTTGATCATGTCGCCCGCGTTGCGCGTGGCGTTGTCCATCGCGGTCATTTTCGAGCCCTGCTCAGACGCCGCATTTTCGCGGTTGGCGCGCAGCAGCTGGACCGAGACGTTGCGCGGCAACAAGTCAGCGAGAATTTCTTCCTCGTCGGGTTCATATTCGACCGATGCTGAGACCGTGGGTGCAGAAGCAACTGACTTATGTTCGACCTTGACAGGCATCAGTTGCAGATCGGTGGGCTCCTGTGTTAACACACTGATAAATTTAGAGAATAACAGATGTGCCACATCGAATTCGCCAGCCTCGAAGCGCGCGGTCAGGTCTTCGCCCCAGGCCTGCACATCGGCAAAGGTCAGTTTGCCTAGATCGCCAGGTTCGATGCTGTGGATAATGTCGTTACGATAGGTCCGGGCAAGCTGATCCTTGCCCTTCTTGCCGATGGTGTAGAATTTGACGGTCTTGCCAGCCGCGCGAAGCTCTTCGGCCTTTTTGCGCGCCAGACGGACGATGTTGGTGTTGAACGCACCCGCCAGACCCTTGTCCGAAGTCGCGACCACGAGCAGATGCACGTCGTCCTTGCCGGTTCCGGCGAGCAGCTTCGGCGATTGCGGACCGACGGTGACCTTCGACGCAATGCTCGACACCACGGCTTCGAGGCGCTCGGCATAAGGCCGCGCGGCCTGTGCCGCTTCGGTCGCCCGGCGCAGCTTCGCAGCGGCGACCATCTTCATCGCCTTGGTGATCTTCTGGGTCGATTTGACCGAGTTGATCCGCATTTTGAGGGCTTTTAAACTTGCCATCTCAATTCCCTTATTTCGTCATCCCCGCGTAGGCGGGGATCCAACACCTGATGTTTAAATTTAAGCCTTCGGAGCTGGGCCCCCGCCTTCGCGGGGGTGACGGTTAAACTAAATTAAGCAAAATTCTTCGTGAACTTGTCGAGTGCGGCCATCAGCGCTTGTCTGCTGTCGTCGCTGAAGTCGCGGCTGTCGCGGATGGTCTTCAGGATGTCGGCGTGATTTGCGCGCAGGTCAGCGAGCATCGCGTCTTCGTAACGGTTGACGTCCGAAACTGGGATGCCATCAAGATAGCCGTTGGTGCCAGCAAAGATCGACGCGGTCTGCTCTTCGAAGGGAAGCGGCGAGAACTGCTTTTGCTTCAACAATTCGGTCAAACGCGCGCCGCGATTAAGCAGCTTTTGCGTCGAGGCATCAAGGTCAGAACCGAACTGCGCGAACGCGGCCATTTCGCGATACTGTGCAAGCTCTAGCTTGATCGAGCCCGACACCTTCTTCATCGCCTTGGTCTGTGCAGCCGAACCAACGCGGCTAACCGACAGACCGACGTTAATCGCAGGGCGGATGCCCTGGAAGAAAAGGTCGGTTTCAAGGAAGATCTGGCCGTCGGTGATCGAAATCACGTTGGTCGGAATGTAGGCCGAAACGTCGCCGGCCTGCGTTTCGATGATCGGCAACGCGGTCAACGAACCGCCGCCATTGGCGTCGGACATCTTTGCAGCGCGCTCAAGCAAGCGGCTGTGCAGATAGAAAACGTCGCCGGGATAGGCTTCGCGGCCCGGAGGACGACGCAGCAAAAGCGACATCTGGCGATAGGCCACGGCTTGCTTCGACAGATCGTCATACACGATGACGGCGTGCATGCCATTGTCGCGGAAATATTCACCCATCGCAACGCCGGTATAAGGCGCGAGATACTGAAGCGGTGCAGGCTCCGAAGCGGTTGCAGCGACGACGATCGAATATTCCATCGCGCCTTGCTCTTCCAGCGCGCGAACGATCTGCGCGACGGTCGAGCGCTTCTGGCCGACGGCGACGTAGATGCAATAGAGCTTCTTCGATTCGTCGGTGCCCTTGTTGACTTCCTTCTGGTTGATGAAGGTGTCGATGGCGACGGCGGTCTTACCGGTCTGACGGTCACCGATGATCAATTCGCGCTGGCCACGGCCAACGGGGACAAGCGCGTCGAGCGCCTTGAGGCCGGTCTGAACAGGTTCCGAAACCGACTGACGCGGGATGATGCCCGGTGCCTTGACTTCAACGCGGCTGCGCTGCGTGGTTTTGAGCGGACCCTTGCCATCGATTGGATTGCCGAGACCGTCGACAACGCGGCCGAGCAGTTCCTTGCCGACGGGAACGTCAACGATGGTGCCGGTACGCTTGACGACATCGCCTTCGCGAATTTCGCTGTCCGAACCGAAGATAACGACACCGACATTATCGGCTTCAAGGTTCAGCGCCATGCCCTGAATGCCGTTCGAGAATTCGACCATTTCACCGGCCTGAACATTGTCGAGGCCGTGGATACGGGCGATACCGTCACCGACCGACAGCACGCTGCCGACTTCCGAAACCTGGGCTTCGGTGCCGAAATTGGCGATCTGGTCCTTGATGACCTTGGAGATTTCTGCGGCGCGGATATCCATTTTTGCTACTCAGCCTTTCATCGCGTTAGCGAGGGTGTTCAAACGGGTTTTGATGGAATTGTCGATCATCTGGCTACCGATTTTCACGGTCAGCCCGCCCAAGAGCGAGGGATCGACTTTGGTCTGGATGGCGACGTCGCTACCGACGCGTGCCTTTAATTTTGCCGAAAGCGCAGTCATTTGCGCTGGAGTCAAAGCATGGGCCGAAGTGACTTCAGCCGTCACTTCGCCACGATGCGATGCGGCCAGCGCCGAGAATGCGCGCGCGACCGAAACGGTTTCGCCAAGGCGGCGGTTTTGCGCCAACACACCCAGCGTCTTGGCGGTAAGACCGTCGAGCTTCATCGATGATGATACTGCCGAAATGGCTCTTTGTGCATCGAGACGCGACAACACCGGATTGGTGGTCAATGCCTTCAGATCAGCCGATTCGCCAATGGCCTGCGCCACGCTCGACAGGCTCTTTTCCACCGCGTCGATTGCATTCGCATCACGCGCGAGTTCGAACAATGCCGTCGCGTAACGGCCAGCCAGGCTGGCCTGAATATTAGCGCTTGTGCCGCCGGAATTATCCACGCGTGATTGTCCTCGAATGTGAGACTGAATATGGCTGACTTATGGTCGGAAGGTTACCCTTCGCTCGTCGTCGCCGCGCGCCTAGCAGGGGTTTTGCTGCGACGCAAGATGGGGATTGGCAGAAACTCTGCGTTCTCTGCGACCTCTGCGTGAACCAAACGCTTTTCAATTTCACGCAGAGGTCGCAGAGTGCGCAGAGCAGAGGAGAATCGCATGGGCGAAATGACGCCGATGATAATGTCAGACGGCGCGAAAATCTCCGTCTACCACGCCCAACCCGCAGGCGCGCGCAAAGGGGGCCTTGTTCTTATCCAGGAAATTTTCGGCGTCACCGACCATATCCGCGACTTGTGCGACGAATATGCAGCCGACGGCTATGAAGTCCTGTCGCCTGCCATATTCGACCGCGAGCATCCGGGGTTCGAGGCCGAGTATACCGGCCCCGATTTCGACCGCGCGGTTCAACTGGCGCGTGAGCTGCATCCCTTTGTCGATTCGTTGAAAGATGCGCAGACCTGCATCGACGCGCTCAAATCCAAAGGCCCGGTCTTCATCACCGGCTATTGCTATGGCGGCTCGGTTGCTTGGGCGGTCGCAGGCATCAGCGAGGACCTGGCGGCGGCATCCTGCTATTATGGCAGCCTTGTTCCAACACTCTACGCCAACAAGCCGCCAAAATGCCCGACCATCGCCCATTTCGGGCGTTATGACCAAGGCATCCCTATGGAGGGCGTCGAGGCGCTGATCGCCAAGGCCCATCCGCTTGCGCAAATATATGTGTATGACGCAAACCACGGCTTCAACAGCGACCGGCGCAAGGACTATCACGAGCCAAGCGCCGAACTGGCGCGCGAGCGGACGCTGGCATTGTTCGCGGCGTGCGCGGACAAGTAGAAACGGCTTTCCTACAGGCCGCATTTGGCATCATAGAACTGCTATGGCGACCCTTCCTTCATCTCTTTTTCTTCCTGCTTTCGGCACCGGCGGTGGCGTTTTGTGCGCGCGGGAAGAGCATCGCCTATCAACGGGTCGTTACCTTCCTGAACTTCCTCCCGTCTTTGGACCTGTTTTGAAAGCAAGTTTCGGGACGCATGCGATTCGTAGCTCGGCTATTCCCAGCGCCGTAAAAGAAGGATCGGAAATATGATGCCGGAGAAGAAACGGGAGCTGCGCGATACCATCGACATTGGACAGGTCGACAAGAATTGGGCCTTCGCCGCGTTCGACAATCGCGACCGTACGCGTGACGGGCAATTTGTCGGTGCGGTGAAGACGACGCGCATTTATTGCAAGCCAAGCTGCCCGGCGCGCCGGCCGTTGCGGCAGAATGTCGAATTTTTCCGGACAGCCGCCGAGGCCATCGCGGCTGGCTATCGCGCGTGTATGCGCTGCAAGCCTGACGAGGTCGGACGCGACCGTCAGGCGGTGGCGGCAGCGCTGAAGCTGATCGAGGGTTCCGAATATGGACTATCGCTGGAAGCGCTGGCCGCTGCGGTGGGCTATGCGCCGCATCATTTCCACCGGCTGTTCAAGCGCGATACCGGGGTTACCCCGGCGGCTTACGCCCGGTCGCTTCGGGCAAAACGCGCAAGCATTGCGCTCGACGGAGAGGGCAATGTGACCGAGGCAATTTACGCGGCCGGTTATTCAGGCCCAAGTCGCTTTTATGCCGATACCAAGGGGCAATTGGGCATGACGCCGTCTGCCTGGAAAAACGGCGGGGCCGGGGTGACGATTCGGTGGACGGTTGTAGACACGTTGCTTGGCAGCATGCTGCTGGCTGCAACCGATATCGGTATTTGCAGGCTGTCCTTCGATGAGGACGAAAGCGCCCTTGTCCGCCGCTTTCCCAAAGCAAATATTGTTGTTGGCGGCGCGGCTCTCGAAGAACTGGTCAGCGGCGCGATCGCCGCCATCAAGCACCCGGCACAAATGCCCGACCTTCCGCTCGATATCGCCGGCACCGCGTTCCAGCAGGCGATCTGGGCGGAACTTAGGCGCATTCCGGCAGGGGAAACGCGAACCTATGCTGACATCGCCGCTGCGGTCGGCAAGCCCAAAGCGGTGCGCGCGGCGGGTAGCGCAAACGGTGCGAACAACGTCGCCGTACTCATTCCCTGCCACCGCGTTGTACGCACGGACGGCGGATTAGGCGGCTATGCATATGGGGTTGAGCGCAAGCAAAAACTGCTTAATGCAGAGCGCGGCCCCGATCGGGATATGTTGCGTGTAAACAGATAGTTGGCCATGTGTCCCAAATTAGGACCCCGCTGATTTTGCGACGAAATGTTGGTTAATCCTAACGGTCTGTTCACCCTTTTTCGCCATAGCAAAGTCCAATCTGCGACGGTTGCAGGCCCGCCAATGGGGGCGAGGCCGTCTGATTCGTTGCAGGTCAAGAGGACAGGCGATGAAGAAAGCGTTGAAAATCAAGCTGATGCTGGCTCTGGGTACGGGTGCTGCTGCTTTGACCGGATGCGGTTCCATCGCAGGAGGCCCCGAGCTTCCGCAAGCGCCGACTGTCTCGGTCCGCGAAGGGCCTGGCGAGGATTATATGATCGGTCCGCTCGACCAGTTGACTATCTTCGTGTGGCGCAACCCGGAGCTCGGCGCCAAGGTTCAGGTCCGCCCCGATGGCCGGATCACCACGCCGCTGATCACTGACATGCCCGCTGTCGGCAAGACGCCGACCATGCTGGCGCAGGATATCAAACTTCAGCTGTCACAATATATCAACGACCCCATCGTCTCGGTCATCGTCAACGAATTTGCCGGCACCACCTCGCAGCAAGTCCGCATCGTGGGCGCGACCGAGAAGCCAGCGTCTATCCCGTACCGCGCCAACATGACCGTGCTCGACGCAATGATCGCGGTCGGCGGCCTCAGCGAATATGCGGCTGGCAACAAGGCGCGCCTCATCCGCTCTAACAAGGGCACCGGCATGCAGAAGGAATATTCGCTCCGGCTAGGGGACCTGTTGAAGCGTGGCGACAGCAAAGCCAATGTCCTGCTCCAGCCCGGCGATGTCATCATCATTCCAGAGAGCATGTTTTAAGCCATGAACTCGCTCTATGACGAAATTCGGATTGCCGTCCACAGCGTGTGGAACCGCCGCTGGCTGGCGCTGGCGGTGGCATGGGGCGTTTGCCTTCTAGGTTGGCTGGTGGTCGCAATGATCCCCAACAAATATGAATCGAAGGCGCAGATCCAGGTGCGGACGCAGTCAATGCTGTCCGATCAGATCGGGGTCGATCCGCAGGACCAGCGCAGGAATATCCAGGAGCTTGGACAGACGTTGATCTCGTCGGGCAATCTGGAGAAAGTCATTCGCGGCACCGACCTTGGTGCGACGGTGGCGACGCCGGCTGAGATGGCGGGTAAAATCGAAGGGCTGCGCGCCAACATCGAAGTAAAGCCCGAACAGGATGATTTCTTCGCGATCACCGTCAAACAACCAAGCGGAAAACTGGCCCGCGATGTGGTGCAAAAGCTCATCGACGTTGCAGAGGACGACAATATCGCTGGCGACCGTAAGGAAACCAGCCAGACGCTGCGTTTCCTCAACGCGCAGATCGAAGCTCGCGGCAAGCAGTTGCAAGCGGCAGAAGCAAAGCGCGTCGCTTATGAAACCCAGAATCTCGGGCTGCTACCCGGCGTTGGCTCAGTCTCGCAGCGCATGGAAGCGTCGCGCGCCGAACTCAGCCAGATCGATTCGCAGCTTATCCAGGCGCGCAGCGCGCTTGCGGCCTTAAACGGCCAGCTTGCGGGAACTCCCGCAACGCTGAACACTCCATCGCTGGGCGGCGGCGGAGCGCCGAGCGCACTGGCGCAGGCGCAGGGCGAGCTTGCCTCAATGCGGGCTAGAGGATTTACCGACAGCCACCCCGACGTCGTTGCGATCCGCAACCAGATTTCAAACCTGCGCTCGCAGGGTGGAGGCTCTGCGGCTGCTGGCGGCGGATATCGCACACCCAACCCCGCCTACAGTTCGCTCCAGTCGATGCGCGCCGAACGCGAAGCCGCAGTCTCTGCCTTGAGCGCACGTAAATCTTCGCTGCAATCCGATATGGCTCAGCTCGCCGCAAAGCAAACGGCCGAGCCGGGCGTCGCGGCAGAGTATCAGCGCATCAATCGCGACTATGAAGCGCTGAAAGAGCAATATGACAAATTGCTCGTCAATCGCGACCAGATAAGCCTGCGTGGTCAGGTCGAGACGCAAACCGATGCCGTCCAGTTCCGGGTCGTCAAGGAACCGTCATTGTCGAACGTGCCGGCTGCACCAAACCGCCCGCTGCTGCTCGCGGGTGTGTTGTTGGCGGGAATCGGCGTCGGCGTCGGCACGGCCTTTGCGCTTGGCCATTTGCAAACAAGTTTTCCGACTGCCGCGAAGCTGGAACGTGCCAGTGGGCTTCCTGTTATCGGGTCGATCTCGCAAATGCTAACCGGCGAAGAGCGCGCCGCGCGCAAGCAGAAAATGAAGTATTTTTACGGTGCGTCGGGGGCTCTCTTCGGTGCCTTCACCTTGCTGCTGGTCGCGGAATTCGTCCAGCGCGGACTGACGGCCTGAAGGAGCGGCGGACATGAACAAACATAGCTCAATCAAATCGTCTGGCTCGCTTCTCGAACGGGCATCGGAACTGTATGATTTCGGCGCTGCATTGCGCGGGGGCAGCCCAACTTCGCCCGAATTGCCGGTGGCAGATATGCCTCCCGAGACAGCGATTGTCGAAGCTAGCCAACCGACCGCTGCAATTTCGCCCCGACCACAAATGGCGGCCCGCCCAGCCAGCTCCAAATCTGTCGTAATCGACCGCGAGCGACTGGCCGCCCATAACTTCATCGATCCCGATGGACCCGTAACGGGCCTGTCGGAGGAATTCCGCATCGTCAAACGCCAGTTGTTGCTCGCGGCGCGCGGCGGGAAGGGCGTTGATGTTGTGCCGCATGGCGAGCGGATACTGGTGTGTTCAGCCAATCCGAATGAAGGCAAAACCTATTGCGCAATCAATCTTGCGCTGTCGATGGCGAGCGAAAAGGACAATCGCGTGCTGCTGGTCGACGCCGACTTTGCCAAGCCGAGCATATTATCCACGCTCGGCATTGAAAGCCATCGCGGCTTTATGGACGCATTGGCCGATAATAAATGCGATGTCGAATCGCTAGTGCTCGAAACCGACGTTGACGGGTTATCGATTTTACCCGCGGGTAGTCAGACCAATCAGGATACTGAATATCTCGCGGCGGCTCGCACCGCCGAAATCATCGACCAACTTACGCGAAACGATCCCTCGCGGATTATCATCTTCGATTCCCCGCCAGCGCTGGCCGCATCGCCCGCATCGGTACTCGCGCTTCATGTCGGGCAGATGCTGATGGTGGTACACGCAGATGTCACGACTGATAGCGCGCTCCGTGATGCGCTTAGCCTGTTGAGCGGCTGCGACCATGTTCAGTTGCTGCTCAACCGCACCAAATTTTCTCCCACCGGACGCAAGTTCGGAAATTACTACGGATATGGAGCATCATAATGCACAGACCGGTATTCAAGATGGCCTTATTGCTTGGGGTGGCGCTCTCGCCAATGCCCGCTCTGGCCCAGCAGATCGACTCCGACTGGTCACCGACCGAGGATGCTTATGGCAGTTCTTCCGATGCACCCGTGCAAGAGGCCGCACCTGTCAGTAAACGTGGCCGCGGTGACCGTCGTGAAGGTCCGCGGGTCGAGGTGACGCCCTATCTTGAAGCCCAGCAGGTGTTGGTCGCTGATCTGAAGAACGGCGGCGACGTCCTTACCTATTCCACCGTCGCGGCTGGCATTGACGCGTCGATTGCGACTCGCCGGGCCGAGGCGCAGGTCAGTCTTCGCTATGAACGCGTGATTGGGTATGACGACAGCGTTGACGATCAGGATACTGTTTCAGGACTTGCGCGCGGTTCGTTCGCGGTCACACGTAATTTAAGCCTTGAAGCTGGCGGGGTTGCCGCGCGCACGCGAGTCGATGGCCGGGGTGCCGCGCCAACCAATCTGGTCGGCAATCCCGACAATGTAACTCAGGTTTATTCCGTTTACGGCGGCCCGACCTTCGCAACGCAGGCCGGCGATTTGAGCATCAATGCTGCCTATCGTGCAGGCTATACAAAGGTCGAAAGCAAGGACGATGTGGTTCTTCCTGCTGGCCAGCAACGGATCGATCAGTTCGACGACAGCGTCAGTCAACTTGCTACCGCGTCGGTGGGAATGCAGCCCGGCGTTTTGCCCTTTGGCTGGGCGGTTAGCGGGAGCTGGGAACGCGAGGATGCGAGTCAGCTCGACAATCGCTTCGACGGCAAATATGCGCGCGCCGATGTGACCGTGCCGGTCAGCCCGACCTTGGCTTTGGTCGGGGGTGTCGGCTATGAAGACATTGAAATCAGCGAGCGCGATGCGTTGCGTGATGTCAACGGTGACCCTGTCGTCGGTGACGACGGCCGTTTGGTAACCGATCCCAATTCGCCGCGTCTGGTTGCGTACCAAAGCGACGGCCTGATCTGGGATGCGGGCGTTTTGTGGCGACCAAGTCCGCGTACATCGGTCGAGGCACGCTATGGTCGGCGCTATGGTACGGATACCTATATCGGTAGCCTAAGCTATCAGCCAGGTCGCGATTGGGCGGTCAATGTTTCGGTATACGACAGCGTCAGCGGTTTCGGCGGTTCGGTAAACGACAGTCTCGCGTCCTTGCCCACGCAATTCCGCAGTTCGCGTAACCCGCTGTCCGGCGACATCAATGGTTGTGCGTTCGGGCAGACCGGCGGTTTCTGTCTTAACGATGCGCTGCAGAACGCTTCTTCCGCTGCATTCCGCCAGCGCGGCGTCACGGCTTCCTTCAGCGGCACCTCAGGCCGCTGGGATACCGGCGTTGCGGTCGGCTACAACCAGCGTAAGTTCATCGCATCGCGGCTTGGTGCGCAGGCCCAAATCGACGGCGTCAAGGACGACAATTATTTTGCTGTCGCGTATCTGGGCACGGCGCTTGATCGTTTGACCCGGTTCGAATCGAATGTTTATGTCAGCTACTTCGATCCCGGCTTTGCTGACGTTGGCGGAACGCTCTCAACGGGAGCAAATGCTGCTGTTTCCCGGCAAATTATTCGCGGATTATCGGCATCGGCAGCGTTCGGGCTCGACAGTTACAAGCAGGAAGACTTCGACAGCGAGCTAACCGCGTCGGCGTTGCTCGGCCTTCGGTACAGTTTTTAAGGGGCACACAAGATGTACGATCAATTTTATGGACTGACCGGCCGACCATTCCAGCTGACGCCCGATCCGCAATATTATTTCGAAAGCGCGACCCATCGCAAAGCACTGTCCTATTTGGGCTATGGTTTAGCCCAAGGCGAAGGCTTCATCGTTATCACCGGCGAAGTGGGTGCGGGTAAATCCACTCTCGTCAGCCATCTCATGCAGAGCGTGGATAAGGCGCGGCTGACGGCAGCAACAATCGTCACGAGCCAGCTCGACGGACTGGACATGGTGCACATGGCCGCGGAGTCTTTCGGCATCGATACGCGCGGCCTGGACAAGGCATCAACGTTAAAAAGCATCGAGAACTTTCTGCACGCAGAAGCGCGGACCGGTCGGCGTTGTTTGCTGGTCGTCGACGAAGCGCAGAATCTTTCGGTCGACGCGCTGGAAGAGCTACGAATGCTGTCAAATTTCCAATTGGGATCGTCGGCATTATTGCAGATATTCCTGCTTGGTCAGCCAGAGTTCCGGGATTTGGTCCGTGACTCGGCTGATCTCGAACAATTGCGCCAGCGCGTCATCGCGACTCATCATCTCGAGCCCATGGATGCCAGCGAAGTTGAACCCTATATTGTTCATCGGCTGGCGCGCGCTGGCTGGACGGGCAATCCCCAGATTACTGCCGATGCCTATATCGCTTTATATACCGAAACGGGCGGAGTTCCGCGCAAACTGAACACGCTGATGAACCGTGTCATGCTGATGGGGGCGGTCGAGCAGGTCAATGTTCTGGACGGAAGCTTGGTCGAGGCAGTTATCGCTGACATGGCCGGCAAGCCTTTCGAATATGAAGCGCAAATGTCGGCCCGTACCAATATTGTACCGGAAGTATCCGTTGCCGAACCCGAGCCGATCGACATTGCAGTCGCCCAGGACGTTCCGGAAGAAGCTGCTGAAAGCCCGGTCGCTCATGAAGTTGTTAGTCTGGTGGACGAAGTTGCCTCAACGGCCGAGACGAATTTTGAGCCGCAACCAACACGCGAGTCTGATTCCGAGATTGAAGCCCTGACGGCGGGCGTTGCGAGCCTTGAGAACCGGTTGACTGAGCAAGAAGCCGCATTGCGCCGGGTACTTTCGATGATGATCGACTGGATGGACAAAGAAAGCCGGCTTGAAGCCAGACTTGTTCAAAATAGCCGTGCCGCATAGCTACTTTTAACCGAATTCGGCCATGTCCGGCCCTGCAAGGAACTGGAAACGGTGCAAAACGCGCTATCCGTCGATGTTGAGGACTGGTTCCAGGTTGGGGCCTTTGAAACGGTAATCGACCGCAAAGACTGGGATTCGTTGGAATGCCGGGTTGAGCGCAACACTGATGCTGTGATGGCATTGTTTGATGAAGCTGGCGTCAAGGCGACATTTTTCACGCTGGGCTGGGTGGCTGAACGCTATCCTGCCCTGATCCGCCGGATTGTCGATGCAGGTCATGAAATTGCCAGCCACGGTTATGGCCATAACCGCGTCTTCACATTCACCCCGAACCAGTTTGCTGCCGACCTCGAACGCACTCGAAAGCTGCTTGAAGACGGGTCGGGACAGAAAGTTACCGGCTATCGCGCACCAAGCTTTTCCATCGATCAACGCACCCCCTGGGCACACGAGATTTTGGCAGAGCAGGGTTACGCCTATTCATCCAGCGTTGCGCCTGTTAAGCATGACCATTATGGCTGGGCAGAAGCCCCGCGCTTTGCCTTTCATCCGGTTGCGGGTAGCGATTTCCTCGAAATACCGGTGACCACCGCAAAATTCGGGCCGAAGCGTCTTGCTGCAGGCGGTGGCGGGTTTTTCCGGTTACTCCCTTACGCGTTTTCGCGCTGGGCCATCCGTCAGGTAAATGATCAAGATCATCGTCCGGCAGTAATCTATTTCCATCCGTGGGAGATCGACCCTGATCAGCCCCGCGTTGCCGATGCCCCTATCAAATCCAAGCTGCGCCATTATACCAAGCTGAACGTGATGGCCGACAAACTGCGCCGCTTGCCAAAAGACTTCCGATGGGAACGGCTCGACAGTATCGTCGCGCGCGAGCAGGCGCGGTTGGCATGAACGCCCCGATGCTCAGGCCTAAAATCAGTATCCGTCATGCCGATTTGGCCGATGCCAACGAGGTTGCCTGGATAAATGCTTGGGTAATGTCGCAGGATGGCGGCTTGCCGTTCCATCGCCCCAAATGGCTGACAGCGATTGAGGCTGGCACGGGGCAGACCGCGCATTGCCTGATTGCCGAAGCGGGAGGCGACATTGCGGGGATTTTGCCGTTTCACCTTGTTCATTCGCCTTTGTTTGGCCGTGCCTTGGTATCGTCGGGCTTTGCCGTGGGCGGCGGGATATTGTCCGATAGCAAAGTCGCCACGCGCCACCTCGCGGCCGCAATCTGTGACCTTGCCGAGCGGTGGAGCTGTCCGACGGTAGAGTTACGCGGCGGCGCCATGCCGGGTGGCAACTGGATCGAAAAGCGCGACGCACACGCAAATTTCCTGAAGTCGCTACAGGCCGATGACGAAGCTGAATTGTTGGCTATCCCACGCAAACAGCGTGCCGAAGTTCGCAAGGGTCTGGAAAACGGTCTGGCTATCGCAACGGGGCGCGACCAGCAAGATCTGGATTGGCATTATGCGGTATATGCCGAGAGTGTCCGCAACCTTGGTACCCCGGTTTTTCCGAAATCGTTGATGGCATCGGTGCTGAATGGGTTCGGCGATGAGGCGGATATATTGACTGTACTGCAAGACGGAAGGCCGGTCGCGAGCGTGCTGAGCCTGTATCATCAAGGCACCGTCATGCCTTATTGGGGCGGCGGCGTGTGGGACGCGCGGCGGCTTCGCGCCAATGATGTGATGTATTACGCGCTGATGAGTCATGCCCGGCGGCAGGGGTGCACGCATTTTGATTTTGGTCGGTCTAAGGTCGATTCCGGCGCCTATTCTTTCAAGAAAAATTGGGGCTTTGAACCCGAGCCAATGGCTTACGCTGTCCATACTGCCGACGGTCAGGAACCTCGCGACGTCAATCCGAACAGCCCGAAATATAAGGCCCAGATCGCGTTGTGGCAGAAATTGCCTCTGCTTATCGCTAACCGTCTGGGTCCGTGGATTGCCAAAGGACTGGGATGATGCGCGAGATATTGTTCCTCGCACATCGAATCCCCTGGCCCGCCGACCGGGGCGACAAAATTCGTTCACACCATATCCTGAAACGACTGTGCGAGATGGCGCCAGTGCATGTCGGTACTTTTGCCGATGACGAGCGCGATTTGGGTTTTGTCGGCGACATGGATGATATTCTGGAGTCCAGTCATGTCGAATTGCGCAACAAACCGCAGTGGCAAGCCGGAGTTGAGGCGCTGTTATCCGGACAGCCGGTTTCGGTGTGCAGTTTCGGCAGCGGGTCGATGCAGAATTGGGTGAATTCGCTGTTGGCGACTGGCCGGATCAGTCACATTTTCTGCTTCTCAGGCCAGATGGCGCAATATGTGCCTGCATCGTTCGACGGCCAGTTCATCATGGATTTCGTCGATGTCGATAGCGCCAAGTTTGAGTGCTATGCTGGCGGAGGCAACCCGCTAATGCGTTGGGTGAATGCACGCGAAGGCCGTTTGCTCGGCGCGTTCGAGCGCGATGTCGCGCACCGCGCCGACGCAAGTTTGCTGGTCAGTAAGGCTGAAGCCGAATTATTCCAAAGCCGCACCGGCGCAAACAATGTAGTTGCGCTCGGCAATGGCATCGACACAGAATTTTATTATCCCGATGCCAGTTTCAAAAAGCTGCACCCGGTGTTTCCCGACCCGCTGATCGTATTTACCGGACAGATGGATTACCGCCCCAATATCGAGGCCGTAACGGATTTTGCGAGCGCGGGGATGCCAATCATTCGGGCAAGGCACCCCCAAGCGTCGTTTGCTATCGTGGGGCGAAATCCAACAGCGGCTGTGTCTGACCTTTCGATGTTGCCGGGAGTGCAAGTGACCGGTGCAGTTGACGATGTGCGCACATGGCTCGCTGCAGCAGATGTTGTGGTTGCGCCTTTGCGGATCGCGCGTGGCGTCCAGAACAAGGTCCTTGAGGCAATGGCAATGGCGCGACCGGTGGTTGTATCGCCCGCCGCAGCTGAGGGCATCGACGCCGAAAACGGCGCTCACTTTTATGTCGAGCCAAATGTAACGGCAGAGGCAGAGCGCGTTTGCGCCTTGCTCGAACATCCACAAGAGGCACTCAAAACTGGCGCAGCGGCTCGGGAGCATGTTATCCGGCAATATGGCTGGGAAAGCCAGTTGGCGCCGCTCGACGGGCTGATGGGATACCATCCAGCGCGGGCTGAGGCAGCGGAGTGATGGGCATCGCGATTTCCCACGCCGAAGCCGCCGAACGAAAGCCCGTGTCCGCTTGGCAGCGCGCCTTGCAATATCTCGGAGCCGCTTGGGCTGGATTATTCCTGCTATTCTGGCGCGACGCAGGCGACATGGCGGCGATCTGGTGGAATAGTTCGACGTTCAACCATTGCCTTTTGATCCTGCCGATCCTCGTCTGGCTGGTGCTGCAACGTAAGGAATTGCTGGCAGAATTGAAGCCGAAACCGTGGACCCCAGCGTTGCTGTACGGTGCAGTTGGCGCGGGCGGCTGGCTGCTCGGCGACGCGGCAGGCCTGGCGGTTGCGCGGCAGCTGGGCCTGATCATGATGTTGCAGGGGTCGGTAGCGGCAATCCTTGGCCCGAACGTCACGCGCGGGCTTTTATTCCCGCTATTCTACATGTTTTTCCTCGTGCCGATTGGCGAAGAAGCGGTGCCCGTATTGCAAACTCTGACCGCTAAAATGTGTATGGTATTGCTGGGCTGGACGGGCATTCCGGCGCATATCGACGGGATATTCATCACAACACCTGGCGGATATTTCCGGGTGGCAGAGGCGTGTTCCGGCGTCAAATTTCTGATCGCTATGGTCGCTTATGGAGTGCTCGTCGCCAACCTGTGTTTCAAAAGCTGGCCCCGCCGCGTCGCATTTTTGGCGGTATGCGTTATCGTGCCGATCATCGCCAACGGCCTTCGCGCTTTCGGCACCATCCATATCGCCGAACATAGCGACATCGATTTTGCCGCAAGCTTCGACCATGTGTTCTATGGCTGGATCTTTTTCGGCATTGTCATTGCGCTGGTGATGGCCATCGGCTGGAGGTTCTTCGACAAAAGGGCGGACGAGCCAGCGTTCGATCCAGCGAAGCTGCAATCGCCCTTTGCGCTGACAACAACGCCATTGCGCGCCGTTGCGGCGGTGTTACTGATTGCCGCAGTGCCTTTCGGCTGGTCGGCCTATGTGTCCGCCAAAACGTCGCCGGTGCCTGACCGTATCGCTCTGCCTCAAGTAGCAGGCTGGCAAATTGTGCCATATGCTCCCACAGTGCACTGGACGCCCCGCTTTGTGGGCGGCAGCCATTATCTGTTTGGCCGCTATCGAAATGCCGGGGGTCAAGAGGCCGACTTGTTTGTGGTCGTCTATGACCGGCAAAGCGAGGGACGGGAGCTTGTCGGTTATGGACAGGGCACTATTGATCCGGATGGCTATTGGTCGTGGACCGCCAACACCGCCGCGCCCCCTAATGGTCGTGCAGAACGCATCAAGACCAAGGGCGCGGCGCGTGAGGTCGTCAGCTTTTACCGGGTAAATGGGGTGACCACCGGTTCCTCGACGCGCGTCAAGCTTGCGACGCTAAAAGCCCGGTTGCTGAACGGCGACCAGCAGGCGGTGGCAATCGTCGTTTCCGCCGAGCAAGTCGGTGACGCTTCCCCCCGCCCCGCCATCGACGCATTTGTCAAATCCTTGGGCGACATCGACAAAGTGGCTGACCGCTTCGCCGGATTGCGATAGGGGCCAGCCCCATGTTGCGGAGCAATAAATAATCAATGTGTGGCATCGCCGGCATTTTTCACTTGGAGACGGCCAAGCCGGTCGATCCTGACCGGGTGAAACGGATGACCGACGCCATCGCGCATCGCGGACCGGATGGGTCGGGGGTGTGGACTGCGCCCGGTGTCGGCCTTGGTCACCGGCGGCTGTCGATCATCGATCTCGAAGGCGGCGCGCAGCCGATGCACTCGGACGACGGGGCGCTAACGCTGACCTTTAACGGCGAAATCTACAATTTCATGGTATTGCGCGCCGAGCTGGAAGCGGCTGGTTACGCCTTCCAGACGCATAGCGACAGCGAAGTCATTCTTCAGGGCTGGCGGCACTGGGGGGCCGACTGCGTGTCGCATTTCCACGGCATGTTCGCTTTTGCAATTCACGATGCGCGGACAAAGCAGCTGTTTCTTGCCCGCGACCGGCTTGGCGTGAAGCCGCTTTTCTATGCGCAAATTCCTGATGGCAGCGTCATTTTTGGTTCGGAACTCAAAGCGCTCACGGCCCATCCGGCGCTCAGGCGCGAAATCGATCTGGCGGCGGTCGATGACTATATGGCGTTCGGTTATGTCCCCGATCATGCCTGTATCGTTCGCGGAGTGAAGAAGCTGCCTGCGGGGCATAGCTTGTCGCTGCAGCAGGGTCGTGCGCTGCCGCAGCCAGCTCAATATTGGGATATCGATTTTTCGAAGCGCGTGCGTGGAAATCAGGCCGAATTGTCCGAAGAACTTCTCCGCCTGATGCGGCAGGGGGTCACGTCGCGGATGGTTGCCGATGTGCCGCTCGGTGCGTTTCTGTCGGGCGGGGTCGATAGCAGTAGCGTCGTTGCGCTGATGGCCGAACATTCGCGTCAGCCGGTGAAGACCTGCTCGATCGGCTTCGATGTCGGCGAACTCGACGAAAGCGAATATGCCGAAACCATCGCCCGCCGCTTTGCGACCGACCACCGCAGCCGCAAGGTTGCCGCCAACGACTTCGGCCTGATGGATAAACTCGCGCACCATTTCGACGAACCCTTCGCCGATGCCTCCGCATTGCCCACTTACCGCGTTTGCGAAATGGCGCGCGAGCAGGTGACGGTAGCGCTTTCGGGTGACGGAGCAGATGAGGCGCTGGCTGGATACCGGCGGCATGTGTTCCATCACAAGGAAGAGCAATTGCGCGGGCTTTTGCCGCAAAACCTTCGCGGGCCACTGTTCGGCGGCCTCGGCAATCTCTATCCGAAGGCCGATTGGGCACCGCGTCCTTTGCGGGCCAAAACCACGCTGCTGTCGCTCGCGCGAACGGGGCTGCAGGGCTATACCGATGCGGTCAGCCTGACCAATCCGGCGCAGCGCCACGCGCTCTATTCGCAGCGGATGCGCGGGAGCATGGGCGGTTACCGCGCCGAGGACCACATGGAGCGATTAATGGCCAATGCGCCCGCCCAAAGCGGGCTCGACCAGGCGCAATACGCCGACATGAAGATGTGGCTGCCGGGCGATATCCTGACCAAGGTCGATCGCACCAGCATGGCGGTGGGGCTTGAGGCGCGCGAGCCGTTGCTTGATCACCGCTTGCTGGAATTCGCCGCAAGCCTGCCCGATAAAATGCGCATCAGGGGCGGGCAGGGTAAGTGGCTGATGAAAAAGACCATGGAAACCTATTTGCCTAATGAGATCCTTTATCGTCCGAAAATGGGCTTTGTCACACCCATCGATCAGTGGTTTCGAGGTGCGTTGGCGGGCGAAGCGCGGGCGCTTTCCACGAGTCTAATTTTTTCGCAGATGGACCTGTTCGATGGCCACGCCGTTACCAGGGCGGCAGAGGATCATATTGCGGGCCGTGTCAATAACGGGCGGCTGTTGTGGCAGCTTGTCATGCTCGAAAAATCGCTTGAAAAGCTCTTTGGGTGATAACGCAAAACTGCCAAAAAATCGTTCTTAGCTTCGCAAACTTCATAGGGTAGGCGTTTTTAGTGTGAAGCTAAGCGGTGCGTGCGATTTGGGCGCTGCGCTGTTCGTAAAGCTTGCGTTTGATTGTCTCACACAAAGACACGAAGGCACAAAGAAGATTGAAGGGCGAAGCAACTCAGATGCTCGCCTTCACCCCATAAATATCACAATTTCAAAGAGCAGATATGACCATCTGCCTTCAACTCCTACATTTCAAGGGTAAAGCGCGCGGACGAAATATAGTCCTTCGGGTGGAGCGTTTTCGGCAAGTGCGGCGCGGTCTTTCGCGTCGAGCGCAGCCTTCAAATCCGCCTTCGTCCACCGTCCCACGCCCACCGCCGCAAGACATCCCACCATCGAACGCACCTGGTGGTGCAGGAACGACAACGCCGCCGCTTCGACGATCACATGCTGCCCCTCGCGCCGGACATCGAGCCGGTCGAGCGTCTTGACAGGGCTGGCGGACTGACAGGCGGTCGAGCGGAAGGTGGTAAAGTCGTGGAGGCCGACCAGAACCTGCGCGGCATCGTGCATGGCATCGGCGTCAAGCTCGGGTCCGATGCGCCAAACCCGGCCCTTCTCCAAAGTCAGCGACGCCCGGCGGTTGAGGATTCGATATTCGTATGCGCGCCCGATACACGAATAGCGCGCGTGCCAGTCATCGGGCACTTGCTCGCAGGCCAAAATGGCAACCGGGTGCGGGCGTAACTGCGCGTTGATCGCCTCCATGATGCGAAAGGCGCTGAGCGGCTTTTCGATATCGACATGCGCGCGCATTCCGAGCGCGTGGACGCCGGCGTCGGTTCTGCCCGCGCTATAGACGAGCGTCTTTTCGCCCGTGACCTTGAAGATCGCTTCCTCGATTGCGCCCTGCACGGAGGGGCCGTGGTCCTGCCACTGCCAGCCCATATATGGGCCGCCGTCGAATTCGACGGTGAGCGCGAAACGCGTCATATGAGGACCGTGCCGGGCGGGATTGGCTTTCCGCGAAGAAGATCCGCTGTTGGCATGGCTGGCTTCCCGGCGCGCTGGATAAGGGTGGGGCGGATGGCACCGCTCGCGCAGGCGATGGTTAATTCGTTATCCAACACTTTCCCGTCGCTCCGGCGAAGGCTGGAGCCTATCTCGGCTTGAGGTTGAGACTGAGATACGTGATCGGCACCAGCCTGCGCTGGTGCGACGATAGCTTGAAGGATGCGATACCGTTCGCCTTCAAATTCGAACCATGCCCCAGGCGCGGGATCGAACGCGCGTACTTGCCGGTCGACTTGCTCGGCCGAAGCCGAAAAATCTAGGCGGGTTTCGGCCTTTTCGATCTTTGCGGCATACGTAACGCCATCTTCCGGCTGCGGGACGGCCGGATATTCGGACAAATCGCTTAACACCTGTACCATCAACTCGGCACCAAGCTCGGCGAGTTCAGCTGTCAACTGGCCTGTAGTTTTGTGCCCGATTTCAACTTCGGTCGTCGCGCGAACCGGCCCGGTATCGAGCCCCGCTTCCATCTGCATGACCATGACGCCGGTTTTTGCGTCGCCTGCCAGTATCGCCCGTTGCACCGGAGCCGCGCCCCGCCATCGGGGCAGGAGCGAGCCGTGGACGTTAAGGCAGCCATGCTTGGGCGCATCCAGTATCGCTTGCGGCAAAATCAAACCGTAAGCTGCGACCACTGCGACATCGAGGTCGAGCGCGGCAAACTCCGTCTGAGCCTCTGGCGTCCTGAGCGAAACAGGCGACCGCACCGGCAACCCCAACTCCTCCGCACGTGCTTGCACCGCCGAGGGCGTCAGCTTCTTGCCCCGGTTGGCGGGCCGTGGCGGCTGGGTATAGACGGCAACGACCTCATGCCCCGCCGCCACAAGCGCATCGAGCGTCGGCACCGCAAATTCCGGCGTTCCCATGAAGGCAAGGCGCATTTTACTACTCCCTATCCGTTCGTCCAGCGTAGCTGTCGAAGCCGAAGGCTGAGCAGCGTATCGAAGGACCCTTCGATACGGCACTGCGCCCTTCGACAAGCTCAGGACCCAGCGCCTACTCAGGGCGAACGGGATTTAATTATTGCTTTGATCGCGCGTCGCACTAGCTAAGCCTCCATGGCATCGCAAGAAATAGACGCACTCGCGCAGGCATTGTCGAAACTGCCCGGCCTTGGCCCGCGCTCGGCGCGGCGGGTGGTGCTTCATTTGATGAAAAAGCGTGAGAGCGTCTTGCAGCCGCTGCTGCGCGCGTTGGAACATGTTGAACAGCGGCTGGTGGTGTGCGAGATTTGCGGCAATATCGATACCGGTAATCCGTGTGGGATATGCGTCGATCCACGCCGAGATATTCGCTCGATTTGCGTCGTCGAGGACGTGTCCGACCTGTGGGCGCTCGACCGTTCGCGGTTGTTTCCGGGCAAATATCATGTGCTCGGGGGGCGGTTATCCGCACTCGACGGCGTCCGGCCTGAGGATTTGAATATCGATGGCTTGATCGCGCGCGTAGCGGCGGGCGGCATCGATGAGGTTGTGCTTGCGATGAATGCAACGCTTGAGGGGCAGACGACCGCGCATTATCTGGCCGAGCGATTGGAAAACTATCCAATCCGCTTGACGCAATTGGCGCATGGCGTGCCCGTGGGCGGCGAGCTCGACTATCTCGACGACGGCACCTTGGCGCAGGCATTGCGTGCCCGGCGTCCTGTCGGTTGATTTCGCCGCGAAGCATCCCTATCTGCGGCTCATGGCGATTTTACCTATTCTTGAAGTGCCCGATCCGCGGCTGAAAACCATATCGACGCCGGTCGAGGCGTTCGACGACGACCTGAAAAAGCTCGTCGATGACATGTTCGAAACGATGTATGCTGCGCCGGGCATCGGGCTTGCGGCGATCCAGGTTGGCGTGCCGAAGCGATTGCTCGTAATCGACCTTCAGGATGAAGGAGCAGATGGCGAAGTTGTTCGCAACCCGCGCATTTTCGTCAATCCCGAAATTCTTGATCCATCCGAAGACCAGTCGATTTACAATGAAGGCTGCTTGTCAGTCCCCGACCAATATGCCGAGGTCGAGCGCCACGCTGCGATCCGGGCGCGGTGGCAGGATCTCGACGGCAAGGTCCATGAAGAAGCGATGACGGGCATGATGGCAACGTGTCTACAGCACGAGATGGACCATCTCGAAGGCATATTGTTCATCGATCATCTGTCGCGGCTAAAGCGGCAAATGGTGCTCAAAAAGATCGAGAAGCAACGCAAGATGGGCGGCGGTCACGTCCATAACGAGCACTGCAATCACTGATCTTTTTGCTTCTCCCTCAGGCGAGCAACGCGATCACTTTCCGAACGACGCTGGTGCCGCGTCAATCGTGACGAACTTGCCTGCCTGAATTTCCTGTACCTCAAGCGTCCGGTCGGTCAGACCGTTAGACATAAAGCGAAATGCTCCGTCGACGCCGATAAAACCTTGCGGGTCGGTCAATTGCGAAACCGGAAATTTCGAACCTGGGCGCCAGTCACGTGCGACGCGTGCCACGAGCAATACCGAGTCAT
>CALRMO020000006.1:0-44147 GCA_943369235.1 Sphingomonas paucimobilis
TACCGACGGCGGCATAGTCTGCCAGCGAACGGGAGGCCGTATGGACGATCAACAGCTAAAGCCTGGCGATGTAATCAAACGCCATCGTCTGTCGACGCGGCTGTGGCATTGGACAAACGCGCTGACGCTGCTGGTCATGCTGATGAGCGGGCTGATGATTTTCAACGCGCATTCGCGGCTCTATTGGGGGCAATATGGCGCAAACGCAGTGGGTCAGCCGGACAAGGCCTGGCTCGTTATCGATGATGAGGGCGAAACGGGCTTCGTCGAAGTAGCCGGGTTTCGCGTAACGACAACGGGCGTTCTGGGTCTCTGGAAAGACTCCGAAGGTGAGGTAAAGCGCCGTGCTTTCCCGCACTGGATCACCATCCCGTCAGGTTATGACCTGCAGGCCGCGCGACGCTGGCATTTCACCTTTGCGTGGATATTGGCGGTCGCCCTGACGCTCTATATGGCTCGTTCGCTCTGGAATGGCCATGTCGTCCGCGATCTCCATATCCGCAAATGGCAATGGTCGCCTCGTCACATCTTGCACGATATCAAGCAGCACGCACGGCTGCGCTTTCCCACCGGAGCCGCGGCGAAGGACTATAATATATTACAGAAAATCAGTTACATAGGCGTTATCTTCGTTCTGCTACCGCTGATTATTCTGACTGGCCTCAATATGTCTCCGGCGATGAATGCGGCCTGGCCCTGGCTGCTCGATATCTTTGGCGGGCGGCAATCGGCGCGTTCGATACACTTTATCTGCGCTTTTGCACTGGTTGCGTTCTTCTTTGTGCATATGGCGATGGTCGTGCTGGCGGGCCCGATTAACGAGGTTCGATCCATGCTAACCGGGAAATACAGATTGCCCGGTAAGGCGGCGCCCCAGCCCGCTCGCGAACCTGAACTCGAACTGCCGCAAGGAGAGCCGGCATGACCGATCCGAAATTAATACTGCCACGGCGCAAATTTTTGACCAGTGCGGCACTGGGGGGAAGTGGGCTGTTGTTGGCGGGTTGTGATGCTCTCACCGAAAATCAGAGCTTCCGCTCATTCCTGCGAACGGGCGAGGCGTTGAACCAGGGCGCGCAGCGGTTGATTATGGATCGCGCCGCGCTTGCGCCAGAGTTTTCGGCAGCCGACATGTCGCCAAAATTCAAGGCCAACGGCTCGATTAGCGGCGGCACGCCTGAATATGCCGCGCATGTCGCGGATAAATTCGCCAGTTGGCAATTGCGAATCGATGGCCTGGTGCGAAACCCGTTAAGCCTCAGCCTCGCGCAACTCATGGCAATGCCTTCGCGTGAACAGATTACCCGACATGATTGTGTCGAAGGATGGAGCGCGATCGGAAAGTGGCGCGGCACCCCGCTCGGGATGCTGCTCAAACAGGCGCAGCTTTCGACCAAAGCGCGGTATGTGGTGTTTCACTGTGCAGACCAATGGGGACCGGGCGTCCCATATTATGAATCGGTCGATCTGATTGATGCGTTTCATCCGCAAACGATATTGGCGTGGAGCATGAACGGTGGCGTGCTGCCGGTGCAGCATGGCGCGCCGCTCCGGCTCCGCGTCGAACGCCAACTCGGCTATAAACAAGCCAAATATGTGATGCGCGTCGAGGCGACTGACGATCTCAAAAAATTCTATGGGGGCAATGGCGGCTATTGGGAAGATGCGCACGACTATGACTGGTATGCCGGAATCTAAGGGTTGCGTCTAACACGCGTTAGTGGAAAAGCCTTGCGCAGACCGAGGAGGACCACGCACCATGAAGACCCGCGCAGCGGTAGCCTTTGAAGCCAAAAAGCCGCTTGAGATTGTCGAACTCGATCTTGAGGGGCCAAAGGCTGGCGAGGTTTTGGTCGAGATCATGGCAACGGGCATTTGCCATACTGACGCATACACGCTGGACGGATTTGATAGCGAGGGTATCTTCCCAAGCGTGCTCGGCCATGAAGGTGCCGGCATTGTGCGCGAGGTTGGTGCTGGCGTGACCAGCGTGAAACCGGGCGATCATGTCATCCCGCTCTACACGCCCGAATGTCGCCAGTGCAAAAGCTGTCTTTCGGGCAAGACCAACCTGTGCACCGCGATCCGCGCGACGCAAGGCAAAGGGGTAATGCCCGATGGCACCAGCCGGTTCAGCTATAAGGGCCAGACGATATTCCATTATATGGGCTGCTCGACATTCTCGAACTTCACCGTTCTTCCCGAGATCGCCGTGGCCAAAATTCGTGAGGATGCGCCGTTTCAATCGAGCTGCTATATCGGTTGCGGCGTGACCACAGGCGTAGGCGCCGTCGTCAACACCGCAAAGGTTCAGGTCGGCGACAATGTCGTGGTATTTGGCTTGGGCGGCATCGGCCTTAACGTCATCCAGGGCGCCCGGCTCGCAGGTGCCGATAAAATCATCGGCGTCGATATCAACCCCGATCGCGAGGAATGGGGCCGCAAGTTCGGCATGACCGGATTTCTAAACTCCAAAGGTATGAGCCGCGAAGACGTCGTTGCCAAAATTGTCGAGATGACCGATGGCGGAGCCGACTATACCTTCGACGCGACGGGCAATACCGAGGTGATGCGCACCGCGCTTGAGGCATGCCACCGCGGCTGGGGCACCAGCATCATTATCGGTGTGGCCGAAGCCGGCAAGGAAATCGCAACGCGCCCGTTCCAGCTGGTGACTGGCCGCAACTGGCGCGGCACTGCGTTCGGCGGCGCCAAGGGGCGGACCGACGTGCCCAAGATTGTCGATATGTACATGACCGGAAAAATCGAGATCGACCCGATGATCACGCACGTCATGGGCCTTGAGGAGATCAACAAGGCGTTCGACCTGATGCACGCCGGGACCAGCATCCGAAGCGTCGTCGTCTACTGAATTTGCAAGGAGAGAGATTATGTACAGTCATATGATGGTGGGCAGCAACGACATCGCCCGATCGAAGCAATTTTACGATGCGACCTTTGCGGCCATGGGCGGAAAACCTGGAATGCAGGACCCCAAGGGTCGCCTGATATACATGCACAATGGCTCGATGTTCCTCGTGACGCCGCCTATCGACGGCGAACCCGCGACCCACGGAAATGGCTGCACCATCGGCTTTGGAATGACGCCCGAACAAGCCAATGCCTGGCATGAAGCCGGCATCGCAAACGGCGGGACCGCGATTGAGGATCCCCCCGGTGTCCGCGAAGGAAATGGCATGAAGCTGTATCTCGCCTATCTGCGCGACCCCGATGGCAACAAGCTCTGCGCGCTGCACCGCGTTACCGACTGACGCCATGAATGAAGCCGAAGCGCGGCTGTATGCCGACCTGGCCGCGCTCGGCATCGAATATGCGGTGCACGAGCATCCGCCCGTCTTCACGGTCGAGGAAAGCAGCCAGCATACACGCCACATAAAGGGCGCACACACGAAGAACCTGTTTTTAAAAGACAAGGCAGGTGCGTTCTGGCTGGTCACCGTGCCTGATGATGCCCGCGTCGATCTGAAGGCTTTGCCCGCTACTATTGGCTGCGGCCGCGTCAGCTTTGGCAAAGCTGACGATATGCAGCGGCTGCTCGGCATAACGCCGGGGTCGGTGACGGCGCTGGCGGCAATCAACGACGCCAGCGGTTTGGTCCGGTTCGTGCTCGACGCCAAGCTGGCGGAGGCGGATATCGTCAACTGCCATCCCTTGCGCAACAGTGCGACTGTCAGCCTGCCAGCATGCGACCTAGTCCGCGCGCTGGTTCACTGGCAACATCCACCGACAATCGCCTGTATCCCGACATTGGAACCTGCATGACCCTTGAGACCGTCTCAACCAATCTGGCTTTTGCGGGTACGCAAGGCGTTTACAAACATCACTCGTCCGCAACCGGCACTCAGATGACGTTTTCGGTCTATGTCCCGCCGCATGCGCCGGGCGCGAAGTTGCCAGTGGTCTGGTATTTGTCAGGGCTGACCTGCACCCACGCCAACGTCACCGACAAGGGCGAGTATCGCCGCGCATGTGCGGATCTTGGCCTGATCTTCGTCGCCCCCGACACCAGCCCGCGCGGCGACATTGTGCCGGACGATCCGGATGGCGCGTATGATTTCGGGCTGGGCGCGGGCTTCTATGTCGATGCGACCGAAGCACCGTTCGCCAAGCATTACAGGATGCGGACCTACATTGAGGACGAACTGCCTGCACTCATCGGTGCGCATTTCCCTGCCGACCTTGAGCGCCAGGGAATTATGGGCCATTCAATGGGAGGTCATGGGGCACTGACGATCAGCTTGCGTAACCAGGCACGGTTCAAATCCACCTCGGCCTTTGCACCGATCGTGTCGCCGGTGAATTGCCCTTGGGGGCACAAGGCGCTCGGCGGATATCTTGGAGATGATCGTGCGGCATGGGCGCAATATGATGCCTGCGCGCTGATTGCAGGTGGCGCGGGGCTGCCCGATCTGCTCATCGACCAGGGGGAGGCCGACACCTTCCTTGCCGACCAGCTGAAAACACATTTGCTCGTCGAAGCCTGCGAGGCCGCGGGGCAGAAGGCGACAATCCGGATGCAGCCCGGCTACGACCACAGCTATTATTTCATCTCGACCTTCATGGCAGACCATCTGACCTGGCACGCCGAACGATTGAAGGCCTAGTCAATCGTTCCCGCCCGCGATAAGGAAGCCCATGAAAAGCGGGTGTAGCTCAATGGTAGAGCAGCAGCTTCCCAAGCTGAATACGGGGGTTCGATTCCCCTCACCCGCTCCATGATATCTTCAGACACTCCCTATATTTTGCTCGATGATGCGCGGATGACAGGCGCGTCGCCGGGGCGGCTTTATACGAACCCTGTTCGAACGGTTGTCGCGTATTCGAACGATGATCTGCTGTTATTGCTTGATGCTTTGCAAAGCGCCCGGGCCGAGGGCCTGCACGCGGCCGGGTTTTTTGCGTATGACGCCGGCAGGGCTCTGCTCCCGCACCTTGCCGATGCAAGCGATGGACCACTCGCGTGGTTCGGATTATTCGAACAATATCAGATGGTTGAGTCAGACGCCATGCCGTCATTTCTGCCCGACCCGGCGGGGGCGTATCTCTCCGGCCTTAGGCCCGAAATATCGCGCGCCGAATATGGAGCGGCGTTCAGCACGGTGCAGGACTATATATCGGCAGGTGATATCTATCAGGCCAATCTAACCTTCCCGCTTACGGCCGATTATGCCGGTGACCCCTTGGCGCTGTATGCCGCGCTTCGGCCAAGGGCTGCGGCGGGCTATGGAGGGGTGATCTGGACCGGTGAACGGCACTATCTGTCCTTTTCGCCCGAACTGTTTTTCGCGCTGAAGGACCGTCGCGTCACCACCAAGCCAATGAAGGGCACCGCAGCGCGCCATACCGATCCAGAAACCGATGCCGAGGCGGCCGAGACGCTTCGCAGCGACCCCAAACAGCGCGCCGAAAATCTAATGATCGTCGACCTTCTGCGCAACGACCTGTCACGGGTGTGCGAGGCCGGATCGGTCGCGGTGCCCGAGCTGTTCCATGTCGAAAGCTATCCGACTGTCCACCAGATGACTTCGACCGTAACCGGAATCCTGCCGGAGGACAGCGACGCGATTGACGTCATAAAGGCATTGTTCCCGTGCGGCTCGATAACCGGCGCGCCGAAAATACGTGCGATGCAGGTCATTGGCGAGGTCGAGACCGCGCCGCGCGGTATCTATTGCGGTTCGATCGGGCGGATCGATGCAAATGGCGATGCGGCTTTCAACGTCGCCATTCGCACTTTTACCTTGTGTGATACAACGAAGCGCGTTTCACTAGGGTTGGGCTCGGGCATTGTCGCTGATTCAGATGAGGCGGCCGAATGGCACGAGTGTTTGGCAAAGGGGGATTTTGCACGCGTGGATGGCTATGGCTTCGACCTTATCGAGACGATGCGCTTTGAACCGGCGCACGGTATCTTGCGGCTTGAGCTTCACCTTGAACGGATGAAAGGCAGCGCGCGAGCCTTCGGCTTCGAATTCGACCGGCACGAGGCCCGCAACCGGCTTCATGCCGCGACCTTCCATCTGGATTCAGTGTCGAAGATACGGTTACTGGCGTCCCGGCAGGGCGCGTTAGCTATCGAGATCCGCCCGCTTTCCGAAGTCAATGAATGGCGCGTCGCCGTCGTACCATTGCCCGTGAACGAACAGGATTTCCGTCTTCGCCATAAAACCAGCGACCGCGCATTTTACGACGACGCCCGCACGGCCAGGAGCGATTGCGATGAGGTTGTCTTTGTTACCCCGGACGGTCGCCTGACCGAAGGCAGCATAAGCGCGCTCTTTGTCGAACGCGCCAGGAGGCTGCTCACCCCGCGCCTCGATACCGGTCTATTGCCCTCGATATTGCGGCGCGAACTGATCGACGCAGGGCAAGCCGACGAGGCCGAACTCACGCCTGCCGATCTCGATGGCAATTTCTTCATGGGCAACAGCGCGCGCGGATTAATTCGCGCGCGCAGGGTTGCGTAATTTTCGCAAGCTAGTTACGGGCAGCCACGCAATTTGCGTTCAAAAAGCCCACGAAAGAGACATCATGATCGACCGCTTGTCCGCCGCCTTGGGCCGGATCGCTCCGTCCGCCACGCTTGCCATGTCGGGGCGGGTCATCGACCTGAAGGCGCAAGGGATTGACGTCATCGGCCTTTCGGCGGGCGAGCCCGATTTCGATACACCTGACTTTGTAAAGGATGCGGCAATCGAGGCTATCCGCAGCGGCAAAACCAAATATACTGCGGTCGATGGCATCGCGCCCCTGAAGCAGGCGATTATCGCCAAGTTCAAGCGCGACAATGGAATCGACTACGGCCCCAAACAGATTACCGTCAATTCGGGCGGCAAGCACACCTTGTTCAATGCGCTGGTTGCGACGCTCGACAAGGGCGACGAGGTTATCATTCCAGCGCCTTATTGGGTCAGTTATCCTGACATCGTCCAGTTCGCAGGGGGAACGCCGGTCATCATCATGGCGACTGCAGCGCAGAATTACAAAATCACGCCTGAGCAACTCGATGCCGCAATTACCCCAAAGACTCGCTGGCTAATCCTCAATTCGCCGTCGAACCCGACGGGTGCAGCGTATAATTCGGCCGAACTCGAAGCGTTGGGGCAAGTCTTGCTCAGGCATTCTCACGTGATGCTGCTGACGGACGATATGTACGAGCATATCTGGTACGCGCAGTCGCCGTTCGCGACGATGCTTCAGGTCTGTCCCGAATTGTACGACCGCACATTGACGATGAATGGCGCATCAAAGGCCTATGCCATGACCGGCTGGCGCATCGGCTATGCTGGCGGCCCCGAATGGTTGATCAAGGCAATGGGCGATCTTCAGTCACAATCGACCAGCAACCCCTGTTCGATTTCTCAATATGCGGTGCTCGCTGCACTGAACGGCCCGCAGGATTTTCTGCGCGAACGCAACGCGGCGTTCAAGGAACGGCGCGACCTTGTGGTGGCGATGCTCAACGACGCGCCCGGACTTAGCTGCCCGACGCCCGAAGGCGCCTTCTACGTCTATCCCGACGCGAGCGGCGTCATGGGCAAGACAACGCCGAAGGGGAAGACAATCGAAACCGACGCCGATCTAATCGACTATTTCCTCGACGATTACCGCGTGGCGGCCGTGCATGGCGCCGCATTCGGTCTGTCGCCGGGCTTCCGCATATCCTATGCAACCTCGGAAGAATTGCTCAGGGAAGCCTGCACCCGCATCCAGTCGGCGTGCGCCGCACTCGGCTGACCGCAGATGAACAAAAGAAAACCGTTTGTTAAGTGGCGTTTAACCTGCGTTCTGCTGTGAAGCTTTTCGTGGCCGGGTAACGTATCTGCTTTGGCTACCGAATAGGCAGCTAGAACCAGAGAAAAAACATGGACCGTATTTTCAACTTCGTGCGATCGGATCTTTTCCTCAGCCTTGCGGGCGGCTTTGCCCTCGGGGTTGCAGGATTGGCGTTGGTCAAGCCGGCAGAAGCCCATGGCGTCGATGTCGACGCAGCACGGTCGATTATGGTCGGAGCGCCTATCTATGACAGCAATATACCAGCCAAATAAACTCCTCCTCCGCTTATTGCCTCTGGCGGTAGCATTGGCCTGTACCGGCGCCTGCGGCACCGGTGCCACGTCGCTGATCGGCACGGCAGAAGCGGCCGAAGGCATCAAGATTGCGGCGCCCAGGGCAGCCATTGTCGAACCCAAAACCACGCAGACTGCGGTATTTGCCGGTGGCTGCTTTTGGGGAATCGAGGGCGTGTTTGAACGCGTCAAGGGCGTGACCAGTGTGGAATCGGGCTATTCGGGCGGCACAAAGGCTAATGCCGATTATGAAAGCGTAAGCTCGGGAACCACCGGTCATGCGGAATCGGTTCGAATCCGCTATAATCCCGCCTTGGTCAGCTATAATGACCTGCTGCACATCTTCTTTTCGGTGACGCACGACCCGACCCAGCTTAACCGTCAGGGTCCGGATACGGGCAGCCAGTATCGCACGGCGATTTTCCCTGCAACGCCAGCGCAGAAAAAGGCGGCCACCGCCTATATCGCGCAGCTTAACAAGGCGGGTTACTGGAAAAAGCCGATCGTAACCAAGATCGAAGCCTTCAGCTTCTTCCCAGCCGAATCCTATCATCAGGATTTCATGGCGAAGAACCCCAATCAGGGCTATATTGTCGCTTGGGACAAGCCAAAGGTCGCCAATCTGAAACGGCTGTTTCCAAACCGGTACCGCTGATCATGCGGCGATAAGCCCGGTCACCATCGGGTAAAGCGAAGCGACCAACAAGAGCGCGGCAATAATGTTGAATGCCCGCAAACGGACCGGATCGCTCAAAAAACGACGCATTTTGGCGCCCATGATCGCCCAAGTGCCGGTGCTTGGCAGGTTGATGATTCCGAACACTCCAGCGACGATGAACACGCCGACCCAACCGTGCGATTTTGGTGCATAAGCCGAAACTGCGGTAAGCGCCATGGTCCAGGCTTTCGGATTTACCCATTGAAAAAGCGCTGCCTGCAGGAAGGTGAAGGGCTTTGACCTGCCGACCAATGTGCCATTTTCGGCGGGCGAAGTGCTCGTCGTCGCAATTTTCCACGCCATGTAGAGCAGATAAAGCCCGCTCGCGATGGTAATGAACAACATCGAGCCGGGCACAGCGTCGATCACCTTCATGACGCCAAGACCGATCAGCACAATCATTAGGGTAAAGCCGATCGATACCCCGAGCATATGAGGAACGGTTTTGCGCATTCCGAAATTGATGCCTGAGGTCATCAGCATCAAATTGTTCGGCCCCGGCGTGATTGAGGAGACAAGCGCAAATACGGCAAGTGCGGCAAAAAGTTCAGTGGTCATCATGCCTGTGAAGATAGCGCAAAGAGCATCGAATGTGCTTGCGTTGTTGTGCCGTTTTGCCCAATATTCGCAATATATGAGCGCCATCGACGCTATTAACACAAAAATATTGCGTGAACTTGCGCGCGATGGGCGGCTCAGCAATGTCGATCTGGCCCACAGGGTTGGCTTGTCACCGTCCGCCTGTCTGCGCCGCGTGCAGGAACTCGAGCGAATGGGCGTAATTGGCGGCTATCGGGCGGTACTCAACCCGCAGGCCATGGGCATTACCTTCATCGCTTATGTTCTCGTCGGTCTTTCGCGACATACAAAAGGCGATCAGCGTGGCTTCGAAATCGCAATGGAGGCAGCCCCTGAGGTCCGTGAATGCCACAATGTGACCGGAACCGTTGAATATTTGCTGCGCATCGAAGCGCGCGACCTGGCGGCATACAAATATTTCCACACCGAAGTTCTGGGCACCGTGTCTCAGGTATCGAGCATCGTCTCCTATATCGTCATGGATTCGCCCAAGGACGAACGGGCCTAGGATTTGTAGGCCGGTATCGCCCAGCCTTTCCAGATTGCCATAGCGCGAAGCGCAAATCCTGCGGCGGCGCTGATGACGGCGGCGGGGAGCACCGGCAAGCCAAACCACAACAGCAAACCGAACAGTCCGGACGCGAGTGCAGCCGCGGTGACGTAAATCTCTGGCTTGAGCAAAATCGATGGCTCACCTGCCAGCACATCGCGGATAATGCCGCCAACGCACGCGGTGATAACGCCCATCATCATCGCGGGCAGCAATGGCACGCCAAGTGTCAGCGATTTCCACGTTCCGAACCCCGCATAAATTGCGATCCCGACCGCATCGAACCAGTCGAGCGCGCGGGGGTTCCACACATTTTTGGGCGTGATCCACACCAGCCCGGCCGTGAGAAGACATGTTGCCGCAAAACGCCAGTCCTGCACCCAGAACACCGGTGCCCCGATCAGCAGATCACGCACCGTCCCGCCGCCAACGCCGGTGACGAGCGCGAAGAAGGAAAAGGTGACAAGCGTCTGCCGTTGCTGTGCGGCAGCGAGCGCACCCGACGCTGCAAACACGGCAATGCCGAAAAGGTCGAGCCAGGCCAGCAAGATTATTTCAGCTTAGCTAGCCAGTTGAGGATCTCGGTTTGCAGCCTGATCCGGCGGTCGGACCAGCCATGATCGGTAGCAACATGTACCGAAGTAGTCTGATCACCGCCTTTACCCCGTATCGCCTCAACGAGTTCGGCGCTCATTGGGGCAAGCCCGTCATCCGATGTAAGTACAAGCACCGGTCTATTTGCCAACGCGCCTGCGTACTTCACAAAGTTATTAATGTCCGCTCCGGTAATCAGTTCGTCAGCCATCGTCTCGGGTGTTACCCCCACTAAAGACTCCATGTTTTCGGACATTCTCTGGACAATTGCGGCGCGCGAAACCTGGCCGCTTCGCCCGACGTTTGCAGATGAAATCAGAATGAAACCTTGAACCCCGGCGTCTGGCGCACCGGCGGTAACCGCTACCCATCCGCCCATGCTGTGTCCGGCAATAACCATACGCGATGTATCGACGGCCAGCTTTTCCGCATTCATCGGCTCACGCAAATAGGCGAGCACAGCCCTTGCGTCTTCCGGATTCTGGGCGAATTTGAAATTCCCCGCACTGCCCCATGAGCCGCGATAGTTGAAGGTGATGGCATTCCAACCAGCACGGCGTAGGACTTGCGCAAGGTCGAGGTTTTTCTCATTACCCGGAAGCCCGTGACAAATTATGATCGTCGGATGCGGCCCGGCTCCTGCGGCCAAATATGCAACGCCATTAATCCGGACTTGACCGCTTGGAATATGAAGCACCTCCATGCGGGCGGGATGTGCGTTGTCCGGCAAGGGGTCAGTGTAAATAGCAGGCGGAATTTGCGATGCTGGGCTGGACGGACTGGCGGCAAGTGCAGCCAAAAATAGTGCGGCAGTCAACATCGCTCTTCTCACTGTTACATATGGATCGGCTTGCCGGTCACCGCCATTGCCGCTTCCTTAAGCGCCTCGGCGTGGGTGGGGTGGGCGTGGCAGGTGAAGGCGATGTCTTCCGACGTTGCGCCGAATTCCATCGCGAGGGCGGCCTCGGCGATCATGCTTCCGGCGATGCTGGCGATGATGTGGACGCCCAATACGCGGTCGGTTTTGGCGTCGGCAATGACCTTCACGAAACCGTCGGTGTCGCGGTTGGTCTTGGCACGGCTGTTCGCCATCATCGGGAATTTGCCGACTTTGACTTCGCCTTTCGCTTTCGCCTCTTCTTCGGTCAGGCCGACGCTGGCGATTTCGGGATAGGTGTAGACCACACCCGGAATGACGTCATGGTTGACGATCCCGGTGCCGCCCGCAACGAAGTCGGCTGCGGCAACGCCCTCGTCCTCGGCCTTATGCGCGAGCATCGGGCCTGGGACGACATCGCCGATTGCATAGATGCCGGGGACATTGGTCTGGAAGTCGTGGCCGATCTCGATCTGGCCCTTGGCATTGGTGGTGAGACCAGCCTTGTCGAGCGCTAGCCCTTCGGTGTTCGGACGACGCCCGATAGCGACCAGGACACAGTCTGCTTCGATGTCCTCAAAATCCGCTTGTCCCGAGCCTGTCGAAGGGCCTGCGGCTGGTTCGATGGTCAACGTAGCTGTGTCGCCCTTAACGGTAGCGCCGGTAACTTTGGTGCCGGTACGAATTTCAAAACCCTGCTTCTTGAAAATCTTCGCCGCTTCCTTGCGGACTTCGCCGTCCATGCCGGGCAGGATCTGGTCGAGATATTCGACCACGGTCACCTTCGCGCCAAGCCGCAGCCAGACGCTGCCAAGCTCAAGCCCGATAACCCCGCCGCCGATAACGACCATGTGCTTGGGCACCTTAGGCAGCGCCAGCGCGCCGGTCGAATCGACGATGACCTTCTGGTCGATCTCGACACCGGGAAGCGGTGTGACCGATGAACCGGTGGCGATCATGATATTCTTCGCCGTGTAGCTTTTCCCTGCGACATCCAAAGTGTTGGCGCTCGTAAACGCGGCATGACCTTTCAGCCAATCGACCTTGTTCTTCTTGAACAGAAACTCGATCCCGCCCGTCAATTCGCCCACTGCCTTGGTCTTTTCGGCGTGCATCTGCTCGAGGTTCAGCGCGACGCTTTTGAAATCGATCCCGAACTTCGCCAGCGCACCCGAATGGGCTTCGTGAAACATTTCCGACGCGTGAAGCATTGCCTTCGACGGGATGCAGCCGACATTGAGGCAGGTGCCACCCAGCGTCTCGCGCGATTCCACGCACGCAGTCTTCAGCCCCAGTTGCGCCGCACGGATGGCTGCGACATAGCCGCCGGGACCAGCGCCGATGACGATGAGGTCATAATCTTGTTCTGCCATCTATCGGCTCCTTAAAGGTCGATGAGGAGTCGTGTTGGATCCTCGATCGCTTCCTTGATTGTTTTTAGCGCAGTGACGGCTTCGCGGCCGTCGATCAGGCGATGGTCATAGCTGAGCGCGAGATACATCATCGGGCGAATGACGATCTCGCCGCCCCGCACCACAGGGCGGTCCTCGATGCGGTGAAGCCCGAGCACTGCCGACTGCGGCGGGTTGATGATCGGCGTGGACATCAGCCCGCCAAACACGCCGCCGTTGGAAATGGTGAAGGTGCCGCCCGCCATGTCTTCCATGGTAAGCGTGCCAGCCTTGGCGCGCGCACCAAAATCGCTGATGGCTTTTTCGATGTCGGCGAACGAGAGTTTATCGGCATTGCGGACCACAGGGACGACCAGACCATTGGGCGCGCTGACCGCGACCGAGACGTCGAGATAATTGTGGTAGACGATTTCATCCCCATCGATCTGCGCGTTAACCGCCGGAATGTCATGCACCGCGAGCGCAACCGCCTTGGTAAAGAAACTCATGAAGCCAAGCTTCACACCATGCTTCTTCTCGAACAGCTCCTTGTATTTCTCGCGCGCGGCAATCACTTCGCTCATGTCGCAATCGTTGAACGTCGTCAGCAAAGCCGCCGTTTCCTGCGCTGACTTCAGCCGCTTTGCGACGGTCTGGCGAAGCCGCGTCATGCGGACTCGTTCCTCCTGACGACCCGCAACGGCAAGGGCAGCAACCGAAGCAGCAGCAGGCGCAACTGCTGGCGCAGGCGCACCCTTGGCAGCGGCGACAACATCTTCCTTAGTCAGGCGGCCATCCTTGCCAGTGCCTTTGATCTTCGACGGATCAATGCCAAGCTCGAGCACCAGACGCCGAACGGCTGGCGATAAGGGCAAGTCGTTTGGCTCTAACGGAGCGACCTCGGCGGCTGGCTCCGGGGCTGGCGCCGTTGCAACCGGCTGCGGCGTGGCGGCGGGCTGTGCTGCTGGCGCAGGGGGTGCTGGAGGCGCGCCCGAGCCAGCCTCAATGCTCGCAATCACTGCGCCGACATTGACCGTCGCGCCTTCCTCGATCGCATAGGCACCCATCACGCCAGCAACCGGCGACGGCACTTCGATCGCGACCTTGTCGGTTTCAAGGCTGGCAATCGGCTCGTCAGCGGCAACCGCCTCGCCGGGCTTCTTCAGCCACTGGCCAAGCGTCGCTTCGGTAATCGATTCGCCCAGTACGGGGACTTTGACTTCAGTGCTCATCTCTTCTTCCTTACGAGGACGGCGGCGTTACGGGTTTGGTGCCGCCGGTGCGCTGGCGGCGGATTTCTTCGCGGACGCTGTGGCCAAGCGCGTCGGCGACCAAAGCCGCCTGCTCAGCCTGATGGCGTTTGGCGAGGCCAGTCGCGGTCGCGGCGGCAGGCTTGCGACCGGCATAACGAGCGCGAGTCGGCGTCGCGCCAGCTTCGACCAGACATTCCTCGATGAACGGATCGACAAACCACCAGCTGCCGGCATTTTTCGGTTCTTCCTGCGCCCAGACCACCTCTTCGAGATTGGCCATACGCTTCAGGCGAGCCACCAATGGCTCGCCGGGGAAGGGATATAATTGCTCGATCCGCACAATCGCCGTGCCGGTGTCGCCCTGCGCATTGCGTGCTTCCATCAGGTCGTAGGCGACCTTGCCCGAACACAGCACCAGCCGTTTGACGTCGGCATCGGCAGGTGCATTCGGGTCGGACAAGATCCGCCGGAAATGGCTTTCGCCTTGGAAATCCTCGGCCTTCGATACGGCCATTTTGTGACGCAACAGCGACTTGGGTGTCATCACCACGAGCGGTTTGCGGAACGGCCGCGCCATCTGTCGGCGCAGCAAATGGAAATAATTGGCGGGCGTGGTGCAGTTGGCAACCTGGATATTATCTTCGGCGCACAGTTGCAAAAACCGCTCGAGCCGTGCCGAGCTGTGCTCTGGCCCCTGGCCTTCATAGCCATGCGGCAGCAACATCACGAGGCCGTTGGCGCGCAACCATTTGGCCTCACCCGCGGCGATGAACTGGTCGATCATCACCTGCGCGCCATTGACGAAATCGCCGAATTGCGCCTCCCACAGCACGAGCGTCTTCGGGTCGGCCCCGGCAAAGCCATATTCAAACCCGAGCACGCCGAATTCAGAAAGCGGACTGTCGAGAATCTCGAACCGTCCATGCGGCAAAGTCGCCAGCGGCACGTATTTTTCCTCGGTGCCTTGGTCGACCCAGACGCCGTGGCGCTGGCTGAACGTGCCCCGGCCCGAATCCTGACCCGACAGCCGGACGCCATAGCCTTCGGACAGCAGCCCGCCGAACGCTAACGCCTCACCGGTCGCCCAGTCGATATTTTCGCCGCTGGCAAACATCGCCTTCTTCGCTTCCAGCACACGGCCCAACGTCGGATGAATGTTGAGGCCTTCGGGAACGGTGGTCAGCGTTCGGCCAAGGCTATCGAACAGCTTTTTCGAAAGCCCGGTTTCGACATTGCGCCGCGCGGTTTCAGGATCGGCCGGCTTGGACAACCCCGACCAGCGCCCGCCGAACCAGTCGGCCTGATTGGCTTTATAGTCCGCCGCCCCTGCAAATTCCTGCTCAAGCGTTTGCGTGAAACGCATGATATGCTCGTTCGCCCAGTTGCCGTCGATCACGCCCTCGGCCTGCAACCGGCGCGCATATAATTCGGCGACGCCCGGATGCCCCTTGATGACCTTGTACATCAACGGCTGGGTAAAGCTTGGCTCGTCGCCTTCATTATGGCCGAAGCGGCGGTAGCACCACATGTCTATGACGATATCACGGTGAAATGTCTGACGAAACTCGATGGCAATCTTGCAGGCGAAAGTCACCGCTTCGGGGTCGTCGCCATTGACGTGGAAGATCGGGGCCTGAACGCCCTTGGCGACGTCTGACGGGTATGGCGAGGATCGCGCAAATTGGGGTGACGTGGTAAAGCCAACCTGATTGTTGACGATGAAATGCAGGCAGCCGCCGGTGTTGTAACCACGAATGCCGGAGAAGCCGAGGCACTCCCAGACGATGCCCTGTCCGGCAAAGGCTGCGTCGCCGTGGAGCAACACGGGCAATACTTGCTCATGCTTTCCAAGGTCGTCGCGCGCGGTCTGGTTGGCGCGCACTTTGCCAAGCACGACCGGATTCACCGCCTCCAGATGCGACGGGTTGGGGACTAGGCTCATATGCACCTTGATGCCGTCGAATTCGCGGTCGGTGCTGGTGCCCAAATGATACTTCACATCGCCCGATCCGCCGACATCGTCAGGGTTGGACGAGCCGCCCGAAAATTCGTGGAAGATCACGCGATAGGGTTTCGCCATCACATTGGCGAGCACGTTCAAACGACCTCGATGCGGCATCCCATAGACGATCTCGCGAACACCCAATGCGCCGCCATATTTGATTACGGCTTCGAGCGCCGGAATCATCGACTCGCCGCCGTCGAGGCCGAAACGCTTGGTGCCGACATATTTGCGGCCCAGGAATTTCTCATATTGCTCGGCTTCGATCACCTTGGCGAGGATGGCCTTCTTACCCTCGGGCGTGAACTGGATCGCAGCGTCCTTGCCCTCCATCCGTTCCTGCAAAAACCGGCGCTCCTCGACGTCGGAGATGTGCATATATTCAAGGCCAACGGGGCCGCAATAGTTGGCGCGAAGTGTATCGACGAGCTCACGCACGGTGGTCCATTCCAGACCAAGCGTGCCGCCGACATAGACTTTTCGGTCGAGGTCGGCACCTGCAAAGCCATGATATTCAGGCGTCAGGTCGGCAGGGATTTCCTGCTTCGACAGGCCCAATGGATCGAGATTGGCCGCCAGATGCCCGCGCACACGGTAGGTCCGCACCAGCATCATGGCGCGGATCGCGTCGCTCGCCGCCGACGCCGCGTCGGTTTCTGACAAGGGCTTGCCCGCAGCCTTTGCGGCTGCCTTGATCTCGACCGCCATCTGAGTCGGATCGAGCGCGCCCGTCAGGTCATCGGTAACGCCGAGCGGCCAGTTCGCACGCTCCCAGCTCGGGCCGCGTTCCGGTTCCCTGGCAATTTCGAAATCCTGGTTTTCAACGCCCATGATCATACCTCATTCGTTGGCTGCCCACTCCTGGACCCCGGCCTGCGCCGGGGAACACAGCATGTGCGTTGCGGCCGCCCGCGTTCCCCAGCGAAGGCTGGGATCCAGGACCAAAGCAATGAGTCACTTGTCTAGGCCCAGACCCGGCGCTGCGGCTGCCGGCGTTCCCCAGCGAAGGCTGGGGTCCAGCCCCCTGACCAAAAAAACACTCACCCCTTCAAAACCTCAACCAGCGTCTTGCCCAATAACGACGGCGAAGCCGACATCCTTATGCCAGCTGCTTCCATCGCCGCGATCTTGCTTTCTGCGTCGCCCTTGCCGCCCGACACGATCGCTCCGGCATGACCCATGCGGCGCCCCAGAGGGGCAGAGCGTCCGGCGATGAAACCGGCCATCGGTTTTTTGCGGCCCTTTTTGGCTTCGTCGATCAGGAACTGTGCGGCTTCTTCTTCCGCGCTGCCGCCGATTTCGCCAATCATGATGATCGATTGGGTGGCATCGTCGGCCAGGAACAGCTCAAGGCAGTCGATGAAATTGGTGCCGTTGACCGGGTCGCCGCCAATGCCGACCGCCGTGGTCTGGCCAAGACCTTCGGCGGTGGTCTGAAACACGGCTTCATAGGTCAACGTGCCCGAGCGCGAGACTACGCCGACCGAGCCAGCCGAGAAAATGCTGCCGGGCATGATGCCGATCTTGCATTCATTGGGGGTCAAAACGCCGGGGCAGTTCGGCCCAATGAGCCGCGATTTCGAACCCGACAGCGCGCGCTTGACCTTGACCATGTCGAGCACCGGAATGCCCTCGGTGATGCAGACGATCAGCGGAATTTCAGCGTCGATGGCTTCAAGGATCGAATCCGCGGCAAAGGGTGGCGGCACATAGACGACGCTGGCATCGGCGCCGATCGCCTGCTTCGCCTCAAGCACCGTGTCGAACATCGGCAGGCCAATATGCGTGGTCCCGCCCTTACCCGGCGTAACCCCGCCGACCATCTGCGTGCCATAAGCCAGAGCCTGCTCGGTATGGAAAGTGCCCGTGGCACCGGTCATGCCTTGAGTAATGACCTTGGTGTTCTTGTTTATGAGGATGGACATGCAATTTCCCTAAATAATGATTTCTTGCTCATCATACCCCGTCGCTAAGGTCATGCCGTAGCTAGGATATGGATTTGATGTCGTGCTGCAATGGCCGAACGGACGGCCTTCGCAGCCGAAATGAACCCGCAAAAAACTATTCTTGCCTACTTGGGGGTTCCAGTTGAACTGGTCACTACGCGCCGAACCTTTGGATTTTTTGACGGTTCTACCCACCCAACGTTCTACGTCCTTTACTGTAATCGGCGAACGAATGACGCCATCACCAAGCGGATCATAAAGTCGACATTCTGCCATCTCTCTGCTCCCACCGCTCATAGCAAATGTGGAGATATAAACATTTCGCCCGCCAACGGTTTTCTTGAAAAACACCGGCGTTGAAACGCGCTCGGTTCCTTGGGACAGGATTTCCAAAAACAAGCTCGCATTCAAGGCCGAAAATCGATGGAATGCGATGTAATCAAGATTGTCGCGCCATCCAGCTTTACCAGCTTCTCCGGCCTGAACATTAGATACGGCGATCCAGCCGTTCGATTTCGCTGCACTATTCCAGCCTTCTACCGTTTCATCCATCGGACCGATACGTCCAGGTTTATGACGGGCGTCATCAATACAAACGCGGCCAAACTCGGTGAGAATGTCCGACGCCGGATAAGAACCCGCGCTCGGTGAGGACGCCGCGAGTGCAAGAAGGGCGAAAATGCTCACGCCAAGCTCGGCTCGATGCCCTTACAAGCCACCAACAGTTCCTTCACCGCCTCGACCGACACACCAAGATTGCCCTTGGCTTCATCATCGAGCGCGATTTCGACGACTTTCTCGACGCCGCCTGCGCCGATCACCACCGGCACGCCGACATAGAGATTGTCGACGCCATATTGGCCGGTCAAGTGGACCGCGGCGGGGAGGACTCGTTTCTGGTCGTACAAATAGGCCTCGGCCATCGCGATGCCGCTGGTCGCTGGCGCGTAATAGGCTGAGCCGGTTTTCAGAAGCGCGACAATCTCGCCGCCGCCGCTGCGGGTGCGCTGGACGATGGCGTCGATGCGCTCCTTGGTCGACATGCCCATCGCAATCAGGTCGGGGACGGGGATGCCCGAGACTGTTGAGTATTGGATCACTGGAACCATCGTGTCACCGTGGCCGCCGAGGACAAAGCTTGTGACATCCTTGACCGACACCTGGAATTCCTCGGCGAGGAAATGGCTGAAGCGGCTCGAATCGAGCACGCCCGCCATGCCGACAACCATGTGATGCGGCAGACCGGAAAATTCGCGCAATGCCCACACCATCGCGTCCAACGGATTGGTGATGCAAATGACGAACGCGTTCGGCGCGTTGGCGGCGATGCCTTCGCCGACCGCCTTCATGACTTTGAGGTTGATGCCGAGCAAATCGTCACGGCTCATCCCCGGCTTGCGCGCGACACCGGCGGTGACGATGATGACGTCCGCGCCCGCGATATCGGCATAATCGTTTGTACCGGTGATTTTCGCATCGAATCCTTCGACCGGACCGCATTGCGACAGGTCGAGCGCCTTGCCCTGGGGCACGCCTTCGATGACGTCGAACAGCACAATGTCGCCAAGGCCTTTCAATGCTGCGAGGTGGGCGAGGGTGCCGCCGATATTACCGGCGCCGATAAGCGCAATCTTTTTGCGAGCCATGAAAACGATGTCCTTCCCTTGGGGCTGTAGCGGAATTGCGGCGGCGTTACGCCGAATCCCGTTGCAGAACAACCCTATAAAGGCCCAAAGTTAAGGCTTTTTATGATAACAGTTCGCAATAGCGATAGCCCCGCTACTCAGCCGGCCACGCGGCGAAGCATTTCCATCCAGATCGGGATCTGGCCATGAAATCCCTCGACCCAGACGCGTTCATCAAGGCCGTGCGCGCCTTCCCTTTCGCCGACAATGCCCCACAGACCGCCAAAGCCATAAACAGGGATTCCCTGCGAGCGAAGAAACGCACCATCGGTGGCGCCGGCGGACTGGAATGGCAGAACAGGCGCGTCTTTGAAGCGGGTGGCGACCGCCGCTTTGAACGCATCAGTAACATCGGCGCGCAATGGCGTCGGCGCGGTTTCAGGCGTCTGCGAACCTTCAACGGCGGCGACGGTTACGTCTGGTCCCGAAAGCAACTGCAGCTGCTGACGAACCTCCTCGACTTTGACGCCGGGAAAAATCCGGCAATTGACGTTTGCCTCGGCCTTTTGCGGTAAGGCATTAGGCGCGTGTCCGCCCGACAGCATCGTCGCGACGCAGCGCGTCCGCGTGCTCCCGGGGTCCATCGACTCAAGCAAGTCGGCGGTCTCACGGTCCTTTGGATCAGCAAGGAAGCGCTTTACCAGCGCGCCATATTGGCCGCTGTCGCCCCTGGCGAGCATCTCGTAGCTCGCGCGTGTCGCATCGTTAATCATCGGCGGAAAGCGATGGCGCTCCAGCGCTGTGATCGCATTGGCGAGCGCATAAATCGCATTATCCGGACGTGGCACACTGCTGTGGCCACCGCGATTGGTCGCCGTCAGTTTGAAATCCGCATAGGTCTTCTCGGCAATTTGCATTCCGAACGCTTCCACCCGTCCATCGGGATAGACCGAGCCGCCGCCCGCATCGCTGTTAAGCGCATATTCGGCGTCGATTAGCGCGCGCCACTCGGTCGCCGCCCGCCGCGCGCCATTGCCGCTGGTTTCCTCGTCGCCCGTAAACAGCACAATGATATCACGCGACGGTGCAAATCCCTCGGCGTGAAGGCTTTGCAAAGCAAGCACAATTCCGGTCAGCCCGGCCTTGTTGTCGTTCGAGCCGCGCCCCAAATACCAGCCGCCTTCTTCGCGGAATTTGAACGGCGGATACTTCCAGTCGCTTTCCTTGGCCGCGACCACATCCATATGCGCCATCAGCAGTATCGGTTTCTTACCCGACGGCTCCGCGGCGGACCAGCGCGCGATCAGCGTCTGAGTATTGTCGTGATCCTTGACCACGACGTTCGTGATGCCCGCCTTGCGAAACTCGGCTGTGAGTAGCGTGGTCAGTTTTTTGAATTCCGCAGGCCGCCCTTCGACAGTCGGTATCTCGACGATTTTGGCAAACAAATCGCGCTCCGCTGCCGTCCGGCTATCGGCCGTTTGTCCATGGCCCGCGCTTGCGAGCAACAAGCCAGCCAAAATCATCGAAGCACGTCTGATCATCATCTTCTCCCTTTGGCAAAGCCTAACGTGGCCCGTGGCCTTCCGCCAGATATTCCTCCGACTGCATCTCCAGCAGGCGTGAAACCGTTCGGTCGAATTCAAATCGTCCGTCGCCTTCGGAATAAAGCTGATCGGGGGCCGCGTCGGCGCTCGCCAGAAACTTCACGCGATATTCGTAAAGCGAATCGATAAAGGTCACAAAGCGCGCCGCCTCGTTGCGGTTCTGCGGACCAAGCACCGGAATGCCGACCATGATGACGGTATGAAACCGCCGTGCAATCGCCAGATAGTCGGCGGCACCCCTCGCCTCTGCACACATCCGCTTGAACGAGACAACGGCAACGCCTTTCAGCGATTTCGGGATATGCAGCAACCGCCCGCCGCCGACATTGATATCTTCGGACGGCACATTGGCGCGATCCTCAGGCGGATAATCGGTCAGGCGGAAGAACGTCTCTGAAAGCGACCTGGTTGCATCGGGTCCGTTCGGAACATGCCAGGTCTGCGCATTGCCCAGACGATCGCGCCGATAATCGAGCGGTCCGTTAAGCGAACGAATATCTAGCTTTTCCTTCACCAGATCGATGAAAGGCAGGAACAGTTCCCGGTTAAGGCCATCCTTGTAGAGATCGTCCGGATGACGGTTCGACGTCGTTACGATCGTCACCCTTGCCGCGATCAATCCTGTAAACAGCCGCGACATGATGGCGGCATCGGCTGTATTGCTCACCACCATTTCGTCAAAACATAAAAGCCTCGTCTGATCAGCCAGCGCCTGGACTACCGGCGCTATGGGGTCGCCCTCTTCCTTTTCGCGCTCGGCCTTCAGCCGCGCGTGGATGTCGAGCATGAACTCATGAAAATGCGCGCGGCGTTTGCGGCGGATTTGAACGCAGTCGAAAAACAGGTCCATTAGCATCGACTTGCCGCGACCGACTCCGCCCCACATATAAAGTCCGCGCACCGCATCCGGCTTCTTGCGAAGAAAGCGCCAGATAGTGCTGCCGCGTGGTGGTACGGCTTCGAGCTCGGCTTGCATTTTGGCAAGTGCCTGAACGGCTGATGCTTGATCGGCATCGGGTTTCAGCTCGCCTGCCGCGAGCAGCGCATTATACCGAAAGCTAACGCTCGGCATTAGTCCGCCCAGATCTTCATCTTTTGGTCGGTTTTCGTATCGTGCCGGAAAAAGCGGCAATACGCTCGTCACCCTGAACAACGATTCCCCGCATGAACAGCAACCGCCCGGTTTCCTTAAGCAACTCGACTTCGGCATCAAGCGGCTCGCCGATGACGCCAGCGCCAATGAACTGCACCGACAGGTCAAGTGTCACCGCTGCGCCAGCCTCGATCAGCCCGAACATCCGCGACGCACCGAACATTGCGACGTCAATAAAGCCAAGCGTCACCCCGCCATGCACTGCGTTACGCAAATTGCTATGCCGGTGTTCGGGAAACATCCGCAGCCGGGCTTTCCCGTCGCCCTCGCCACGCACCAGCATCTTGCCAAGCACCGTCCCATTATATCGGGTCGGGTCGGTCATCTGCCAGTTCAGCCAGCCGGGATTATCCGGATCAGGGCTGCTGTCGAATGCGGGTGTATCCAACTGCCGGTCCGAAATCAGATATGCCGTTCGGCAATCATCTTTCGTGTTTCTGCAATGGCCTTTGCTGGGTTCAGACCCTTGGGGCAGGCGTTGGCGCAGTTCATGATCGTATGGCAGCGATACAGCCGGAACGGGTCTTCCAGTTCGTCAAGCCGTTCGCCGGTCATTTCATCGCGGCTGTCGGCAAGCCAGCGATAGGCTTGCAACAATATGGCAGGGCCAAGGAACTTGTCGCTGTTCCACCAGTAAGACGGGCAGCTGGTTGAGCAGCACGCGCACAATATGCATTCATACAGCCCATCAAGCTTTGAGCGGTCCTCCGGCGACTGCAGCCGTTCCTTGCCCGATGGCTCGGGTGTCACGGTCTGCAACCAGGGTTTGATCGAAGCATATTGCGCATAGAAATGCGTGAAGTCAGGAACCAGGTCCTTGATGACTTCCATATGCGGCAGCGGGGTAATCGTGACCTCGCTTTTGCAGTCCTCAATCGCCATTGTGCAGGCAAGTCCGTTTTTGCCGTCGATGTTCATCGAGCATGACCCGCAAATGCCTTCGCGGCACGACCGGCGGAAGGTCAGCGACGAATCCTGCTCGCCCTTCATCTTGATCAGGGCGTCGAGCACCATTGGGCCGCATTCGTCGGTATCGATCTCGAACGTATCATAACGCGGATTGTCGCCGCTATCGGGATCGTAGCGATAGACCTTGAATTTCTTTATCGTGCCATTGGTTTTGGCGGCATGAACCTTGCCCTTGTGGACCTTGCTGTTTTTGGGAAGGAAGAAATCGGCCATATCGGTATCCTGTGTACGCAGTACGTTTCAAATCCGCGATTAAGGCAATGCCCTAACCAAGCGCCGGGCCAATCACAAGCCCTCAACAATGTCCTTTTTAGTTGCTTTTTCTGCAAGTCGGACCCGAAGCTTGTCGATTTTCCGGCCGTCCATATCGACGACCTCAAAGCGCCAGCCCTGGTCAATGAACGATTCGCCCTCTTCCGGCAGGTGGCGCAATATATGCAATACATGCCCGGCCGCAGTGGCGTAATCGCGATCTTCCGGCAGGTCGATATTGAGCGTCTCCGCCATTGCATCTGCAGACATCGCGCCGGATACCAGCATCGAGCCATCATCCAGCGTGATGATATTGGGCGCGCTGCCTTGCGCCTGATCGGAAGCAAACTCGCCAGCGATGGCGGCGAGCAGGTCGTTGGGCGTTACGATCCCTTCAAAATGGCCATATTCGTCGTGCACGAGCAGCATCGGCACATCCGACGACCGTAATATTTCAAGTGCGTCCATCGCGTCGAGCTGATCGGGAATGATGTCGGCCCGGCGCATCAATGTCCGAATATCGAGCGCTTCCCCCCTGATCTGCGCAGCCACGATATCGCGCGACTGGACGACACCAATGATGTCATCACTATCCTCGCCCGTCACTGGGAGACGCGTATGGAGCGAGTTCAGCAAAGCATCGCGGACGTCTTCCTCTGACGCGTCAGCCGCGATACGGTCGACGTCGGTTCGCGGTGTCATCACTTCGCGCACGGGCCGATCGGCAAGCCGGACGACACCAGCAATGACCTTATGTTCATGTTCCTCAATGATTCCTGCATGGGTCGCCTCGGCGAACACCATGCGCAGTTCCTCGGCGGTCAGGGCATCGCGGCTGTCGCGGCGAAGCCCGAGCGCGCGAAATATCGTAGCACTCGACTTGTCGAGCAGCCAGACAATAGGCGCGGTTATGCGCGCTAGCAACTCCATCGGCCCAGCCATAATCACCGCAATGCGTTCAGGAGCAATCAGCGCAAATTGCTTGGGCACAAGCTCGCCAACGACCAACGATGCATAAGTGGTGATGCTGATAACGATACTGAAGCCAAGCGTGTCGGCCCAATCGTCGCGGACACCAAGCAATTCGATTCGCTCGGCCACAGGCTGCCCCAGAGTCGAACCCGAATAGGCCCCTGCAATGATGCCAATCAGGGTTATGCCTATTTGCACCGTCGAGAGGAACTTGCCTGGGTCGCGCGCCAGCCGAAGCGCGGCAGAAGCACCCCGCGTACCTTCGTCAGCCATTGCTTTAAGTTTGGCGGTCCGGGCTGAAACAATCGCGAGTTCCGACATGGCAAAAACGCCATTGATTGCAATTAGCACCAATATCGTTGCGGCATCAAACCAGGGGAAAGGATGAAGAGGTTCCATTGAGCGGATTTGCCTTATCGCGGCGACTTACCCTTTGGCAACTTTCTTTGGCGAAGAGCGCATGCGCATTTCCTGAAGTCGCTCATTCGCAGCTGCCTGGCGATAAAATATTGTTATTATGGCTCACAATGCGTTCAGGTTGGTTATGGTTACGCTTAAATGCAATTAACGAGGGAATATTTATGAAAAAGACCAATCTTTTGACAGCAACGCTGCTTGTTGCCGTTTTGCCGCTTTCGGCCTGTGTAACCGACCCTGAAACGGGCAATCGCACGATTTCAAAAGCGGCTATTGGCGGCCTTGGCGGTGCTCTGGGTGGATATCTGCTCGGCGACCTGATCGGCGGCAAGCGTGACCGGACAGAAAAAATTGTCGGCGCAGGTATCGGTGCAGTCGCGGGTGCGAGTGTCGGATACTATATGGACGAGCAAGAGCGCAAATTGCGCCAGCAGACTGCAGGCACCGGAGTCGACGTTATTCGCGAAGGCGACAATCTTGTTCTCGACATGCCATCCGGTATTACATTTGGGGTCGACAGCTCGACCGTCCAGCCAACTTTTCAGGCAACGCTCGACAAGGTAGCGACCACTCTCAATCAATATGAGAAGACTTATATCGATGTCATGGGGCACACCGATTCGACCGGAACCGATGCCTATAATCAGGCTTTGTCCGAACGGCGTGCCTCGTCGGTTGCGAACTACCTTTCGTCACGCGGCGTCCAGTCGGCGCGTATGGCAACCAAAGGTTATGGCGAGAGCCAGCCGAAGACGAGCAACCTCGATGAGGCCGGTCGCGCCGAAAACCGCCGCGTTGAAATCCGGATTGTGCCGGTAACCGAAGGCTAAACCGCAACGCCTTGCAATAATTTGGGCAGCGCGCCGCTTTCACCCCGAGCCTCGGCCATGAAAAAGGCCTTGGCCGGGCGGGTGCGCTGCACCATTGCCATTCCGAACCTGCGCACCGCCGAAGCGGTTTTGCCGGGAATTGAAAACAGGCGGTTGAGACTGTCGGTGGACATGGCCACCAGCAGCGTATCGAGGCTTCGCCAGCGGCTGTAGCGGTCGAGCACTTGGGTATCGCCGAAATCGAGGCCCAAGCGCATGCCGTCGACCAGCACCTCAGTCAGCGCCGCAACATCGCGCAGGCCGAGATTTAATCCCTGGCCGGCAATCGGATGAATGCCGTGCGCACTGTCGCCGATGAGCACCATTCGCGTCGCAGTAATCGCGTTTGCATGGTGAAAACCGAGCTTGTATGATGATAAGGGCGCGGCAAGCTCGATGCCGCCTAAAATTCCGCCCATCGCTTTTTCCAACTCAGCCGCATAACCGCGCGGCGACAACTTCAGATAGCCTGCGGCGTCGTCGGCATGAACCGACCACACAATCGCCGATCTGTGACGACCTTCGGGGCTGTCGAGCATGGGCAGGACGGCAAACGGCCCGCTGGGGTAGAAAATCTCGTAGGCAACATTGCCGTGCGGCTTTTCATGGGTGACGGCGCCCACCATCGCTTTGTGGTCATATTGCCAGTGCGCGATTGTGATCCCGGCTTCATCGCGTGTCTGGCTTTGCCTGCCTTCCGCGACAATCATGAGGTCGGCCGTTAGCGTTCGACCATTGTCCAACGCAATCTCCGCCGCTGCGCCATCGCGGGTTTTGTGCAAGATACTGGCAGGCATGTGCAAGCTGATCGCCGGGTGAGCTTGCGCGGCTTCAAATAGCTTTCGGCGCAGAAAACTGTTTTCGAACATTTGGCCGAGATAGCCGTCGTCGGCGCCGGGCACGAAATCGAGCGAACCAGTCTTGAGACCGTCGCTGACCCAAATCTGTTCGATCGGGCAGCCGTTACCCGCCATCTGATCGGCCATACCGACGGCCGCGAACATCTTCATGCTTGAACTCGATATTGCTGAAGTCCGGCCGTCAAACCCGGCGGCCATTAAAGCGGCCGGGTCTGCGCGATCAATCACGTGGCTCGTGATATCATGCGCCGCCAGCGAAAGCGCCTGTGTCAGGCCAATGAGGCCGCCGCCGATGATGATTACGTCTGCTTTGTCAGTCATCTCGCGATTATGGCGCATTCGCAAGCCATACTCAAAGGAGGATTTTGCCTGTAACGCTTGACGCGGACTCCTCCCGGGGCGAAAAGGGCGTATTAACCTTATAGAGCAGTCCCGGATGGCGTCGCGAATTTCAAAATTACCTGCAAAGCCCAATATGGCCAATTGGCGGCAGATGATGCGCGCCTCGCTCATCCGCAGCGGCTCGCTCATCGGCGCAGGCATTCTAGCTCTGTTTGCGGCCTTCTACGGTTTCGCAGTTCTCAGTTACTCGGCTGCCGATGCAGCGTTCAACAGCGCGGCCGCCAACGTCCAACATAACTGGATGGGACAGTCTGGAGCCTATATCGCAGACGCAGCTTTGTTCCTGTTTGGACTGCCGGCGATATTCCTGCTGCCACTGATGCTGATCTTCGCGCGGCGATTATGGCGTGATGTACCCCAGCCACAGTGGAAGCGGCAATTGGTGCTGTGCCTTGTCGGCATGTTGCTCATGGGGTTCGGTATGGCCTTCTGGCAACATGGCAGCGATATCGGACTTCCGGCGGGTTGGGGCGGGACGATTGCGCTGCTCGCCGACAGCGGCATCACCCCCCTGATCGGCCAAATCGAGGGCGGCCTCGGCACGTTGGTCCGTGTGCTGCTGATTTTGGCGAGCCTGTTCGGCGGCATCGCACTGGTGGTTCGTTCGCTTCAGCTTGAACGGCCGCTTTTTCGAATTCCGGCACTTTCGATGCCAAAATTGGCGAACGCAAATCGCGCGGGTCCAATCGTCTATGGCGACGATTCGGTGGCGCCAAAGGTTGTGGAAGCCAAGCCACCCCGGAAGGCTGTCGAACCCGAAACTCGAAAGCCCCCGGTTATCGAAGACCGGTCGCTGGCCCCCAAAAAGGCGGCTTTCTCAACCGGTGCGCGGCAAGGTGATTTTTTTGGCAGCTTCACTCTGCCATCGCTTGAGCTGCTTGATCCGCCGCCCGCGATTTCTGTGCCAAAGCTCGATAAAGCTGCTCTGGAAGCCAACGCCCGCTTGCTCGAATCGGTGCTCGACGATTTCCACGTCAAAGGCCAAATTGTCGCTGTGCGTCCCGGCCCGGTCGTCACGATGTACGAACTGGAACCCGCAGCCGGCATCAAGTCCAGCCGCGTTATCCAGCTTGCCGAAGACATCGCGCGCAACATGTCAGCGCTTTCTGCGCGTGTTTCGACCATCCCCGGACGCACCGTCATGGGCATCGAATTGCCCAACGCCCATCGCGAGGCCGTCGTCTTTCAGGAAATGGTGGGGTCGGGCGCTTTTGCCGATCAAAAGGGCGCGCTGCCGATAATTCTCGGCAAGAATATCTCGGGCGACCCGGTGATTGCCGACCTAGCGCCAATGCCGCATCTGCTGGTCGCGGGCACCACCGGATCGGGCAAGTCGGTCGGGCTGAACTGCATGATCTTGTCGTTGCTTTATCGTTTGACGCCCGACCAGTGCCGGATGATCATGATCGATCCCAAGATGCTTGAGCTAAGCAGCTATGACGATATCCCGCATTTGCTGTCGCCGGTCGTAACCGAGCCTGCCAAAGCGATCCGCGCGCTGAAATGGGCGGTCGAGCAAATGGAGGAACGCTACCGGATGATGTCGTCGCTCGGCGTGCGCAATCTGGCCAACTTCAATGAAAAGGTTCGGGCTGCGAAAGCCAAGGGCGCGCCATTGGGACGCAAGGTGCAGATTGGCTATGATCCGATGACCGGGCAGCCGCAATATGAAGAGGAAAGCCTCGCCTACGAACCGATGCCACAGATCGTAATCATCGTCGACGAACTCGCCGACCTGATGATGACCGCAGGTAAAGAGGTTGAATTCCTCATCCAGCGGCTTGCGCAAAAAGCGCGAGCTGCCGGTATTCATCTCATCATGGCGACGCAAAGGCCGTCGGTCGATGTTATAACTGGTGTCATCAAGGCCAACCTGCCGACCCGGATCAGTTTTCACGTAACCTCGAAAATCGACAGCCGCACGATTCTTGGCGAACAGGGGGCCGAACAGCTGCTTGGTAAGGGCGATATGCTCTATATGGCAGGTGGTCGCGGACTGACCCGCATTCACGGACCGTTTGTGTCCGACGATGAAGTCCGGCGGGTTGCCGACCATTGGCGCGGGCAGGGCCAGCCCGAATATATCCAGGCAGTGACTGAAGAGCCCGAAGACGGCGGTTTTGATTTTGGCGCGATGGGCGGTGACGATAGTGAAGAGGACTTGCAATACCGCAAGGCGTGCCAGATTGTGTTTGAAAGCCAGAAGGCCTCGACAAGTTGGATCCAGCGGCAGTTGCGGATCGGCTATAACAGTGCGGCGCGGCTAATCGACCGGATGGAGGAGGACGGCTTTGTTTCCGCGCCCAATCATATCGGCCGCCGCGAAGTGCTGCGCGACCGGAACGGCGACCCCGTCTAGGCGTTAAGACGCGGTTCAACGCTTTGGCGCTAGCCAGCGGTCAACTCTCCCCAAGGAACAGATCAGATGACGTTTGGAAAATATGCCTTGATGTTTGCGCCGGTGGCGCTGGTTATGACGGTGCCAACCGCAGCGCAAAGCCAGTCGGAAAAAATGGCGCGCGTCGTTGCCCATATGAAAGCGGTCGGCACCATGACCGCGACCTTTACGCAAACCGATCGCAACGGCGGCAACCTGTCGGGTAAGCTGTTGCTCAAGCGTCCCGGCCATGTCCGGTTCGAATATCAAAAGGGTGTGCCGCTGCTGATCGTGGGTGATGGCAAGGCGCTGACGATGATCGATTACGAGGTCAAGCAGGTGCAGCGCTGGCCGATCCGGAACAGCCCGATAGCGGCGTTGCTTGATCCCGGTCAGGATCTTGCCCGATACGGCAAGATCGTCCCGACCTCGACCGACGAGGTCATCAGTGTTGAGGTCCGCGACCCGAAGCGGCCGGAATATGGAACGATAACGATGGTCTTTGTCCGGCAACCAAACGCGCCCGGCGGTCTGACGCTCAACGGCTGGGTCGCGCTCGATTCGAAAAACAACCGGACGAGCGTTCGACTCGGAAGTGTAAAATACAACGGAAATATAGCTAACAGCGCGTTCACGTGGAAAGACCCTCGCCCCGCTCGCCGGAAATCGTGACGTGGGTCGATGAAGCGATGGTTTGCGCCGATAAACTGCCGCGCGGCAACGCGTCGTTCATCTGAATGACAGGAAAGTCATAGTATAAAATCGTCATCAGCGGTTGAGAGTTCGTGTGGTTTTCCCCCTGTTGCCCACGGCGATAAATCGGCGCTGATATCCGCGTGACGAACGCAAGCTTAGCCCTCATCCCAAATGCCCCCGGGATGAGGGCTTTGCTTTTTTGGCGGCTTGACCGCTTGCCGAGCGCGATGGCTGGCTATAGGGCGTTGCGCTATGTCGCAGACAATCAGCATCGCATCCTGGAACATCAATTCGGTACGGGCCCGCCTCGACATCGTCGAACGCTTTTTGAAAGAGCATAAGCCGGACGTCTTATGCCTTCAGGAAACCAAGGTCATCGACAGCCTGTTTCCCGAAGGGTTATTTCGGCAGCTTGGCTACCGCCATATGATGATCAACGGCCAGCCCATGCATCATGGCGTTGCGATCGTCAGCAAAATCCCCCTGCTCAACCGCCGGGTAGAGGATTGGCAGGCAAATGGCGAAGCGCGGCACATCAGCGCCGAGCTCAATCTGGAGTCGGTTAAGGGTGTCCGGCTCGATAATGTCTATATCCCGGCAGGTGGCGAGCTTCCCGATCTGGAGACCAATCCCAAGTTCGGACAGAAGCTCGATTTTCTGGGCCGGATGGCAGTCTGGTCGAAGACTGTCGAAACGCCAACCATATTGACCGGCGACTTTAACGTCGCGCCGTTGGAAAACGATGTCTGGAGCCACAAGCAACTGGTCAACGTCGTGAGCCACACCCGCGTCGAGTGCGAGCGCCTGGCCGCGATTCAGGCGGCTGGAAACTGGGTCGATCTTGCCCGTCATTTCGTCGATCCATCTCAGAAGCTGTACACCTGGTGGAGCTATCGCGCGCAGGATTGGGAAACGTCCGATCGGGGGCGGCGGCTTGACCATATGTGGGTGACGCCGGACCTCAAGGACAAAGCCAAAAAGCATATCGTTCACAAGCATGTCCGCGGTTGGGGCAAGCCATCGGACCATGCCCCGATCGTCACGGAATTCGCTTTTTGAATGATGCGATTGCCCGGGAAGGCGACGCTCGCCAGGCTGCGCGTGCCATCGACGCACTTCGTCGCGGGTGGCCAATTACGATATCCAGCGGCGGCCGGACGATGCCACTGGTCGCGGTTGAAACCGCAGCAGCGCTGGCCGGGGCAACGGGAATATTGTTGTCCGCGAGCCGCGCAGCAACGCTGAAGCTCGCTAACCAGCGCGCCGCTGCCGACACCGCATTGCCAGTGCTCATTGCGGCACCGGCCGATCTTGATCTGTCACTTGCCGTCGCCATTGCCGACCCGACGCTTGATCTTAGCTTTCCGATGAAGGGACCGTTTGTCGCAGAACCGCTTCCTGATGAATCGATAGCGACCGCAGCGATCGAGCTTGCCCGGTTGGCAGGGCTGTTGCCTGCATTTCTGGTTTTGCCGACGCGAGGTGAAGAATCATTGCATCTTAGCCCCGAGGACGTCGCTGCGTTCGACGACAGCAATTTGCTTCACGTTGCTGCGCGCGCACGGCTGCCGGTGGCGGCAAACGCCGAGGCCGAAATTGTTGCCTTTCGAACCGACGCCGATGCCGCCGATCATGTCGCGCTGATTGTCGGAAAGCGCGACAGTGGGCAGCCCGTCGTGCGCCTGCACAGCGAATGTCTGACAGGTGACGTTCTTGGCAGCCTGAAATGCGATTGCGGTCCGCAACTGCACGAGGCGCTTCAGCAGATTTCGGACGCCAATTGGGGAATATTGCTATATTTGCGGCAGGAAGGGCGCGGTATCGGGCTCATCAACAAACTGCGCGCTTACGCCTTACAGGACCAGGGGTTCGACACCGTCGACGCCAATATCCGACTTGGCTTTGCGGTGGACTCACGCGACTTTTCGGTTGCTGCGCGAATGCTGGAGCTGCTCGGCGTTAGCGAGGTCAGGTTGCTCACCAACAATCCCGAGAAAGTCGCCGGGCTTGAGCGGGAGGGTGTCCGCGTTATCGAACGGCTTCCGCTCAGGATTGCGGCAAATCCGCACAACGCGCATTATCTCGACACCAAACGCGACCGCACCGGGCACGCGCTGTAACAAAACAGCTTATTGGAACGGGTCGACGGGTTCGACTTCAGGCTCTTCGCGCTTGCGACCAAGCGCTCGGTCGATGAAATCATCGTCGATGACCTCGGGTTGATCGTCAGGTGCCAAAACGCCTTCGCCCGTACCCGGCTGCATCTCGATTGGGTTGCCATTTTCGTCGACTAATATTTCTTCACCCTCAAGCCCCGGCTGCTCCTCATCCTCCAGCCGTTCGGGGAAAGTCACGTCGGTCGCGAACTGTTCGACTGGCCTTCCCGCAACAGCGACGCGCATAAATGCTGCCCAAGCCTGAGCGGGCGCCCGTCCGCCTTCAAGGCCGCCCACGGCCCGGGCGTTGTCGCGGCCCATCCAGACCCCGGTGGTCAGGCCGCTCGAGAATCCGAGAAACCATCCGTCCTTGTTGCTGCTGGTCGTTCCCGTCTTGCCAGCCACGGGTCGGCCGATGTTGGCGGCGCGGCCCGTACCGGTGGCCACTGCGGTCTGCATCAGATCGGTCATGCCGGCAGCGACCCAGTCCTCGACAAGCTGGATCGATTTTTGCGGCTTGGCTGAATAGATGACGTCCCCATCGATTGTAGTGACTTTTGAAATCCCGAACGGCGTGATGCTCCGGCCTTTGGCTTGCACCGCCGCGAAAGCGCGAGTCATATCGATCACCCGCACGTCGGAGGTTCCAAGGACCATCGAGGGCTGGGTATTGATTGGCGTCGTAATCCCAAAGCGGCGCGCCATGTTGGCAATGCTGCTGGTGCCGACTTCCTGCCCGATCTGCGCAGCGACGGTGTTTTTCGAATAGGCAAAGGCGGTGCGGAGCGTAATCTCGCCAGCGTAATTGCCGCCGCTGTTACGCGGCTGCCAGCCATCGATTTCAACGGGTTCATCGACCACCTTGTCCTCGGGGCGCATTCCCGATTCGAGCGCCGTCAGGTAAACAAACAGCTTCCAGGCCGACCCCGGCTGGCGGACTGCGGTGACCGCTCGGTTATAATTGCTTGAGACATAATCGGTGCCACCGACCATCGCCTTGACCGCGCCGTCGCGGTCGATCGAGACCAGCGCGCCTTGCGATCCGCGCGGAACATTGGCAATAATCGCTGCGGTTGCAGCGCGCTGCATCTTGAGGTCAAGCGTTGTCCAGACATCGATCGGCTTTTCGGTTTCGTCGATCAGGCCATCCAGCTGCGGCAACGCCCAGTCGGTAAAATAGCGGACGCTGTCCTGCGGCGGTTCAGCCGCCAGCTTGACTTCGGCAGGTCGAACTGAAGCTGCTTCCGATGCCGTAATCATACCCGCATCCTGCATAACCTCGACGACGACGCCAGCGCGTCCAAGCGCGGCTTTGGCATCCGCAGTCGGCGAATAGCGCGAGGGCGCCTTGACCAGTCCGGCGATGATTGCGGCTTCGGCCAGCGACAATTCCTCGGCACCATGATCGAAGAAGCGGCGACTCGCTGCATCAACGCCATAAGCACCGCCGCCGAAATAGACCTTGTTGAGGTAAAGCTCGAGTATCTGCGCCTTGGAGAACTTGGTTTCCATCGCGAGCGCAAGCACGATCTCGCGCATTTTACGACCGAATTCCTTGTTGTTGTTCAAATATATATTGCGCGCGAGCTGCTGCGTTATTGTCGACCCACCCTGAGTCCAGCGACCGTCGATGGCGCGGACGTAAAATGAACGGGTAATGCCGATGGGATCGACACCGGGGTGCATATAATAGCGCCGGTCCTCGACCGCGACCATGGCGTCCTTCATCTCCGACGGCAGTTCGTTAATTGTCAACCAACGCCCGAAGCTGGGTCCGAGCGTTTGAATGACGGTGCCATCAGCGGCGCGAACGCGGATCATCTGCCCGTTGGGCGACGCTTTTAAATCCTCGAAGCTGTCGATCTCACCGCGTGCGATTGCGACGAAAATTCCCACGACCATCACGCCCAATAATGCGCTTATCAAGCCGATTTTCAGGAGACGGACGATCCAGGTCAGAACGGGTCCGCGTTCATTCGATGCTTTGCTTGCACGTGCCATTGGGCGGGGTGTTAATCACAATCGGCACGCCTAACAAGCGGCTTTCGACAAAGCTACTCGGGGTCGAATTCAAGCGCGGCGCTGTTGATGCAATAGCGCAAACCGGTGGGTCCGGGGCCGTCGGGGAAAACATGCCCCAAATGCCCTTCGCACGCGGCGCAGCGGACTTCGGTCCGGACCATCCCGTGCGATACATCGCGATGTTTTTCAACGGCTTCGCCGTCCGCAGGCGCGGTAAAGCTTGGCCAGCCCGAACCGCTGTCGAACTTGGTGTCGGATGCAAACAACGTCGTGCCGCAACCGGCGCAGCGGAACTCGCCCGTACGCTTTTCATCGGTCAGCTGACCAGCGAACGCCCGTTCGGTCCCCGCCTCTCGCAAGACATGATACTGGACTGGATCAAGCTCGGCGCGCCATTCCGCGTCGGTCTTTTGAATTTTTTGCATGGAGTTGCTCCTTCGACGATGAATGTGGGGTTCGGCTTAGCTGCGTTCAAGGTTACCATTTAACCTTGAATTTACCATAATCGCCTAACGCTGGCAGGCTATGACAGGACCAGGTCATAAGCTGCGCGCTGTGGGGGCGTTGGGGCTGTTGCCGTTGCTGTTGGCGGCGGGAGACGGGGCGTGCCGGTTATGCAAGCCCGATGACGCGCAGCAGCGGGCAATGATCGAACGCGAAATCCCGCTTTCGATTGAAATCACCACCAAGCTGGATTTCAGCCGCGCGGCACTATCGGGCTCGGGCGGCGGCGTCATCGACGTCGATCCGCAAAGCGGCAGTCGCCGCGTCGATGGCGGCATGGTCGATCTTGGCGGATCGGCTTTGGCGGGGACGGCGGTGTTAAAGGGGCAACCCGGCCGGAATGTGCGCATCGATATGCCTAATAGTGCGCGAATGAGCTCCTCGACCGGCGGAGTGATCGAGATTACGGGTTTGCGGACCAGCCTGACTGGCAATCCGCGGCTCGACCAGAGCGGACGGCTGGAATTTTCGTTCGGAGGCAGGTTGATTGTGCGGGGCAATGCGTCGGGCACTTTCCGCGCGCGCATTCCGATCACGGCTCAGTACGAATGACTAAGGCCTCACCCGCTAGCTGCGCCGTGCCGCGGCGCGGGCGATCCGGACGAGCTCCTCTTCCAGAATGACGGCACCCAGCCCTGCTTGCACACTCATCAGTTTGGCTTCGATTTCCATCAGATGACCGTTCAGCCCGGCCAGCTTTGACGACGGCCATCGGACCAGCTGTTTCACAAAATCATCCGCTTCTTTCCAGAAAATCGAACGCGTCGCCTTTACGACGGCGCCGGGATTTGCGCCATTATCGACCTTTGCCCGCATCGACGCGAGCAAGGTTACACGGCGTTGCAGCGCCCTGACAATCCGGATGGCATCTACCCCCATCTCGCGCGCAGCCACAAGTTCGCGCCCTGTCCCGCGCAATTCTCCGCCCATGACCTGATTGACGAGGCCGCTGATATTTTCCTCGCCGGTTTCGGCAGAAAGGGCTTCGAAGGCCGCCACCTCGACCGTCGCAGGGCGTTGTGGCGACGCGTCATAATAGAGCGAAAGCTTCTCGACCTCAGCTTGCGCCAATTTGCGATCTTGCCCGGTATAGCGCGCAATCCGCGCGGCCAGACTCCGGTCAAGTTTGAGCCCCACCGTCGCGGCAAACGCCATTACATTTGCGGCGGCATCTCCCTCTTCGGGCAAGTAGCAAATATGCGCCATGGCTCGTGGATGCGCCTCGACCAACTTGCGAAGCTTGCTGGCCTTCGTCAGATTGCCCGCAGTCGCGATTACCGGATTGGCGTCGCCCGCAAGCTCGAGCAGGTTTTCGACGGCGGCCAGCCCCTCCTCACGACGGAAATTCACGCGCACATAGCGTTTGTCGCCAAACAAAGAGAGAGACGACGCCTCGTCGGCAAGCAATGCCGAATCGTTCCTGAGCCGATCGCTGTCGAGATCGACGCGCTCGGCTTGCCCAAGCTGCGCGGCCATTTGTGCGGCGACATCGGCGATGGCCGATTCATCCTGGCCGAAAATGAAAAACAGGCGGATGTCCGGCCGCGCCGTAACGGCCCCAATAAAACTGCGTTCTTTGGGATTGCTCATTCGCCGCGAGCGTAGAGCGACAGCCTAGTGACGATCTGATCAGCCACACGCTGAGTCAGATTTTCGAGCGCGCTGTTTTCGCCCGCAATTGTTGCATATTCGGAGCTGACAACATCGATACCCGCGTCGGAACCGGCGGTTGCATCGAGCACGGTCTCGCCTGTTGCGATTGCAATCAGCTGGTAGCGCGCGCGCAAGGTTCGACGTTCGCGGGTGACGGTGTCGTCGGCGCGGACACCGAAGCCTTCGATCTGGTCGTCGAGCGCAACCACCAAACGGAATTGCGCGCCAGAGCCTGAATTGCCACCCAGCCGGTCATTGAGCGCATTGCGCATGAGCCAGCCGCTTTTGCCCTGGATCGGATCGACGGTTACGGTGCCGAGCGTGCTTGCGACGACGCCCTTGGAGCCGCCGCTATAGAGCGGCTGAAGACCGCAGCCCGAAAGCGCGGCCACGAGCAGGACGGAGGCGAGGAGGCGTTTCATAGGACGATATTGACCAGCCTGTCAGGAACCACAACGACCTTGCGGATGTCCGCGCCGTCGATGGCAGATTGAACCTTCCGGCTGGCAAGCGCAAGCGCCTCCATCTCGGTCTGACTTAATCCCTTGGCTACCGTCAGCGTATCGCGCAGTTTGCCCCGGACCTGAATCGCAATGGTCACCTCATCCTCGACCAGCAAAGCCGGATCGACTGTCGGCCAAGATGCATCGGCAATCAGCCCTTCTCCGAGCTTGGTCCAAGCCTCTTCGGCGAGATGCGGAACCATAGGAGACGACAGCAAAAGTATCGTTCGAATCGCCGCGTCCCGGCTGGCGGATGGCGCTGCTTTTTCGATTGCATTGGCAAGATCGTAAATCTTGGCGACCGCCTTGTTAAACGACAGCGCCTCGATATCGGCGGCAATGCCAGCAATCGCCTGATGCGTTTTGCGATCCAGCGCCTTGTCCTGGCCCTGGGTACCGCTGACCTGCCCCGTCAATCGCCACAGCCGCTGGACAAAGCGCCAGCAGCCTTCGATTCCCGCTTCCGACCATTCGAGGTCGCGCTCGGGCGGGCTGTCCGACAGCATGAACCAGCGCACCGCGTCAGCGCCATATTGGTCGACGATGTCATCGGGATCGACGACATTCTTTTTCGACTTGGACATTTTCTCGATGCGGCCAGCGGTAACTGGCGCGCCGGTTTCAATAATGGTCCAATCGTCGCCGTCGCGTTTGACTTGCTCGGGACTCAGCCAGCTACCGTCGCCCGCCTGATAGGTTTGATGCGTCACCATCCCTTGCGTGAACAGGCTGGCAAACGGTTCCTTCACATCGATCATGCCGATATGATTGAGCGCGCGGGTCCAGAAACGGGCGTAGAGCAGATGCAGGATCGCATGCTCGACCCCGCCAATATACTGATCGACTGGCAACCATTTTTCAGCCACCTGGCGGTCGAACGGTTTGGCATCGGGCTGGCTGGCGAAACGGATGAAATACCAGCTTGAGTCCACAAAAGTATCGAGCGTGTCGGTTTCGCGCCGCGCCTGCTTGCCGCATTTCGGGCAATCGACTTTGCTCCATGTCGGATGGCGATCAAGCGGGTTGCCGGGAATGTCGAAGCTCACATCCTCGGGCAGGACAACGGGCAGCTGATTCTCAGGCACCGGTACCGCGCCGCAGGTTTCGCAATGGATAATTGGAATCGGCGTGCCCCAGTAACGCTGGCGGCTGACCCCCCAGTCGCGCAGGCGATATTGCGTCTGGCCCTTGCCCCAGCCTTCGGCTTCGGCCTTTGCGATGACGTCGGCTTTGGCCTGATCGATGGTCATGCCATCCATCCAGTGCGAGTTGACGATTTTGCCCGGGCCGGTGAAGGCGGTGTTGCCACTGAAATCGCTGTCCACGTCATCGCCATCGGCAACGACGCGCGTTACCGGGAGGTCATATTTGCGGGCAAAATCAAGGTCGCGCTGGTCATGCGCCGGGCAGCCGAAAACCGCGCCGGCGCCATAATCCATCAGCACGAAATTGGCGACATAGACGGGTAAATGCCAGCTCGGATCGAGCGGATGCTCGACGGTAAGTCCCGTGTTGAAGCCTTTTTTCTCCGCAGTCTCGATGTCGGCTGCGGTCGTCCCGCCCTTGCGGCATTCCTCAATAAAGGCCTGCAATTCGGGTGAGCTGGTCGCCAGCTTCTGCGCGACCGGATGGTCCGCTGCAATCGCGACAAAACTTGCGCCGAACATAGTGTCAGGGCGCGTTGTGAACACGTCGATGCCGTCTCCGCCCGAACCCGGGAAGGCAAAACGGAAGGTTAGGCCCTTGCTCCGTCCGATCCAGTTTTCCTGCATTAACCGCACCTTGTCGGGCCATTCTTCCAGCGACCCCAAACCTTCGAGCAGCTCGTCGGCAAAGTCCGTTATCTTCAGAAACCACTGCGATAATTTGCGCCGCTCAACCGGCGCGCCCGAGCGCCAGCCCTTGCCGTCAATCACCTGCTCATTGGCAAGCACCGTCATGTCCACCGGGTCCCAGTTGACCGCCGATTCTTTGCGATAAACAAGGCCAGCCGCGTATAATTTCAGGAACAATGCCTGTTCGTGCCCGTAATATTCAGGCTCGCACGTCGCGAGTTCGCGAGTCCAGTCGACGGCAAGGCCGATGCGTTTCAATTGCTTGCGCATGTTGGCGATATTGTCGCGAGTCCAGCTGCCGGGGTGAACACCCTTTTCCATCGCGGCGTTTTCGGCGGGCATTCCGAACGCGTCCCAGCCCATCGGATGAAGCACTTCGTGGCCGGTCATCCTTTTGTAGCGCGCAAGCACATCGCCCATCGTGTAATTACGCACATGGCCGATATGGATTCGTCCCGACGGATAGGGAAACATCTCGAGCACATAGGCACGCGGCTTTTCCGAAGCATCGTCGGCGACGAAGCTTGCTTGCTCTTCCCAAATCTCCTGCCACCGCGCGTCGGCGACGTGCGGGTTGAAACGCTCTATATCTGCCATAGAGAATTACCCGGTGATGGCCGACCGGCGAAGATCGCGTGCCTTGGTCAGGATGACCGCCTCAAGCTTTTGCACCGTCGCTGCTCGCAACGGCGCGGCGACCCATTGTCCGTTCTGCGAAATCTCGCGGCTGCCTGCGACACGCAACGCATCGGCACGCAGATCCTGATCGAGAATGGAAACCGTCAACTTTACCCGCTCACCGGGGCTTTGCGGGTTCACGTACCAGTCGGTCACGATGACGCCGCCCGATGAATCGGTTTGCAACAAGGGCATGAACGACAAGGCGTCGAGCGATGCGCGCCACAAATAGCTGTTTACGCCGATGGTCGTAACCTGGCTTGCCGCGAGGTCGGCCTTTGGACGCTCCCGCCCGCCGCCACAGCCCGAAAGCAGGGCGAGGCCCGTGAGACTGCCGGTCGCAATAAAGAGTGCCAGGCGAGTGGTGCGCATAAAATGTCCTTGAACTATGAAATAACCGGGAACCTCTATAACGGCTTGCTGGCCGGGGCAAGCTTTCTACGTGCTGAATGAGGGGAAACCGTCGGCGGTACAGCAGTGACAAGAGCGGCGATTGTGGACATCATGCAACATATTGCAAAAAAGCGCGTTGTTTGATGAAATCTTTGGTCACGCCCCTTTTGAAATACAGGAAACGGGCGTATATCGAATTCAACAGGGAGTCGTTGCGGATTCATTATGTCTGGCAAGAAGACATTCGGGCGGAAAAACGCCACTTTTGCGGCAGCTTTGCTAGCGACGGGTTCGCTTGTCCTGTCGCCTGTGATCGCACCGGCTTTCGCAGCGAAATCATTTTCCGGCGCGCGAGAAGTTTCGAGCGACTGGCTGAACACCTTTACCCCATCGGGCGTCGATAGCGTTCTCGCCGAAAAATTCGCTGCAACCAGCGGATCGGCAAATGGACGTTTTCCGTTTACCCCTGCCGCTTCCGGTCTGAATGGTAGCCGGACAATCACCGTGGCAGCCCGGGCCAACTCGCGTCTCTCCGCTGGTGCAGTTTCCGTCCGCAATGTGATCGGAACGGCGGACGCCGCTTCGGGAACCGGATTGCGGCTCTCGACTGTCGACTATCGTCTGACGGCCTCAAAAGGCTGGCAGGGATTTGCTGTTCCATCCTCTCCCAAGCTGACGGCTAAATCGCCGCTGAGCGATTTGGGTAAGGGTGGCTTCCGTCTCGATGAGGGTGCCAAGAAGACCAGCAAGTTCAGCACCAATATCAGGCTTGATCAAAATCGCGAAGCTGCGCCACCTGCGCGCGGCAGCGCAGCAACGGGCGATTACAAGCTCGACGTCGGCGGAAGCTTTTCGATTAGCCGCAAGATCGATTTCACAGCCGGCGTGCGATATGGCACTGAGAACGACCGCGTTCTTCCAACGGCCGACAACCGCAAGGATAGCGAAGCGGTTTACGTAGGTACCAAAATCCGCTTCTAATCCGCTTGCTGTCGAAAAGCATCGATTGCTGCGAAGCCGTGGACTATGTTCGGGTTAAGCGTCGTAGCTATCCGTTTTGTAACACCTCCCAATGCGATTATTTTTGCCGCCCCGGCTTTTGCCACCATCTGGTTGAATGCCAGTCTGCCGAGTGGGCGTTGTCCCGTGTGTGATTTTGTAGCGAGCAATGGCGAAATCAGGACCACATCCGGCCCACACCGTTTTGCCGCCGCCAGTTCGCGATAATCGTGCACCGCCATGCTGTGCCGCATTCGTGAACGCCGGTGCGAGCGTTGATGAAAACCGTCGGCATACCAACGGATGGCCTCCCGTTCGCTTCCAGCAAGAAACAGCAAATGACCTCGCCGCCGACAAATGCGCAGTACGCGGCGAAACAACGAAAACCGGGTTGCGGCATCAAGCTCATAATGCCGGAAAATTACCCCTGAACCGGCTGGCAGCCGCTGGACCGCTGCCAGCAATTCATCGCCAAAGCGCGGATCTGTCATCAGCCATATCTTTGGCAAAGGGTGGCGGGCTCGCATTCACTCGCTTATAGCCGCGCGTTATGAACGACGCGACCACTCATCCGCAAAGCCTCCGACTCGCCGAAATCGAGGCGCAGATTGTTGCTGCCGCCAAAATTGCAGGGCGCCCGCCCTCGGACATCGCGCTGATTGCGGTTTCCAAAACGCGAAGCGCGCAGGAAATCGAACCACTCCTCGTGTCCGGGCAATTCCGCTTTGGCGAAAATCGCGTTCAGGAGGCTGCGGCTAAATGGCCAGAGTTGAAGTCGCGGTACACCGGCATTGAGCTTCACTTGATCGGCCAGCTCCAGTCGAACAAGGCCGATGAAGCCGTAACGCTGTTCGACTCGATTCACTCGGTCGACCGGCCATCACTGATCGTTGCGCTTGGCAAGGCGATGCGCGAACAGCAGCGATTTGTTCCCTGTTTCATTCAGATCAACATCGGAGCCGAACCCCAAAAAGGCGGGGCATCTGTCGAAGAACTACCCGGCTTGCTTGCAGCGGCGGCCGATCACAAAATTCCGGTCGCCGGACTGATGTGTCTTCCGCCTGCAAACATCGAACCCGCCCCATTTTTTGCGCTGCTGGCCGAACTCGCCACGCGCCATAACTTACCGGGGCTAAGCATGGGTATGTCCGATGACTTTCCGACCGCGATCATGCTTGGCGCGACGCACATCCGGATCGGCACTGCATTATTCGGCGAACGCCGCGCGGCAGTCTAATTGAAAGCGTACAATGCCGGCACGTGTCGGCACGATGGCCTCGGCGTTCTCGGCTTCAGCCAGATCGCAAGCCCGGTAAATCGCAATATCCTGAGCATCCAGCCCGCCCGTCAGCGCCCCGAACGCGGGCATAATCAACTTGCGCGGGCCGCGCACGAAGCAGCGGCGGGCGACCATACGCCCGCGCAAAAGCTGCCGAAATTTGGGATGAAAATGCCCTGAAATTTCCGGACGATGTTCGCCTGCCAGCGCCTCATGTCGCAACATTATTCCGGCGAGATCAAGCTCGTCGAACGAGTGTCCACCCCAACGCGCCTCGACATTGCGGTCGTGGTTACCGGTAATCCAAATCCAGTCCGTTCGCCCGACCAGCATTTGAAGCAAATCAGCGGCTTTAGCGGCTAAGCGCCTTTCGCCCGCATCGTCATGGAAATTGTCACCAAGCGAAATCACGCGCTCGGGATTAAAACGTTTAATCAGCGCCTCGACTTCGTGCAATGTCGACATACTGTCATAAGGGGGCAACATCTGCCCGCGTGCGGCAAATGAACTCGCCTTTTCGAGGTGGAGATCTGACACCAGCAACGTGCGCTCCGCAAGCCAGTACAGACCCGCATCGCCAGCCACTTCAAAGGCCTGCCCGCCAAAATCGAAAACGCGCTCCATTGCTGGCCTATGCTTGCCCCCGAAGCGAGGTGCAAGCCTTTAGAACGCTGCGGCCATCTTGGCGTCTGACTGACGCTCGACCCCTTTGGGCAGGTCGAACCCGACGCGCCGGTTTCCGAAGTCAATAAGAACGCGATCAAAAAGCTTCATCGCGTCCATGCCCAACAATATCGCAGGCCGTTCTTCCAAATGCAGCGCGGTAAACGCGTAATTGTCAGCGAACGTAACCGGCAAATCCGTGATTTTCAGGCCACCGACCTCGATTTGCTTAAGCTGAGTGTACTCTCCGTCCAATATTGCTCCTGTTACGCTTTTCATTTTCACCGGTAAGAATTCGCCTGTCCGGTGCCGACGACGCAATTTATCGCGCAAGGCGAAATTGGCCATGCTGCTCTGCGCGCCAGTATCGAGGATGATGTCGACGCGAATGCCATCGATTTTGGCGCTGGACAGGATCATCCGCCCTGCTTTCTTCTTGGCGCTGACGACGATCATTCCGTTTTCGAGCTTTGTCATGCCGCGCGACTTGCGCGATGCCAGCACGTCCATTTTCTGGTTGGCGAAGTCGAGCAGCACGCGGGTTTCTTCAAGGCTGTCGATGCCGAGAAGGCCGTAGGCCCCCAGATTGGCACGCTCCAGGCCCGGGGCTTCGATGCCTTCGAGATTGACCGCCGACGTTGTCAGCCTGTCGATGAAAAACGAATTCACCCGCGCGCGGCCCGAAATGGTTGCAAGCGTAAGGATCGGGCCCGATTCCAGCGCCAGTTTCTTGGCAAGATCGTTCGCTATACCCGTTCGTTCGGCGCCGGTATCGACAATGAACGGCACCGCCTCACTGCCATTGACCTGCACCTGAACGGTCATTCTGTCGCTGGTGTCGATCGCAAACAGTTCGACAATCGGGAATTCGGGTAAGGACGTCTCTTGCGCTGCAACCGAAGCTCCGGTCATCAGCGCGGCTATCACTGCCAGACGGACTGGATACATATTTTCTCTCCCGCCAGAACAATACGCTTCTTTCACGAGCCCCACAAGACATCACCGATGCTTGCTACTCATCAGTGCAGCGCATACAGAAAGCCCGTGCAGCCGGTCCTCAACATTACCAGTTCGATCACGGGACAGGCCTGGCAATGGCGCAGCAACGACGTCGATGCCCGCGACCCTGGTTTTCAGCCCGACGATCTGGTCACGCAATTGCTGCTGGCACGCGGCGTGGCGCGCGCCGATCTGGAATTGCATCGTGTGCCTACCATCCGCGGCTTCATGCCCGACCCGTCGATCTTCCGCGATCTGGATCTG